>JAACFA010000029.1 GCA_009937625.1 Gammaproteobacteria bacterium | reverse complement strand
ACGGCATCACCGTCGGCAACTCGGCGCTCAACCTGATTTACCTGCTCGCCTGGAACACGCATAACTCGGGCGGCCTGCCGCTCGCGGGCACCGACGAGCGCTTGCACGTGGTCGGCGGTAACGATCTGATCCCCAAACGGATGGAGGAGCAACTGCCGCCGGGTACGGTCGAGTTCGACATGAAACTGGAGGCTGTAACGGGCAGCCACGGTGGACCTTTCAGCCTCAAGTTCCAGGGTGTCCGCCAGCAGGTAGAATGCGACATACTCGTCATGGCGCAGCCGATGAACCTCATCAAGGAGGTCGATATCGATCCGCGGATCTACAATCATTTCGCCTTCGAAAAACGCCTCGGTTTCGAATCCAGTACCAATGTCTCCGACAACGGCAAGGTGATGATGGAATTTAATCCCCTCGACGGCCGCCTGCCATGGGACCTGACGCGGGACGTCAAGTTCCAAAACCAGCCTCCGGAGTCTCCGCAGGAAGTTCACCAGGCCGCGCGCGCCTATTCCTTTGGCGGCGAGACGGCGAGGCAATATTCCGGCTTTATCTCGACCTGGGAAGGCGAACCCGGCAACCCGTCGCCGCTCGGCGTGCTGGTCAATTACAACGGCGGCGCCGAGGCGCGCAAACTGAGAAGCAAAGAGCTTCACGGTCCGGCGGCGCAGGCCGATGTCGATAGGGTCCTGCTGCAGGCCGAACAGATCTGGCCCGGCATCAGCGCCAGGTATCGGCCCGAAGTCGGCGGTCTCGTGTCCAACTGGATCGACGACCCGCTGGCGAAAAGCGCGTTCACGTCGCCGTCGGTCGGCACGATGACGACCTGGTGGGGCTCGCAGTGGGAAAGCGACATCCAGGGCCGGGTGTTCTTCGCCGGCGAAGCCTACGACGCGGAGTACTGGTCGTACATGAACGGCGCCGTTCTGTCCGGCGAACGCGTAGCCACCGAAATCCACCAGAACTTCTAACTAGATGCCCCCGCCGCAAAGCGGCGGGGGCATCCTCAAACCGTCATCCCCTAGCAAGCCGCCCGCGGCCCATATGCCGCGCTTTAGCACCTGCCGCCTGATGGGTTATAATTCGCCGCACGCAAACCACGCGAGGACAGCAATGGCAGAAACCCCGTCGACGATGCTGGGTATCGGCACCCAGGCCCCCGATTTCGCATTACCCGAACCGGCTACCGGCAACAGCGTTAGTCTTGCCGACTTTGCCGGCAAACCGCTGCTGGTGGTTTTTTCCTGTAACCATTGCCCCTACGTGCTGCATATCCTCGATTCCTTTACCGACTTCGCCAACGAAGCGCAATGCCGCGACCTCGGCGTGGTCATGATCAGTGCCAACGATGTTGCCGGCTACCCGGCTGACGGCCCGGAAAAAATGGCAGACCTGGCGCGCAACCGGGGCTTCGAGTTCCCCTACCTGTACGATGAATCGCAGCGGGTCGCGGTGGCCTATCGCGCCGCCTGTACCCCGGATTTCTTCCTGTTCGATGAAAACCATCGACTGGTATACCGCGGGCAGTACGACGGCTCGAGGCCAGGTAACAGCGTCGCGGTCGACGGTCGCGATATGCGCGCCGCGGTCGACGCATTGCTCGCCGGCGATGAAATTACCGGCGATCAGATCCCCAGCGTGGGCTGCAATATCAAGTGGCGCGCCGGCAACGAGCCCGATTATTTCTGAGCCGTCCGTCTCGACGCGACTGGCCGGGCCGCCAGCATCTTCTTGAGCTGGTGCAAATCCAGTTCGTGATCCTTGCCGCCGCCGAACGATCCGCCGGTCTCGAGCGCCAGTTGTCTCAGCAGCACCTCGCCGGTCGCATCTGAAAGTGCGATAGAGTGAACCTCGAAGCCCGCCTTCTTCGAGGCCTGCAGGCTTGCCGTCAACACCTGGTTGCGCGACTTCTCGTTTTTCGCCGGGTCTTTCGACACGTCGACTTTACCGTCTGTCAGCAACAACAGGATTCGCTTGCGTCCGGGGTCAGGCTTGTCCCAGCCGACGCCGGCCCGCGCCAGTGCGCTCTCGATATTGGTCAGCAGGGCATTGGAATGGGATCTTGTTGGCGCCGAGGTCAGCCTGCTGACGCCAGTTATCGTTGACCTCGCCCCATTTCACGGCCATGTCGACGTACTTGCCGAAAATCCAGACGCCGCACGGGACCCACTCGGTATCAACCCGTTGATCAGCTTCAAGGCCGGCACGCGCAGATTTTGCGGATCGGTTTTTTTCATGCTGCCGGAGACATCGATGACAACTCGAAAATCATAGACGGCAGCGGATGCCATGACGTGACCTGGAAAAAGTATCGCGAGCAACACTAACGGTAGACAAAGACGTTGACGCATTGGTATAAGAAACAGTTATTTACAGCGTATTTATCGGCCGCAATCGGAACTTCTTAACAATTAATAGAGCCTTATTGCATATGGACTTACAATCAACGCACTTAACGGCAGTCAAAGGAAGCCGCTAATGCCCGCCGACCCCGAAAATCCGCAAATCAACACCCGGGTCTACGACTTTTGTGTCAGGGCCTTTCGCACTACCAAGAAGCTGCTAAAACTCAATATCAAGCTGCACCAGGACGGCAGCGGTGAACACGATACAGTGCACCAGGGCAACATTTTCCTGTTCAACCATTTTGCGCGCTTCGAGACTTTTATCCCGCAATACCTGATCAACGAGGCCACCGGCGCCTACTGCCGCTCGGTCGCCGCGGCGGATTTTTTCGCGGGTGACGAACGCTTTAGCCAGTTTCTCTACTCGATCGGCGTAGTGCCCAACGATTTGCCAAACCTGTTCCCTTTCCTCGCACGCGAGTTGCTGCATGATCGCAAGCTGATCGTTTTCCCCGAAGGCGGCATGGTCAAGGACAAGCGCGTGATCGATCACCGCGGTGAATACAGTGTTTTTTCCCGCACCGCGAACGAACGCCGCAAGCATCACCGCGGCTCGGCGGTCATCGCGCTGGCGCTGGACGCGTTTAAAACCGCGTTACTGCACGATTACGCGGCGGGTCGCTACGACCGGGTGGAGCGCTGGGCCGAGCAAATGGATTTCAACGATGTCGAGCACCTGATGATGCAGGCGGTCAAGCCCACGATTATCGTGCCGAGCCACATTACCTTTTACCCGATCCGCGTCAGCGACAATATCCTGCACCAGGCTGCGCGCCTGTTTAACCGCGGCATCAACAAGCGCTTTGCCGAGGAATTAATCATCGAAGGCAACCTGTTGTTCAAGGACACAGATATGGATATCCGTTTTTCGACGCCGATCGTCGCCGGCGACTACTGGCGCTGGTGGGAAAAGCGGTTGCTGCCGAACGTCGTGCATCGCTTCGAATCGCTGGACGAATTGTTCGCGCTCAAACCCAAACCGGGACACTGGGGCGGCCGGATACACGCCCTCGGCATGAAGGCGAAGTCCGGCAAGCTGCGCGATACCTACATGCATTCGATGTACGAGGCCGTCACCATCAATCTCAGTCATATCGCGTCGTTGATCGTATTGCGATTGTTCCAGGGCGGGTTGCAGCGCATCGATTGCGGCCGCTTTCACAAGATGCTCTACCTCAGTATCAAGCTGTTACAGCGATCGAGCTACGATTTGCATCGCAGCCTGCGCAACCCCGAAGAGTACGGCGCCATAATCAATCGGGGCAGCAGCCGGCTGGAGCAATTTCTGAAGACTGCCGAAAACATGAAACTGCTGCACGTGGAACAGGGTGAGTACAGGCTCGAGCCTAAATTAATCCACGATTTCGAGATCGACGAGGTGCGTACCGAGAATCTCATCAGCGTGTACGCCAATGAAATCAGTCCTTTGTCGAAGGTGACCCGGATTATCGAGAACGCGATGGCCCGTACCGACAAGGTCGACGCGCGCGCGCTGGCCGATTATCAATTCGACGACCAGCTGCTTGCCTATGAATGGGATTACAGCCGGTTTCAGCGCGAGCGTTACCACGAGATCAACGCGCTACAAACACAGAGCGCCGACGCCAACTGGTACTTCCTGAAGTCCAAACGCAAGTCCGCGAGCGCGGTAATCTTGATACACGGATTCCTGTCGAGTCCGGCCGAACTGAGAAGCCTCGCTGAGCGCCTGCACGCCGATGGTCATCACGTGCTCGGGGTACGCCTGAAGGGCCACGGCACTTCACCCTGGGATCTACGCACCCGCAGCTGGCATGACTGGGCCGCCTCGGTAGAACGCGGTTACGACATCGTCAAGGCCTACAGCCAGTCGGTGCATATCGTCGGCTTTTCGACTGGCGGGCTGCTGGCGCTGAACCATGCGGCAAATAATCCCAATCGCCGTATAAAATCGGTCAGCAGCGTGTCGGCCCCGGTACATTTTCGCAACAAGAACATGATTTTTGTGCCGCTCCTGCACCACGCCAACCGACTGGTGAGCTGGGTTACCGAGGAGGGCCTGGTCCCGTTCCGTCCCAATGAGCCAGAGAACCCGGACCTCAACTATCAGCATATTCCTGTCAGGGCGCTGTACCAGTTGCAGCAACTTATCAACCATTTGACCGAAGATAGCCTCACGATCACAGCAGATGTCTACCTTTACCAGGGTAATCGCGACCCCGTGGTCGACCCGGCCAGCATCAAAACCCTCGAAAAACTGATACAGTCGGAAAACAAACAGGTCACGATGCTTGAAAGTGACGTCCATGGCGTCGTTTATCGCAATGTCGACGACGTTCAGCAGAAAATTTGCGCCTCACTTCTATAATCAGTTTAATGTCAACCACTCGCTCTATAGTGACTCCGGCCTCAAGGCTAATATACGGCTAATGCACCACCCTACTCGTCTATTGATATATGGCTTCACCATCGTCATCTTGTTGATGATAGCGCTGGCCTTTATCGCTTTTCATTCGAGCAGTGTCGGCAATCGAGACGTAAATCTCCAGGTTGCGCGCCAGCTGGAAAAGATAAATCTCGTCAATGAACTCTCGACTATCATTCAAAGCCGCACCCGCTTCATGCAATCCATGCTGCTGCACGACGAGCAGTTCATCGAGGACGAATCCTGGCCCAGCTTCAATCGCCTGCGAGGCGCCTACAACGAGACCCGTGAACGGCTGATGCCGATGCTGGCGCCGCGCGAACGAGAAATCATGGAGGCGATCGACCGTCTCGACCGCGACATCAACGACCTGAACCGGCAGGTTTCGGTGCTGTTTCTCAACGGCAGCCGCGACGAAGCCAGCAAGATACTGTTGCAGGAAGTACTGCCCAAGACGGCTCCGCTACTGTCACACCTCTCCGAACTGACGCAGGCGCAACGCATGGATGTGCAAAAGGCGCTGCTCCTGTCGAGCAGCGATGCCGAAGCGAGCCGCACCCAGATCGCCATATTCTCGGTCTTCGCGGTGCTGGTCAGCCTGGCCGTTACCTGTATTGCGATCTGGTATGGACGCAAGCTTTCAGGCCAGTTACAGGATATGAACAACTATCTCGAGCAGAAGATTTACGAACGCACCGAATCGCTACTCGACACGCAAAAGGAACTGCTGGAAGACAATAACGAACTGACGCGCATGGCCCTGACCGACAGCCTTACCGGATTGTCGAACCGGACTCATATGAACCAGATCCTGCACAAGGAATATTCGCGCTTCGAGCGTCACAACCAGCGCTTCGGCATCATCATGCTAGACATAGATCACTTCAAGAGCGTCAATGACAACTTCGGGCACGATACCGGCGACGTCGTGCTCAAGAAACTGGCCATGATCTTCGAGAATGCGATTCGAACCAGCGATTTTATTGCCCGCTGGGGCGGCGAAGAATTCCTGATTTGCTGCACCACGATCGAGGAAGAAGACTTGCTGCCGATAGCCGAAACCATTCGTCAACTGGTTGCCAGCACCGATTTCGAGAACGTTGGCCAGATAACCGCCAGCCTCGGCTGCGCGGCCATCGTCAAGGGCGAAACCATCGGCGAATTGATCAAGCGCGCCGACATCGCGCTCTACGAAGCCAAGAACAACGGTCGCAACATGACGGTGGTATCCGAATTCACCGACCTATCGCTCCCGGATAAGCCCTAGACCGCCTGCCTAATCGATGGAATGCAGCTCGACTTCGCGATTCGGCCCGCGACTGAACCATGCATGGTGCACTCGCTCGGTGCCGTGCTCGTAAAACAGCTCCAGGCTATGGGTAACTACCGGAAAAGCCAGCTCGTCCCAGGGAATTTGCTGACGGGTGAACATTCCCACCTCGAGGCTTTCCTGGCCCGCCGAAATATCGCTGATGAGTTCACCATGAAACATCAGGTAGACCTGGGAAATGTAAGGCATGCTGAAGATGCCGAACAGCTTCAACGGTCCCGCGACCGCGTTGGCTTCTTCCAGCGCCTCGCGCGCCGCCGCCTCGGCCACGGTTTCATTGTTTTCCATGAAGCCGGCGGGCAGGGTCCAGCGCCCGTAGCGCGGCTCGATGGCGCGCTTGCAGAGCAGCACCTCGTCACCGCGAGTGAGTATCGCACCACAGACATTGTTCGGATTCTGGTAATGCACGTAACCGCAATGGTCGCAAACGAATCGTTCCCGATTATCATCGACCGGTATTTTAAGGGTTACCGGCTGCCCGCACTGGCTACAGTAGTTCATTGACCGACCAGCCTCGCGGCGGCGAGTAAAACCTGCCTGACCTTTTGCATACCCTGCTCCACGTTGGCAAGAATTTCGTTCATGCTGAGCTCGCGATCTTCGATGCCGGCAGCCCAGTTAACGACCAGCGCGAGACAGGCGTACTCGAGCTCGAGTTCGCGCGCCAGCGCTGCCTCCGGCATTCCGGTCATGCCGACCATATCGCAGCCATCGTTTTTCATGCGTCGAATCTCGGCGGCGGTTTCGAGACGCGGCCCATTGGTGGCGCCATAGGTGCCGGCAGCGACCAGCAGCTGTCCCAGTTGGAGACCGACCTCGATGACGATGCCGCGCATCTGCGCGCTATAGGGCCAGCTGAAATCGATATGGGTAACCGCCGAGTCGTCGCCCTCGAAGTAAGTGTGTTCGCGGCCCGAGCTGTAGTCGATAATTTGATCCGGCACCGCCAGGGTCAGGGGTGACATCTCCGGGCTGATTCCACCCACCGCATTAACCGAGATAACATGACTGACGCCGAGTTGTTGCAGGGCCCACAGATTGGCGCGGTAGTTGATGCGGTGCGGCGGAACCCTGTGGCCGGGCCCATGACGGGGAAGAAAGCAAAGCCCTATATCCTGCCAGCACCCCTGCAAAATATCGGCCGAGGTATCGCCGTAGGGCGTACCGCGCGGCACCTGCTGCTCCAGTTCAAAATCGTCACCCAGCGAGTACAGGCCGCTGCCACCGATAATCGCAAGCATTAAACAACCTTTTCTGGCAGCGCATAGATACTCGACAGATTGCGGAAATGCCCGTTCAAATCCATGCCGACGCCGTAGACATAACAATCACCGCATTCAAGACCGACATAATCGGGCTGAATATCTGCCTTTTTGCGCTCGTGGCTTTTTCGAATCAGGAACACGCTGCTACATTTACGCGCGCCGTGCTTGAGGCAATAGGACATCACTTCCTCCAGGGTATAACCCTGATCGAAGATATCGTCGACGATGATCACGTTACGATCACGGATTTCATTCTGCGGATAAGCCTTCCACAGAACATCCTTGCCGAGGGTTGCCAGCCGATAACGTGTCGCATGCACGTAATCGAGCGTCAACGGAAATTCCCAGTAGCGCAGCAGCTGGCCGGTCAGGTAAAGTCCACCGTTCATCACGCACAGCACCAACGGAAAATCATCGCGGCTGTCGTTTTCGACCTTGCTCGCCAGCGCGGCGATACCCTGTTCTACGGAATCGGCATCGAACAGCAATTCGGCTGTCTGGTGTACCTGCTGGGCGCGCTCTGCGTGCATACTACCTGCTGTCTACGGAAATCGGATCGGCAAGATGAATCGTCGAAGTCGGAAACGCGATTTCCGCATTATTCGCCTCGATGATTTCGGCGATACGCAACATCACGTCCTGCTTGATCTGGTGAAATTTTACCCACTGCGTGGTTTTCGTAAAGCAGTAGATAAAGAAGTCTACCGATGAATCCGCAAATTCGTTGAAATTAACCATCATCGTCTTTTCGACATCGATTTCCTCGTGGTTCTGCAGCATCGCCTTCACTTCACTGACGACTTTTTCCATGCTGGTCAGATCGGAGTAGCGCAAACCGATGGATTCGTAGATACGCCGGTTAGACATGCGCGACGGGTTCTCCACGATTATGCTGGTAAAAATAGCATTCGGCACATAGATCGGGCGCGACTGGAAATCCCGGATAACCGTGACCCGCCAGCCGATTTTCTCTACGGTGCCCTCGAGGCTGCGATCGGGCGAGCGGATCCAGTCGCCGACCAGGAAAGGGCGGTCGAGATAAATAATCAGGGCGCCGAAGAAGTTGGCGAGTAAATCCTTGGCCGCAAAACCAACCGCGATACCGCCGATACCACCCATCGCCAGCACGCCCGAAACGCTGAACCCCAGCGTCTGCAGCACCACCAGGGCCGTTGTGATGATAAGCGCGAGCCGCACCAGCTTGCCGATCGCCTCGGCGGTATGCTGATCGATCTGGTCCGAATCGCGCGTGAATTCCTGTTCCGCTCCCTTGATGAGCCCTAACAGAAACCAGGTTATACAGAGCAGCACACCCACGTCGCGTACCGGGTCGGAATAGGAAAAGATCGGGTTCTGCGTCTTGGCGTAAACGACGTCAATCGCGATATCCAGACCCTGCAGCCACACCGCCCAGCTAATCGGCCGCTTCATCGATCTAAGGATAATGTCGTCCCAACGGGTCGGCGTTCGATGCAGCCGGGTCAGCATTTTGGTCAGGAGCCGCTTGATGAAGAAACTCGCGAAAGCGGTCGCGAGCAGGATTAAAAATACCTGGATCACCCAGCCTAGCTCCCCTTCCATTCCGGGTATCAGTTGCGCCAGTTCATTCATTATTCAAATAAGTCTCCGCTACTCGCCAGGCCCAGCCGGTGATTGAAATCCTGTAACTCCTCGCAGGCGTTCTGCCATTGACGGGTTTCGAACAAACCCTTCGTCGGTGGTTCGCCATGCAGGCGTACCATGCGAATTTGCGACGTCGGGTTGCTATAATCCTGCAGCGTATCCAGCACCTCGTCGGCACCGGCCGGGTTATTGCAAACCAGCAGTATATCGCAACCGGCGTCGAGTGCATGCCGGGCACGCTCGGCATAGCCGCCAACCGACTCGGCACCGCTCATGCTCAGATCGTCGCTGAAGACGACACCCTCGAACTCGAGCTGGCCGCGCAGCACCGACTCGATCCAGAAGCGCGAATAGCCGGCGGCAATCGAGTCGACCCGATCGTAAATCACGTGCGCCATCATGATGCCGCTCAGATGCGTGGCGATAACCCGTCGAAACGGGACCAGATCAAGCGCTTCGATTTCCAAAAAACTGCGCCGATCGAAGGGCATCACGTGATGCGAATCCCCTTCGACCGAGCCATGCCCGGGAAAATGTTTGCCTACCGCCTCCATACCGGCGCGGCGCATGCCGCGGATCCAGGCGTTGGCCAGGTGACATACCGTTTCGGGGTCGCGATGAAACGCGCGATCGCCGATAACGCTGCTGATCGGATTGGCAATATCCAGCACCGGCGAGAAACTGAGGTCGATGCCATAAAAAAGCAACTCCGACGCCATCACCCAGGCAAAGATTTCCGCAAGACGAATGGCCTCATGCGGTGCGTCGTCATAGAGATCGCCCAAATGACCCATCGCCGGAATCGCCTGGAAACCCTCGCGGAAACGCTGCACCCGACCTCCCTCCTGGTCGACCGCAACCACCAGGCGCGGATCCCTGAGCGCATGAATTTCGCGGCATAGCTGAGTCAACTGCGCGGGATTCTCGTAATTGCGGCTGAACAGGATCACGCCACCGACCTGCGGATGCCGCAAACGTTTTCGATCGGTATCGTCCAGCTCGGTACCGGCCACATCGATCATCAACGGACCTAGCGTCACACCGCACCCTCCAGCACGACTACCGCCTCGGCGGCAATACCCTCTTCACGGCCAATGAAACCGAGCTTCTCGGTAGTTGTTGCCTTGATATTGATCGCGTTTAACGGGCAATCGAGCTCTCCCGCCAGGACCTGTTTCATCGCCTGCAATCGGGATCCGATCTTCGGCGCCTGCAGGATTACGGTAATATCGGCATTACCCAGCCGCATCCCATCCTGATCGGCGAGGTCTTTTACCGCACGCAGAAATTGCCGGCTGTCCCGGCCCTTGTTGGCGGCATCGCTATCGGGGAACAGCTGACCGATATCGCCCCGGCCGAGCGCCCCGAGCAAGGCGTCGCACAGTGCATGGATCAGCACGTCACCGTCTGAGTGCGCCAGGACCGCCTTGTCGCAGCTAATCTCGACTC
Organism: Gammaproteobacteria bacterium; assembly: GCA_009937625.1. Classification (GTDB taxonomy): domain Bacteria; phylum Pseudomonadota; class Gammaproteobacteria. The sequence continues at coordinate 41,046 of JAACFA010000029.1, read as the reverse complement.
CACCCAACACGAATCCGCTGCCCTCGGTGAAGGCATGCACGTCGTAGCCGTGCCCAATCCTGATCGAACTCATCGGCCCTTAGCCCCGCAACTTCTGATTCGGGGAATTATAACCTTCCGGCAGCGCAACTACACGCGGCTAAGCGTATGGATATTGAACAATAGCGCGCCGAACAGCAGCAGGGCACCCGCCTGGTGCAGCGCGCCCAGTACCACCGGCACCTGCATCAACAGGGTCGCAATGCCGAGCGCGAGCTGCAGAATGATCATCATGCCTACCAGTTTGAAACCGCGCTGCGTGCGTGGCTCGCCGAAACGGGAACGCCCGCGCAGGTACCAGATCAGCAGCAGAATTCCGGTGAAAATGGCTAACCAGCGATGGTCGAACTGCACCGTAACCAGGTTTTCGAACGGATTCAGATACCAGGGCGTCAGCGCACCGATGCCCTCCGGAATCAGTTGACCGCCCATCAGCGGAAAAGTATTGAATATCATGCCCGCATCGAGCCCCGCGACGAATCCGCCGCTGGCTATCGTAACCAGTACCAGGCCGAGCAGCGCCAGCGACGCCTTGCGCCAGCCGCCAGCTTGCGATTCGGCCAGGCGCCGGTATTCGCCGGGAAAAGCAAGATTGAAAATGGTCCACAGTATGAATCCGTAAATCAGGATCGCGCTCAGCAAATGCGCGGTCAGGCGATACTGGCTGACGTGCGGATTACTGACCAGCCCGCTCTTGACCATGTACCAGCCGAGCAGGCCCTGGAATCCTCCTAGCAAAAACATGGCTACCAGCCTGGGCGTCAGGCCGGGCCTGATCATTTTGCGCAGCAGGAAGTACAGGAACGGTAGCAGGAACACCAGGCCGATCAGGCGTCCGAGCATCCGATGCGAATACTCGAACCAGTAAATCGACTTGAAACCGTCGAGCGACATTTCCCGGTTCAGTTTTTTATACTCGGGGAACTGCTGGTAAAGCTCGAACTCGGCGCGCCATTGCTCGGCGCTCATCGGCGGCAGCATGCCGGTCGGATGCCAGGTCACCATGGAGAGCCCGGAATCGGTCAGACGCGTGACGCCGCCGAGGATAACCATCGCAAACACCAGCACCAGGCAAAGCAGCAACCAGCGCAGGATCGCGCGATCGTTATCACCGATTTCATGCATTCTGGAATAATACTCCGGATTACTGCCGGACCCAACCACCCTTACGGATTGTTACCGACCCGACGAAAGCGAGCTGCATTGTGCCTCCCCGAGGCATAATCGTCCAGCCTGCCGTCCATCTTGCGGCCAAGCCGGTCGAGACGCTGCGCGGTAGGCGGATGCGTATTCATGAACACCGTCAATTCCGAGGCGTCGGGATTGATACTGTCTATCGTGGTTAGTACGTCCAGCAGCGCGTATGGATCATAGCCGGCACGCGCCGCCAGCACCACGGCGCGCAAATCGGCGTCGTACTCGTACTTCCTATCCAGTCCGGAGGCATAAAGCTGCACCCCGGAATTGATCAATTTGCCGAGCTCATCGGCCTTGTTTTCACGACCAGCCGCCTTGACCCCGAGATCGGCCCAGAATTCCCGCTTCATGGTTTTCTGCAAGGCCTTGAGATGATGTTTACGCACCACGTGCGCGATTTCATGCGCCAGTACGCCGGCCAGCTGGGCCTCGTTCTCGAGCAGCTTGTAGAGCCCGAGAGTAATGACGACGTAGCCGCCGGGGGCCGCGAAAGCATTGACCCCCTCGGAATCGATCACACCGAAGCTCCAGGGAAGATCACTGCGCCTGGATTGCGAAGCAACCCAGAAACCGACATCGTTGACGTACTGCTGCAGCCCGGCATCGTCGACCAGAGGCGCCGCGCCCAGCAATCCTGCTATCAGGTTTCCGCCGACCTCGATTTCGTCCTCGGTGGAAAGCTTGCCACGGGCCTTTTCTATTGCCTGCTGGCCCTGACTGGCTTTTTGCTTCAGCTTTTCCGTTGCCTGTTTCAGCTCATCGAGACTTAGCGCAAACGAGGTTGTCGTAACAGCCGGCCCCAGGACGAGGCTAACCAACAGTATTATTCTGCTCAGAATTCTCATTTACTGTTTATTACCCGAGATATGGGGCACCCTGGTCGAACTTAACTTCCCCTGCCTGGCGAAACTGCCGGCGCGTTTGCCGTTGCTGGCGAACCGTTGCATTTTCTCGAACTCTGCGAAATCCGCCTGCGCCGTTTTGATTTCGTCTTCGCTCAGGCCCCTGACCCCGATGGTTGCCGTTCCCGAACTGGTGGCGGAACGATCGGATTTGAAAAAACTGCTCGCCTTGCGGGAAAAGGAGGCCAAGCCCGCAAGGAACCCACGAGAATCCGCCTCGTTTGTCGTTTCCACGACCGGTGCCGCGCTCCCTTCGCGCACCTGGTAACCACGCACCCAGCCTATGATCGAATGCTGTTCCGAAAATATTTCCTTCCAGCCGCCCTGGCGTGAAAAAATGCTCACCGCGGTGCCGGCGGTGACCTCCCCGAGACGCCGCGCCCCGTGACTCGGACTGGTGTGCACGGTGGCAGTACGCACGACGATACCCTCCTGGTTCGCGAGCACAGGAGCGAGCGATAAAATCGAGAGTACAACTATCGAAATAAAGTGCTTCATCAGCATCGGAGTATAGCAATAGATACGCCGATGATGAGTTTTCACTCGACCGCGACACTTACTAGGCTCACCGGGTTTATTACAACGCGGCTAGCGCGGCTCGCAGCAGGAATAGTTTTTCTAGCCAGGAAAGTCTGCCCGTCGCGAGCGCCGCGAGTGCAAGGCACTTTTTGCGGCGAAGGCGCGAGCGCACCTCTAGTACGTGAGCGTCTCGCTGCAAAAAGTAACGCCGCAATCGCGGCGCGCAGCAGGCATAGTTTTTCTAGCCAGGAAAGTCTGGCCGTCGCGAGCGCCGCGAGTGCAAGGCACTTTTTGCGGCGAAGGCGCGAGCGTACCTCTAGTACGTGAGCGTCTCGCTGCAAAAAGTAACGCCGCAATCGCGGCGCGCAGCAGGCCAGACAAAAAAAAGGCGCCCAGGGGGCGCCTCTCTCGTCCTCACTGCTTCTAATTTTTTTTAGTGTCGCAGCTATCTCCTCCAGATTCCTGACCTTTCCAGTCCGACCACTTAAAGTCAGCTTTCAGGCGTGAGGGCCACCGGCCCCTCGTTTGTGTCGCGCCAGTAAACCACAGACTATTAAAAGTTACCACCAGATTGTTTAAAAATCACATTTGTTACCAAACTAAATTCAGCTGGTGGATATATACTATTATATCGTTGATCATTAGGTGAGAACCACTCCGCAGCAGTCTAGAACCATGTTAGCCCAGACCTTAAAGCCGCAAGAATACCGCATTACCGAGGAACCTTACTACGAGGCCGTGGCCAATGAAATCGAGGTTTTCGAATCGGCTTACCAGAACAAGCTGGCGGTGTCGCTGCGTGGTCCGACGGGCTGCGGCAAGACTCGTTTCATGGAGTACATGGCCTGGCGCCTGCATCTGCCGCTGATTACCGTTTCCTGCCACGACGACCTGACCGCATCCGATCTGATCGGCCGCTACCTGATCACCGATAACCAGACCGTCTGGGTCGATGGCCCGCTGACCGCGGCGGTGCGCAACGGAGCAATCTGCTATCTCGATGAAATCGTCGAGGCACGCGCCGATACGACGGTGGTAATCCATCCGCTGGCAGATGATCGACGCGTACTGCCGATAGAAAAACTGGGGGAACTAATCGTCGCCCACGAAAACTTTTGCATGACGATTTCCTACAACCCCGGGTACCAGAGCGTTCTCAAGGATATCAAGCAAAGCACGCGCCAGCGTTTCGTCGCGCTGGAGTTTGACTACCCGGGCGCCGAGCTGGAACAGAAAATCGTGCAAACCGAGTCGGGCCTGGATACGGCCAGGGCGCGGCTATTGATTCGATTCGCGCAACTCACGCGCAACCTGAAGGGCGCCGGCCTCGACGAAGGCGCCAGCACGCGCCTGCTGGTGCATGCCGGCAAGCTGATGATGAGCGGTATCGCGCCGGTCGACGCCTGCGCCAGCGCAGTATCGCAGGCGCTCACCGACGACCGCGAGATGATTAGCGCGGTGAACGAACTCTGCGCCTCGGTCTTCTGAATTTCTCTGTCGATAAGTATCAAAGGCACACTAGCGGACCCGACTATCGATGAAAGCGAGCGAAATCTTTCATAAAACGGCAAAAGGCCAGGCAGAAGTCGAAAACAGGTCGAATGCGCTGTCGGTAAAAGAAAGACGGGTACTAATCCTGGTCAATGGCAAAAACGACGCGGCGAAGCTCAAAGAGCTGTCGCTGTGTGAAAACATCGTCGAAATTCTCCAAACCCTGATCGACGGCAACTTCATACAGCATGAAGACATGACCAATTCGTCAACTTATGACCGCACTCAGCCCAGGGGACTGGGACTATAATTCCGCTGCAATCGAATACCGAGCAATAGATTACGGAAATTCGCCAATCGCATGGGGTCGCCAAACTCATCCGGAAAATCGATGCGCTCGATTGGGCGACGGCCCCAGGCGCTACTTCCTGGGATCCACCGGGGTCAGCTGGTCCAGCTCCGCGCCCGATAACTCATACGCCTGCCCGAAACCGCGAACGAAGCTGCCCGACTCGGCTTCTACGCAAAACAGATGGAAATCGGGTAGCGGTTCGATGATCTCCATGACCTTGCCGAAACGCCGGTGGAACGCCTGCATGATTCTGGCAAAGGCTTCGTCCTCACGCGCTACCGTCCGCACCCTGCCGTGCAAACTAGCGCGCTTGCGGGCAAAATAATTCGACGTTGCAGCCGCATCTTCGATCAGCAGCAGGCTGATCGCGGGATTTTGCGCGAGGTTGCCGGTATGGCTCGATAGTTGGGAAAGAAAAAGATAGAAGTTATTCTCGACCCAGGCGCAGGGTGCATAACTCGCCTCGGGTTTACCGTCAGCGTTGACTGTCGCCAGCTGCACGCTGAGAACGTTGTCGCGCATTGCGAGATAATCCTCGCGCGCATTATCAGAATCCGTCAAATCTGGAACCGGTAGTTAAATACCGGGATATTTTGCGCTAGCCCGACATGCGCATCAAGCGCGCACTTGCGGCATCGTTTTCGCTGGCCAGCTTCACCTGCTGGTCGTAGAAACGAGCATCATCGATCATCCGCACCATCGCATCGACCGCGTTGACGTTACTTAATTCGAGCGCCCCAGAGGTTACCGATACCGCAGCGTCGGCCGGCAACTCGGCGTCACCGCGACTGCGAAACAAGCCATCGTCACCGCGATAAAGCTGGCCCTGGGATGGATTAACCAGTCGAATCCGGTCCACCCCCGCCAGCGTATTGGCGGCCTGCCCGCCGGCCGCCGCGACATAGCCGTCGCCTGGCAAGTTTCTACCCCGACATCATCCCGACCCGGGTTCTCGCGGCGAGCGCCTCGAGAGCATAGCGGAATTTTACGCCTGGAATCGACGATGGGTGGATTTAAAACACCGCCGCTACCGCTATACTATCGGTTCCTGCACGGATCGAACCCTCATGAATTCAGACTTAGCCCTGCTACACCGCTACCCGTTCGAGAAACTGGCCGAGTTGAAACAGGGCCTGCAACCGCCCGAGCATCTCGACCATATCGCGCTATCGGTTGGCGAACCGCGGCACCCGGCACCCCATTTCGTAATCGAGAACCTGATTGCGCACCTGCATCAACTATCGAATTATCCCAGCACCAAAGGCAGCCAGGCGCTGCGCGAGGCAATCGCGGCCTGGGTTAGCCGGCGCTTTGCAATCAAACCGGAACTGCTTGACCCGGAAACCAGCCTGCTGCCGGTTAGCGGCACCCGCGAAGCGTTATTTGCCATCGCGCAGGCCGTCGTCGACCGGGGCTCGAGCCGGCCGCTGGTCATGATGCCGAACCCTTTCTACCAGATCTACGAGGGTGCCGCCCTGCTGTCAGGCGCCGCACCGCGCTATCTCGACTGCCTGCCGGAGAACGGCTTTCTGCCCGATCTCGACCAGGTCGAGGCCGAGGAATGGTCGCGCTGCCAGCTGATATACATTTGCACGCCAGGCAACCCAAGCGGCGCGGTTATGTCCAGCGCCTACCTGCAGCGCCTGATCGAACTGGCTGATAAATACGATTTCGTTATCGCCAGCGACGAGTGCTACTCCGAGATTTACTTCGAGGAGGACGATCCGCCGGCGGGACTGCTCGGAGTTGCCGCGGCAATGGGCAACGACGGCTTCGAACGCTGCCTGGCTTTCCACAGCCTGTCAAAGCGCTCCAACCTGCCGGGATTGCGCTCGGGCTTCGTTGCCGGCGACGCCGGGATACTAAAGCAGTTTCTGCTGTACCGAACTTACCACGGTTGCGCGTTACCGCCGGCCACCCAGTCCGCGAGCGCCGCGGCCTGGCTCGATGAGCACCACGTGATCGAAAACAGGGCTCGCTACCGTGAAAAATTCGAGCAGGTTTTGGCCCTGCTTTCTGATACACTCGCGCCGCAGAAACCGCAGGCCGGGTTTTACCTGTGGGCCGACACACCCGTTTCCGATACCGAGTTCGCGCGACGTCTATACGCCGAACAAAACGTTACGGTACTGCCGGGACGATACCTGTCGCGCGACCACAACGGTAGCAATCCCGGCGAGAATCGCGTTCGCATGGCGCTGGTGGCTCCCCTGGACGAATGCCTCGATGCGGCGCGACGCATTAATTCACTGATATCGGCTCTTTAGGAGATTACTCATGGCAGACCTTCAGCAAATTATCGAACAGGCGTTCGAAAATCGAGCTGAAATCAACCCCGCCAACGTCGACGCGGAAGTCAAAACCGCGGTGCTCGAGGCGATCGAATTGCTCGACTCGGGCCAGCAGCGCGTTGCCGAACCGGTGAGCGACGGATGGCAGGTCAATGAATGGCTCAAAAAGGCCGTGTTGCTGTCGTTTCGCATTCGCGAGAACGAGATCATGCCCGGCGGCTTTACCCAGTATTACGATAAGGTCGATTCGAAGTTCGATAGTATGTCCGTCGAGCAGCATGCCGCCAGCGGCGTCCGCGTCGTGCCTCCCGCGGTAGCGCGCAAGGGATCCTACGTCGCCCCAGGCGTCGTAATGATGCCGTCCTATGTAAATATCGGCGCCTATGTCGACAGCGGCACCATGGTCGACACCTGGGCCACGGTCGGCTCCTGCGCGCAAATCGGCAAGAACGTGCATCTCTCCGGCGGCGTGGGTATCGGCGGCGTGCTCGAACCGTTACAGGCGTCGCCGACCATCATCGAGGACAATTGTTTCATCGGCGCGCGCTCGGAAGTGGTCGAAGGCGTGATCGTCGAGAAAAATTCGGTGATCTCGATGGGCGTTTACATCGGTCAAAGCACCAAGATTTATAACCGCGAAACCGGCGAGGTGAGCTTCGGTCGCATCCCCGCGGGCTCGGTCGTGGTCTCGGGCAACCTGCCCTCCGAAGACGGTAAATATAGTCTTTACTGTGCGGTAATCGTCAAGCAGGTCGACGAAAAAACCCGGGGCAAGGTCGGCATCAACGATTTGTTACGAAATATTTGAGCGCTTGACGGTGAGCGAGACAAGACTTTACGGTATCGCCAATTGCGATACGATCAAAAAGGCGCGGCGCTGGCTGGAGAGCCGGGATATCGGCTACGACTTTCACGATTATCGCAAGCATGGGCTGGATCGGGAATGGTTAACTTCGACGGAGTTGGAACTCGGCTGGGAAAATATGTTGAATCGTCGTGGCACGACCTGGCGCAACCTGCCTGCCGGAGTCAAGGACGGTATTGACCGTGAATCGGCGCTGCAGGTCATGCTCGATAATCCGGCTATCATCAAACGACCGATACTCGCCAGTCATAACCGGTTATACATCGGCTTCGACGATCAAAAGTACCAGGAGATATTCAGCTAGACCATGAGCAGTGCAACCGTACAACTCGCCTCGGACCTGATCGCCAGGCAGTCGGTTACCCCGGATGACGCGGGTTGCCAGGCGCTCTTGATCGAGCGGCTCGCCGCGATAGGATTCGAATGCGAGACCATGGTGTTCGACGATGTCACGAATCTCTGGGCCCGACGCGGCCAGGATGGGCCGGTGCTTGCATTTGCCGGTCATACCGACGTAGTGCCTCCCGGGCCGCTGGAAAAATGGGATAGCGACCCGTTTGTCCCCGAAATTCGCGACGGCGTGCTCTTCGGCCGCGGCGCCGCCGACATGAAATCCAGCATTGCCGCGATGGTAACCGCCTGTGAAGCGTTTATCGCCGATCATCCCGATCATTTTGGGTCGATCGCCCTGCTGATCACCAGCGACGAGGAGGGCGTCGCGGTCAACGGCACCGTCAAGGTGATCGAGGCGCTCGAAGCCCGGGGTGAAAAAATCACCTGGGCACTGATCGGCGAACCTTCCAGCCACGAGCATGTCGGCGACGTCTGCAAGAACGGCAGGCGCGGTTCGATCGGCGCCAGTCTGACGATCCACGGTGTTCAGGGTCACGTGGCCTACCCGCACAAGGTCGATAACCCGATCCACCGCGCGATGCCGGCGCTGCATGACCTGGCGCGGCACGAGTGGGACCAGGGCAACCGTTTCTTCCCGCCAACCAGCCTGCAGATATCCAACATCAATTCCGGCACCGGCGCGCACAATGTCGTCCCCGGCCACGCCGAAGTGCTGTTCAACCTGCGCTACTCGACCGAGATCGATGCGAACCAGATAATCGAAACCACCCGGATAATCCTCGACAAGCACGAACTCGACTATGACATCGACTGGAAGATATCGGGTTATCCATTCCTGACCGCGGAAGGTGAACTTTTGCAGGCCGCGAGGCAGGCAATCAAACAGCACACCGGCCTCGATACCGACCTGCAAACCACCGGCGGCACTTCCGATGGACGTTTCATCGCACCTACCGGCGCACAGGTGCTCGAGCTGGGGCCGGTCAACGATTCCATCCACAAGGTCAACGAACATGTCGACACCGGCGAGCTCGATAAGTTGTCCGATATTTACCAGAGTATTCTCGTCAATCTCTTAACTTGATGCCGACGACCGGTCGATTCGCACCCTCACCTTCAGGTCCGCTACACTTCGGATCGCTGGTAGCCGCGCTGGCGAGCTATTGCCAGGCCAGAGCGCAGCGGGGACGGTGGCTGCTGCGCATCGAGGATGTCGACACGCCGCGTGTCGTTAGCGGTGCGGACCAGCAGATACTGCGCGATCTCGAAGCCTTCGGTTTTACCTGGGATGGGCCGGTTTTATATCAAAGCGACCAGTTCGAGCAGTACCGCTGTTACCTCGAAAAGCTATTCGAACGGGGCGCTTGCTACGCCTGTGAATGCAGCCGCCGTATCCTGCGTGAACAGGGCGCGCGTAGCGGCCCACTGGGCCAGATCTACCCGGGTAACTGTCGCCGCAAAAACCTGCCACCCGCGGGCCACTCGATTCGCCTGAACACGGCGACCGCGAACACGGTCGGATTCGTCGACCAGGTTTACGGCGCGTTCGAATTAAACCTGCCCGAGTCGGTAGGCGATTTCGTACTGCGCCGCGCCGACGATATTTTCGCTTACCATCTTGCGGTGGTGGTCGACGACGAACTCCAGGGCATCAACGAAGTCGTGCGCGGCGCCGACCTGCTGGAGAACACCTGCCTGCATATCTTCCTGCAGCAAAAGCTCGGATTTTCCAGTCCGCGTTACATGCACATCCCGCTGGTCAACAACGCCCAGGGCGTGAAGCTGAGCAAGCAGACCGGCGCCAATCCGATCGATCATCGTCAGGCTTCCCGGCAGTTGGTAGCCGCGTTGCGCCACCTCGGCCAGTCTCCTGCTGCCGAACTGCAGCACGAAAGCCCGGAGAGAGTTCTCGGCTGGGCGATTAACCACTGGGATTCTGTCTCGATACCGGCGCTGCAGGCGGCCAGCGCCGAGACCTTCGGCGGCTAGTCCAACAACCGCACAGAGGGTCGAGGATCTACTTGATCTGGTCGATGGTGAGGGATATTTCGGCCGGTGGATTGGCGCTATCGATCGATTCCATCTCGGTATAGAAATCGCCTGCTTGCGCTACCGGGTTGCCGCTGGTCGAAACGCGCGCTCCGACGATTACCTGCTTGAACGACGACAGCTTCATCGCGGGCATCATCGCGTCTGAGTCGCTCAGCGTAAGCGTTGCCGGCAAATCGGCCAGCGTCAGCTTCTTTACCGCTAGAATACGGCGTCTTCGGGTTTGGCTTTCGATTTCAATTGCGGGCTGATATCAACCACCAGGCTAATGCGGCTGCCGCTCCCGCTGGCCGGGTCGGTGGCAGCGCTCGCTAGCTCCGGTTCGCGTTCTTCGAGTTTAGCCAGCAGCGATCTTATCTCACGCGTGGAGTCCGGATTATCGCTAATCAGGGGCAGCAACTGGGTCCAGTAACGATGCGCCGACTTGTAATCCTGACGCTGCTCGGCTGCCATGCCGGCAAGCCAGAGACCGTTCGGAAAACGCGGTGCCAGCTGCAGCCCGCGCAGCACCAGTTCCTCAGGTTCTCCCAGCAGGTTGCCGTTATTTTGCATCGCCAGCGCATCGGCGAGAGCAAACAGGATGCCAGGCTCGTCGGCCAGCAGGTCTTTACTGCGCTGAAACGCGGTAACCGCCTCGTCGTATTGCTGCTTTGCCATCATCGTGCGGCCCAGCATGAACCAGCCCTCGACGTCCTCGGGATTATCGCGCAACCGCTCCTTGATCGCTGCTTCCATCTCCTGCAGGGTCATCTGCGGGGCTGCCGCTCCCTGCTGCACCTGCGCATGCGCCGGCACCTGGGCCTGAGCCTGCGCCAGGCGCGGATTCTCAATCACCCGGTATTCGCCAAGCATAAAATAGAGCACGACGCTGGCGGCCGGCACCGCGAGCACGATCAGTGCAGCCATCCACTTGCCGCGCGCTTGCTGGTCCACCGTCTCGTCACGGCTGAGTTCCAGCGCGAGCGCGTTTTGCAGATCCAGGTAAGCGCTGTCAAAGTCGGCCTGGTCGATTTCCCCATCCGCCAGTTGCGTCTCGAGCAGTGCCTTTTTCTCGCGCGCGATCTGGATATTCTGCTGCTGGCGTTGATCGTTTTGTTGCGTGCGAGTGGCGCGCAGCAACGGTAACAACAAAATAACGAGCGCGAGCGCAAGCAGCGCGATGGTGATAATCCAGAAAGTCATTTTTCAGGCGTGTCCTTTTCCAGTAACTGTTTGGCGTCGGCCAGCGCGTCAGCGTCGACCTCTACCGGTTTTGCCGAGGCGCGCAGGCGGCGCCCCACGATGACGAGCACCACTACCAGTAACAGAAAGGGACCCAGCCACAGCAGGTAGGTGCTGGATTTGAATTGCGGCCGGTAGAGTACGAAATCGCCGTAGCGGGCAACCATGAACTCGGACACCTGTTGCGGGGTTTTTCCCTGCTGCAGCATTTCATAGGTTTCGCGCCGCAAATCCTGCGCCAGGTCGGCATCGGATTCGGCCAGGTTCTGGTTCTGGCAGACCAGGCAACGCAGCTCTGCCACCAGCTTGTTGTAATCGGCTTCCATCTGGGGCGAATCGAATTGATAGGCCTCGATCGCTGCCTGCGCGGGGGCGAGCCATAAACCGCCTACAAGCAAAAAGATCAGCGTTTTCAACTCAACAACTCCCTGAGTATCGGCATAATTTTCTGTTCCAGCGATTCGTGTGTAACGGGCCCGATATGTTTGTACTTGATGAGTCCGTCGGCGCCGATGATGAAGGTTTCAGGCACTCCGTAAACCCCCCAGTCGATACCGACCCGGCCATCTCTATCGATTACGCTGGTCGCATAAGGGTTGCCGAACTGCTGCAACCAGCGAGTTGCATCGTCCGATTCGTCCTTATAGTTGAGGCCGACCACGGTCACCAGGTTGCGGTTGGCCAACTTGGTAATCACCTCGTGCTCGGCACGGCAGGATATACACCATGAAGCCCATACGTTCAGGATCCAGACCTGGCCTTTCATATCCTCGGTCGAAAGCTGGCGCGCGGGATCATCCAGCATTGCCAGCGAAAACGCCGGTGCCGGCTTTTCGATCAACGGCGAGGGTACCTTCTTCGGATCGAGCCGCAGCCCGTAGCCGAGCAGTCCCACCATCAGCACGAAAATCCCTAGCGGTAGCGCAAAGCGAATCATGCCGCCCGCTCCGCAGCGTCGCCAGCGGAACTGGTGGTGCGCGCCAACCGACGGTAACGCCGATCGCTGGCGGCAAACAGGCCACCAATCGACATGATGATGGCGCCGAGCCAGATCCAGCGGATAAACGGCTTGTAATAAATCCTGACCGCCCAGGCGCCCTGCTGGTCCAGCGGCTCACCGAGCGCGATGAACAAATCGCGGGTGAGGCCGGCATCGATCGCCGCCTCGGTCATCGGCATGGTCTGCACCAGGTAGGTCCTTTTTTCGGGGAACATTTCAGCGCTGAAATTACCGTTTTCGGAACGCACCGTGAAACCGCCGCGGGTTGCAACGTAGTTAGCTATATCGAACTCGCGTACGCCATGGAAAGTGAATTCGTAACCGGCCACCGAGTAGGTATCGCCCGGCGCCATGCGCAAGTCCTTTTCCTTGGTATACAGACTGGTCAGGGTCACACCGACAATAAACACCGCGATCCCGATATGCCCCAGTATCATGCCGTAGAATCCCGCCGGCGTGGAACGCAGCGCCGATGCCAGGGAACGGTTGCGAAACCTTTCATAGACTGCCATGACCGCGGTCATCGCAATCCAGACGGCCATCGCCAACCCACCGTACGCGGCCCATTGCCAATCGGGCTGCAACAGGGCAAGCACCGCCCCCAGCACCAGCGCCAGCAATGCCGGCATCCAGAGTCTCGATTTGAGGCGCTGCAGGCTGTCGTTTTTCCAGCGGATCAGCATCCCGATGCCGATCAGCACGCCGAGCGGGGCGGTCAACAGGATAAACATCAGGTTGAAGTAAGGCGGGCCGACCGAAATCTTGCCTCCCATCGCGTCGATCGCGATCGGGTACAGCGTACCCAGCAGGATCGCCGCAGTCACCACGGTAAGAAAAATATTATTCAGCAGCAAGGCACTGTCACGCGACAGCAGGTTGGTTTGCGCCGCGCTCTTCAGCAGCGGTGCACGCCAGGCGTAGAGCAGCAGCGATCCGCCTACTACCAGAACCAGGAAGCCGAGGATGAACACGCCCCGCTCCGGATCACTGGCAAAGGCATGCACCGAGGTCAACACGCCGGAACGCACCAGGAAAGTACCTAGCAGGCTCAGCGCAAACGCGAAAATCGCCAGCAGTGCGGTCCAGGCCTTGAAGGTGCCGCGCTTCTCGGTGATCGCGAGCGAATGCATCAAGGCGGTACCGACCAGCCACGGCATAAAGGAAGCGTTTTCCACCGGGTCCCAGAACCACCAACCGCCCCAGCCCAGTTCGTAGTAGGCCCACCAGCTGCCGAGCGCGATGCCCAGCGTCAGGAACAGCCAGGCCACATTAGTCCAGGGGCGCGACCAGCGGGCCCAGGCCGAATCGACCTGACCGGAAATCAGGGCAGCGATCGAGAACGCGAAGGCAACCGCGAATCCGACATAACCGAGATACAGCATCGGCGGGTGGATCGCGAGCCCAATATCCTGCAGCAGCGGATTGAGATCGCGCCCCTGGGCCGCGGCCGGGAACAGTCGCTCAAACGGATTCGAGGTAATGATGATAAACAGCAGAAATCCACAGCTGACCAGCCCGAGCACCGCCAGCACGCGGGCTCGCATCGCGCGCGGCACGTTCGGCGTGAACAGCGCAACCGCTCCGGTCCACAATGCCAGCACCAGTGCCCACAGTAACAGGGAACCCTCGTGCGCGCCCCATACCCCGGAAATCCGGTATATCAGCGGCAGCTCGCTGTTTGAATTCTGCGCCACGTAGAGCACCGAGAAATCGTGGACCAGGAAGGCCCAGGTAAGGCAGGCATAGGAGATTCCGACAAACAAAAGCTGGCCGAGGGCTGCCGGCACCGCCATCGCGATCCAGCGCTGCACGCCCAAAATGGTTCCGGCCAGTGGAATCAACGCCTGGGCGATGGCAATACACACCGCCACGATGAGCGCAAAATGTCCGATTTCGGGCATCATTGTTGCACCTCCCCTTCCTTGTGCATGCCGGCAAGTTCCGGCGGCATGTAATTTTCGTCGTGCTTGGCCAGCACTTCCTGGGCGACGAATTCGCCGCGCTCGTTCAGCTTGCCATTGGCGATGATGCCCTGGCCTTCACGAAACAGGTCCGGCAGGATACCGGCATAGCGCACCGTGACCTGCTGTTTGTTATCCGTCAGATCGAACTGCACGGTCAGTCCATCGCCGGGGCGACTGACGCTGCCGTTAACGACCATACCGCCCATGCGAAACAGCTTGTTAGGCGGCGCCTCTCCGGCCATTACTTCGGTGGGGGTAAAAAAGAACATGATATTTTCGTCCAGCGACTTGAGCGCCAGGCCAACGCCAACGCTAACGCCGGCGACCATCAGAAAAATTAAAAAAAGTCTTTTCTTGCGTGCAGGAGTCATTGTCTTTCAGCCTTGTGGCGCCGTTTCAGCTGGCGCAATTCCTTGTCATGTTGTTTACGGGGTACATACCAATTTAGCCATAATACCAGCGCACATAGCCCATAACTAGGCCATACAAAAGCGGCATAGCCACCCATTTGGAAAAATTCCGCCATCTAAAGTTCCTTAACCCATTTACTATTTCGCTCGCGTTGCAGCAATTCCACGCGGCACTTGTGAAATAACGTGAGGGCGTAGTAAAACTGGAAAGCGAGCGCCATGATCAGGATCGGGATATACATGCTTGGCGGCATCGACGGCTTGTCGAACTTGGTCAGCGAAGCGCCCTGGTGCAGCGAATGCCACCATTCCACCGAATAGTGAATGATCGGGATGTTCACCACGCCCACCAGCGCCAGGATCGCGACCGCGCGAGCCGCCACGCGCTTGTCTTCGATCGCGTTGTGCAGGCCGATAACGCCCAGATACAGGAACAGCAGGATCAGCTCTGAAGTCAGGCGTGCATCCCAGACCCAGTAGGTTCCCCACATGGGTTTACCCCACAGCGAACCGGTCACCAGCGCCAGGAAGGTAAAGCTGGCGCCGATCGGAGCGCTGCTGATCAAAACCACTTCAGCGAGTTTCATGCGCCAGACAATAATAACGACAGCGCAAAAGGCCATGGTCACGTATATGAACATCGACATCCAGGCCGACGGCACGTGCACGAAAATGATGCGATAACTCTCGCCCTGCTGGTAGTCCGGTGGCGCCAGGATCAAGCCGCCGTAAAGCCCGGCAGCTACCAGGATCAGGAATATCCAGGTCAGCCACGGAATCCACTTACCGGCGATCCGATAAAAATGTGGTGGCGAACCCAATTTGTGAAACCAGAGAAACATATAAACTCGTTTAGCTTGCTGACATTCTCAAGGCCGCTGCCGTTGCCCAGGGCGACAGCGAGACCGATAACAGCAGAAATGCCAGTAACATGTAAATCTGCGCCGACACGTCGAAACCCATGGCGGCATTATCGATCGCGCTCGATGCAAAAATCAGCACCGGCACGTAAAGCGGCAATACCAAAAGCGACAGAATTATACCACCTTTTCGCAACCCCACAGTCAATGCCACCCCGATCGCGCCGATCAGGCTCAGGATCGGTGTCCCGATCAAAATAGTCAGCAACAGCGTCGGTTGAGCCTGTGCCGACATCCCCAGCATTTCCGCCAGCAGCGGGGCCACAATCAGCAGCGGCAAGCCCGTCACCAGCCAGTGCGCGCTGACTTTCGCCAGCACCAGTATTGCGATCGGGTGCGCGCTCAGCAGTATCTGTTCGAGCGAGCCATCGTCGAAATCGGAGCGGAAGATGCTATCCAGTGACAGCATCGCCGCGAGCAGTGCCGCGACCCAGATGATACCGGGCGCGATGCGTGCCAGCAATTCCGGCAAAGCCCCGAGCGCAAGCGGAAACATGGTGATCACCAGCACGAAAAACAACAGCGGCATCGCGTATTCCGCGCGATTGCGCAGCGCCAGCAACAGGTCGCGCCTGAGCAGGAAAATAAACGCTTGTCCCAGTGAGAGACGGTTGCTCACGCCTGTGCTCCAAGGTTAAGCCGTTGCAAATCACGTGTCGGCAGGGAAATATCGTGATGCGAAGTCACCACGATAACGCCGTCGCGCTGCAGGTGCTGTTCGAACAGACCGGCGAACATCTCCATGCTAGCCTTGTCGAGCGAGGTAAAAGGTTCGTCCAGTATCCATAACAATGAATCCGTGGCGAGCAGTCGCGCCAGCGCCAGACGGCGTTTCTGACCGGCTGAAAGACTACCGACCTCGGAGTCGCCATAGGCATACAGATTGACCTGTTCGAGCACATCATCGAGATCGAGCGGCGACGGAACGCCCATCGCCCTCGCCAGTCGCAGGTTTTCGAGGCAGGATAATTCGTACTTTACGCCATCGTGATGGCCCACGTAATTGACCTGCTCGTAGTAGTCGCCGGCGAGACGGTCGATGGGCTGACCACGCCACAGAATCTCGCCGCTATCCGCCAGCCTGAGTCCGGTGAGTATCCGCAACAGGCTGGTCTTGCCACAGCCGTTAGGCCCCTCGACCACCAGCATCTCGCCTGCTTCGAGTACAATATCGAGCTGCGCAAAAAGTTGACGATCGTTCCGAATACAGCCGAGATTTTGGGTTTCAAGTAAGGTCGAGCCGGTCATGCAAAGGTCAGAAATTAGCGTGCCCGAAGATTAGCCTTGCGCATGAGCACGATCAACTCATTTTTGATATAAATCAGGCAAGATAGTATAAACGGTAGTAATGTACCGCCATAAGGATCGGAGAAATACGAATGACCACCAAAGAGCAATTAATCGATCAGCATATTCGGGAATACGAGTCTCGCATGAAGCATATCGATGAACTCTACGAGCGCGCTCAAAAAGCAACCGAACATCTCGACGAAGAGCACGATACCCGCTCCGAGCTGAAGTGGTTCGAGGAACGACTGCCGCAGGTGAAGGATGCGATCAAAACCATGCCGGTAGAAAACTGGCGCGAGGAGACTGTACGGAATGCCGGCCCCATGGCGATCTGGGATATAATCGCGCAGCAACTGGAAGATTTCCTGGAACGCCACGAGTAACCGATCCGGCCAGGGGCACACGACTCAGAACACGTTTCTTCGGATTTTATCCCGGGTCAACGCGCAAGTTGTTTGGCAGCGACCAGTAACCAGCCAGGACGCTCGAGCTCGGTCATGTAATTGAATTGTTCGAGCC
This sequence comes from Gammaproteobacteria bacterium, assembly GCA_009937625.1. GTDB lineage: Bacteria > Pseudomonadota > Gammaproteobacteria. The sequence continues at coordinate 23,663 of JAACFA010000029.1, read as the reverse complement.
GCTGAATACGCCACAAGCCATCGTTCTCCATCCGTCTGAAAACTTGCTCGAATCCGCCCGACTCGTAGTAAGCCCCGTTCATGATGACGACGAACAGCCCGCCGGCTTTGAGCGGACGCAATAGTTCGGGCACATGCTGTGCGCCGACATGTCCAGCTCCCATGGAGCCGATACAGGTTGCGGCGTCGTAACTCGCGTCGTCGAGCGCGATCGTTGTCGTCAGATCGCCGCAGAGCAAACTGCGGTAAACCTGTTTCTTGCGCGCTTCGTCGAGCATGCCTTGCGAGATATCGATCCCGTCGACCGTCGTAAAACCCTGCTGGTTCAGCGCCTGCCCCACCAACCCGGTACCGCAGCCGTAGTCGATGATGGCGACCTGGGGCGCATCGATTTCGTCGCTCAGGGCCTGGGCCGCAATTTCGGGGGAAATGTAGCCGAATTCGTCGATCAGGTGATCGTCGTAATTGCCCGACCAGTCGTCGTAGATATCGCGCGAACTGTCGCCGTCTTCAAGATGGCTTACGCGGCTCAGAATCTCGTCGGAATCGTTTCCCATAACTACCCCTAACTGTGGTGCGGATACTTGTTGCTGCGCTTTTCCGCTTCGATGAACACACGCTTGATCTGCGGATACTTCTGTTTGATCGAGCGATCGATAGCAGCAATGTCGGCCTCGATGTCCTGCGCGCTGATGGCTTTGGCAAAATCAACGCTGATGTTGGCCAGAATGAAATCGGGCCCCATATGCATCGTCAGAATTTCGTTGATGTGATTGACATTCGACTGCCCTCGAAGCGTATTGCGGATGCCGCGGATAATCGACCTGTTGGCACTTTCGCCGATCAGCAATCCCTTGGTTTCGTAAGCCAGCCAAACCGCCGTGCCGATCAGGATCAGGCCAATGATTACCGACGCGATACCGTCGAACAGAAGAATACCGGTGACCTGCGTCAGCAGCACGCCCATAAACGCAACCATCAGGCCTAGCATCGCCGCGCTATCCTCGAACAGCACGACGAATAAGGTAGGGTCCTTGGCTCGCTGAACCGCCTCGAGGTAACTCCAGCTACCCTTGACCCGATTAAATTCGCGAAACGCAAAATACCAGGCTGCACCTTCGAAAATCATCGCCAGCCCCAGCACGACGTAATTGACCACTGGGTTGCTGATCGCCTTCGGATGCAGTACGTGCTGAATCCCCTCGTAAATCGAAATGCCGCCGCCGAGCGCAAATATCAGGATCGCAACGATGAAACTCCAGAAGTAGATCTCCTTGCCGTAACCGAAAGGAAAATCGGCGTCGGGCGGTTTGGCGGCGCGCTTCAATCCGTACAGCAACAGCACCTGGTTGCCGGTATCGACCAGCGAGTGAATGCCCTCGGAGAGCATCGCCGAGCTGCCGGTAATCGAGGCCGCGACAAACTTGGTAATCGAGATCAACGCATTGCCAATCAATGCCGCAAAGATGACCGTCCGTGAACCCGACGCCATAATTCATCCCCTAAAAAGTCCGTCGCTACTATATCCCAGGGCCCACGATTCAGGAAGCCGCAGGCCACCGGTCAGTCGCGAGGAACTCGCTCGGTCGCCTTGCCGGGATAACAACAAGGCTTGTAGGCCTAACCCCGCAGATATTCGTTATTCGGATCGAACAGTGGTGCGGTATAGAGCCGTGCCGGGATCATATCGCCGAGGATCTCGACTTCAACCTGGCGCCCCTCCGCGGCCAGTCCGGTTGGAATAAAACCGAAAGCGATGCTCTTTTGCGCGTAATGTGAATAGCCGCCCGAGGTTACGTAGCCGACCACCGCTCCATCATGCCAGATTGGCTCCCAGGCGACGGCATCGGCGTCGCTGGCGTCGACTTCGAAGGTACAAAGCTTGCGCTCTGCGCCCTGCTCTCTGTCGGCCAACGCCGCGGCCTTGCCGATGAAATCGACCGGCTTGTCATAGTCGACGAACCGGTCGAGCCCGGTTTCCAGCGGCGTGTAATCGGGTTTGAATTCCCGCATCCAGGACCCGAAAGACTTGTCGAGTCGCAGGCTCATCATCGCGCGCATGCCGAAGGGACGCAGGCCGAGGTCCTTGCCGGCCGCGCTCAACACTTCGTACAGCGCGACCTGCTGATGCCAGGGGACGTAGATTTCGTAGCCGCGATCGCCGGTATAACTGACACGCTGGACAATCGCCTGGCATTGACCGACATCGATTTCGCGCACCGACAGGAACGGCATCGCCGCGGTCGAAATGTCCGCACGAGTAACGCGGCTCAGCAGTTCCTGTGCCTTCGGGCCCGCAATCTGGAAGCCGATGCGCTGCTTCGAAACGTTGCGCAAATCGACGCCCGACTCCGGCAAATGTTGCTCGAACCAGCGCATGTGATAAGCCTGTGCACCAAACGAGGCGGTTACCTGGAACACCCCCTGGTCAAGCTGCGCGACGGTAAAATCGCCGATAATCCTGCCCTTCGGGCTCAGCATCGGATTCAGGCTCAGTTTACCGACTGCCGGAATCCGACCAGCCATGATACGGTCGAGGTAATCGTGGGCACCGGGTCCCGAGACTGCGTACTTGCCGAAATTATGCACCTCGTTCAGACCGACGTTTTCGCGCACCGCGCGAACTTCCTCGCCCACCGTGTCGAAAGCGTTGGAACGCCGGAAACTCGGAATCTCGTAAGGCGCTTCACCCGCGGGCGCAAAGCCGCGTTTTGCGATTTCCAGATGCCGTAGGCCGGGGTGGTATCCAGCGGTCGCGCGGCCGGCAGCTCTTCGTTCGGGTAGGATACGCTGAAGCGTCGCTGGTAATTCTCGCGCACCTTGAGCCGGGTGTAGGACGGCGTGCAGTAATCGCCGAAACGCGCGACGTCCATCGCGAACACGTCGCGCGATGGTTCGCCTTCGATCATCCACTCCGCCAGCGTCAGGCCAACCCCGCCGCCCTGGCTGAATCCCGCCATAACGGCGCAGGCCGACCAGTAGTTACGCAACCCGGGTACCGGCCCGACCAGCGGATTACCGTCCGGCGCAAAGGTAAAGGGCCCGTTGATAATGGTCTTGATGCCGGCTTCGGCGAGCACCGGAAAACGCCGAAACGCAAATTCCATCGAATCGCCGATTCGATCGAGATTTTCGTCCAGCAGCTCGTGCCCGAAATCCCAACGCGTGCCGTCGACCGCCCAGGGGACGCAGTTCTGTTCGTAAAACCCGATCACCAGTCCCTTGCCTTCCTGGCGCAGGTAACTCTCGCCCTCGGGATCCATCACTCGCCGATGTCGGCGGTTGCAAAATACTGGTGCTCCATCGGGTGCAGCGGCAGGTAAATCCCGGCCATGGCGCCGACCTCGCGTGCCCACAGGCCGGCGGCATTGACCAGCTGCTCGGCGATGATGGTGCCCTGCTCGGTGACCACTTCCCAGCTGCCGTCGGGGCGCGGATTGGTTTCCAGCACCGGGTTGCGCAGCAGGATTTCGGCGCCCTGCATCTGTGCGGCTTTGGCATAGGCATGGGTAGTCCCGGACGGGTCGAGATGACCATCCAGCGGATCGTAAAGTGCGCCGAGCACCCCGTCGGTATTGGTAATAGGGCTCAAGTTGCGAATTTCGTCGGGTGTAATCAGCTCCGTATCGAGACCCATGTGGCGATGCATGGCGCGCGCCGACTTGAGGAAATCGAGCCGCTCCGGCGATTCCGCGAGCGTGATGCCGCCGACGTGATGCAGGCTGCAGGACTGGCCGGTGATTTCTTCGAGCTCCCGGTATAGGCGTATGGTGTACCCCTGCAGGGCCGCCATGTTGGTATCGGCATTCAGGGTGTGAAATCCACCCGCGGCATGCCAGGTCGAGCCCGAGGTCAACTCGGAGCGCTCGATCAACAGCACGTCCTGCATACCGAGCCTGGTCAGGTGATAGATGACGCTACAGCCGACAACGCCACCGCCGATAACGACTACCCGTGCATGCGATTTCATAAGCGTTATCCCAGTACCGAAAAGCTGCTGTCCTGGTTGATCTCGCGCAACCTGGAGTAAAAACCGCTGGAAAAAGTATGATCGATGTATTTCAGGTGGAAATCGATCGGGCTTGCATCCTGGTCGTTACCGTTCTGCGTCGCCTCGATGATGTCCGCCATCAGCTGGCCCGCGATCGGGGCATTCTTGAACTGGTTGCCGCTGGTGCCGATTGCGAGGTAAAAGCCGGGCAGGTCCGATTGATCGTAAATCGGGATCCAGTCGTCGGTGACGTCGTACAGATCGACTACGCCGCGCATCTGGTTGGGGACGCCGAGATTCGGCACGCGCTGGCAGGTGCGCAGCACCTGCACCTTCCATTGTTCGCTGAAATCACGGTTGTAATCGTCCGGATCCACCCATTCGTGCGGATCGCAGGGCGGATCCTCGCTGCCGATCAACAACGCGTCGCCCTGCTCCGGCCGGGTGTATAGCCCGATGTCGCTATCCGACGTGACGCAGGCGGTTTCGCGGCGATAGCCCTCCGGCAGTGGCACGTGAGCGACTTCCTGGCGCAGGGCGCGAGTTTTGACCTTCATCGATTTCTCAACATCGGCCATCTGGTTGACCTTGGACGAATGCGGACCGGCGGCATTGAGCACCACCGGCGACTCGAGGGTTTCGCCATTCTCGAGGGCGATACCGCTGACCTTGCCCCCGGCGCGCAGGATCTCGACGACCCGGGCGTTGTAGCGAAACTCACCTCCGGCAATCTCGGCGGCGCGCATGATGTTATGCGTCGCAAGCTGCGGATCGGAAATGTAACCGGCGGCATGGAACAACACCCCGCCCGGCAGCGGCTCATCGTTGGGCACGCCGAAGCCGGGATCCTGCGGACGCTTGACCGGGTAAAACGAGTCGGTATTCCAGACCGGCAGCTTCTCGCGAATTTCCGCGGGCGAGTACTCGCTGTAGGGCGAATCGAGCCGGTCCATCAACTCCATGGTCGGGCGCAGGTAGTCGTTGGCCTCGGTTTTCATCACCAGCGAACCGACGTTGTGATACTCGATCAGGCCGCGCTCGTCGACGTCGTCGCCGCCCAGGTAATCGGCCCAGTTCTTCCAGTAGAAATGCGATTCGTAGGCCATCGCCGAACCGTCCAGCGTGGAGTAATAAGGCCGGATAATGGCACAGGAGCCCGAGGTGGAGCCGTAACCCGCGGACACCTTCCAGCCCTTGCGCCCGAGCGCCAGCGAGGTGGCACAGCCGATTATTCCGGCACCAATGATAATTGCATCGTAGCTTTTAGCCATATCTATATACCTGTCTTCAGAATATTCAATTCGTATCGGCAAATGCTGCTGCACAAGTGCTCAGGCCGCAGGCAAGCCCGCTCCCGCAGCATCATCTCGCCAACTCCAGTTCTCGTCGTCGTTCGTCAACATACTGTTCCAGTGACTGGCGTTTCGAAACCGCCATTTCGGGCGGCTCGTACTCGGCCAGCTTCTGACGGTAGACCGCGTTGGCGCGATCGAACGCGGTTAATCCACCGTTCTCGCTCCAGGTTTCGAAGTTACTCCAGTCGGAAACCAGCGGTGCATAAAATGCCGTCGTGTAGTGGGCCATGGTGTGCGCGGTGCCGAAAAAATGCCCGCCGTGACCGGCTTCGCGAATCGCGTCCAGTGCCAGTGTCGATTCATCGACCTTTAGCGGAGTCAGGGTTTCACGCATCATCTGCAGCATATCGACGTCGATAATAAACTTCTCGAAAGAGGCGCAAAGCCCGCCTTCGAGCCAGCCCGCGGCGTGCTTGATAATCTGTGCATGCCCCATGACCGCGCCCCACAGCGACATTTGCGATTCCCAGGCGGCCTGCGCGTCGACGCAGTTCGACGCGTTGGTATTGGAGGAGCGGAACGGAATGCCGTAGCGCCGCGCCAGCTGCCCGCTGGCCCAGGCGGCGCGGGTGTACTCGGGCGTGCCGAAGGCCGGCGAACCGCTGCGCATGTCCGCGTTCGAGGTAAAGCCGCCGTAGACCATCGGCGTACCCGGGTTAACGATTTGGGATAACGCGATAACGCCCAGCGCCTCGGCATTTTGCTGCGCCAGCGCACCGGCCAGCGTAATCGGGCACATCGCGCCGGATAGCGTAAAGGGGGTTACGATGACCGGCTGACCGTACTCGGCCATCTCGATCAGGCCATCCAGCATCGGACCGTCGACACGTAACGGGGAATTGGTGTTCACCACGCTGTTCACGCTGGGCTCCCGTTTCAGCGTCTCGAGATCGACGCCGCGCGCAATTGCGGTCATCTGGATACCGTCCATGACGCGGCCGCCGCCGAGACAGTAGAGCGAAAATGCTCGATCGGTTAAGGTGAAAGCCGCCAGGGTCGCGTCCAGGTGGCGGGTATCGGGCGGTATATCGATCGGTTCGACCGGGTAGCCACTGAAAAAATCGATAACATCGAAGCCATGGGCCAAACGCAGGAAATTGCAGTAATCCTCGAAGTTACCGGTGCGCCTGCCGCCTTCGAGGTCGGAACTGTTGGGCGCGCTCGCTACCGTGGTAAAGTTTATCGCATTGCGCCCGATCAGCCGGTTACGCGCGGGATTCGGCGCATGCAGGGTAAATTCCGACGGCACGCTCGCGATTCTCTCCATAACCCTGGCCCGGTCGAGGTAAACCCGCTGCGTGTCCCAGTCCACGCGCGCACCGTCCTGCTGGTAAAGCTCGAGCGCCTTTTCATTCAGAATTTCGAGGCCGATATCCTCGAGAATGCGCATCGATGCGTCATGGATCAAGTCCAGTGACTCGGGGTCGAGCGCAGCAATCGGCTCATAGGGATTGAACAGTTGTTGCGCTTTCGGTTTAACGACCGAATCGCTGGCAGGACTACGGTTTCGAGCTCTTCTTCTGGTCATTGCAGGCTCCTCGACGGGAACCGTCGATGTTATTTGAGCCGTTATTAATTGTCTATCCAAGTCAGGGTAGTTTTTCCGGAACAGCTGCGTTCACGGGTATAACCGTTGCCGCCAGCCAAAATAAGCTGGTTTTTGCGCCCCTGTGGGCATACCTTGTAGCCTTATGAATGCGGACCGATTCATCGCCTGCGGCATGTATACTCCGAACCGGGATACAAGAAACGCCTGGCAGGCCGTTTTCGATCGGTTTATCTCGTTAATAGACACGGGCAGCGGCTTACGGCGTGAACTCGTTTTTGACGGCAACGAGGCCATGCTGCGCGACCGGGATCTTCTTATCGGTCACACCTGCGGCTACCCTTTGATGACGCAGCTGCAGGATGCGCTGACACCATTTTGCGTGCCCTGCTTCGACGTGCCGGGTGCGAGCGGCAAGTACTACAGCAGCCAGTTCGTCGTGCCGGCGGATTCCGCGATTGAATCCCTGCAACAGTGTCGCGGAAAAATAGTCGCGATAAATGGCAGAGATTCGAATAGCGGCATGAACGTCTTGCGCCATGCGCTGGCCAAACTGGGCGCGCGCCCGCACTATTTTGCCGAGACCCGCATCACCGGCGGGCACCATGCCAGTATCGAGACCGTAGCCACGAACCAGGCCCAACTGGCGGCCATCGACTGCGTCAGTTACCAGTTGATCGCCGATCAGGATCCCGACCTGATTGCAGCGGTAAGAGTTATTGGCCAGAGTGAACCGACCTGCGGTCTGCCCCTGGTCATGCCGACGGCGGGCTACTCGCGACAGCTAAAAGAAACCTGGGTTGCCGCGCTCAACCAGGGCCTGGCAGGGGTGCCGAGCACAGCCAGAAAAACCCTCCACCTGGATCGTTTCGAAAGCGTCGAACTGAACGATTATCGATCCATCGTCGAGCTTGAAAAATTCGCACACAAGGCCGGTTACGCGGAACTGAATTAGTCGTTGCTGAGACCGTGGTGCTCTACTAAACTCCGCGCAACTTTCTGACTGGCAAACGGCCACTAGACGAGAACACAGACGATGTGGAAAGACCTTGGCGCCTCCTGGGCGATACTGCTCGGCATCGGCTTCATGATGCTGGCCAACGGATTGCAGGGCACCCTGCTCGGGGTGCGCGCCGGCATCGAGGGCTTTTCGACTTTCAACACCGGCATCATGATGTCGGGTTATTTCATCGGCATGTTTATCGGCTCGATGCTGGCACCCGTGCTCGTCAACCGCGTCGGCCATATTCGCGTGTTTTCGGCGCTGGCCTCGCTGGCGTCGATTTCGATCCTGTTTCACGGCGTTTATATCGATCCCTGGCTATGGATGGCGATGCGTGTCATTACCGGTATCAGCTTCGCCGGATTTTATGTCGTCACCGAAAGCTGGCTGAACGACCGCGCCAGCAACGAGACCCGTGGCAAAGTCCTGTCGATATACATGGTGATCGTTACCGGTAGCATGGGCGCCGGCCAATTCCTGCTAAACGTCGCCCGCCCCGATGCCATCGACCTGTTTATTCTGCTTTCAATGATCATATCGTTTGGACTGATACCGATTTTACTCACCGCGAAACCCGCTCCCAGTTTCAACACCTCGTCGAAAATGTCGATTATCGAACTCTACCGGGCGTCTCCCCTGGCCCTGATCGGTAACTGCCTGACCGGCATGGCGCATGGCACCATCTTCGGCCTGGGCGCCATTTACGCGTCCCAGGTTCTGGTGGATTTAAAATCCATTTCGCTGTTCATGGCCTGTTTCCTGATCGGCAGCCTGGTGTTCCAGTGGCCGGTCGGCCACATTTCAGACCTGGTCGGTCGGCGCGGCGTGATGGCGGGACTGTCGCTGATTTCGATTGTCTGCAGCATCCTGGCAGTGGTAATCAGCAAGGACAGCCTAGGGTTCTACCTGGTCATCGTCGCGCTCGGCGGCGCAGCAATGCCGATGTATTCGATCTGCATCGCCTATGCCAACGACCGCCTCGAGCCACATCAAATCGTCGGCGCCAGCGGCAGCCTGGTCATGGTCGCGGGATTTGGCGCGATGACCGGGCCTATCGTGATCGCATTCTTCATGGAGCTGTTTGGTGTGGAGTTGTATTTCTGGGGCATCGCAACGGTATTTGCAATTATTTTCTTTTTTACCCTGATACGGATAGGTTCAAGTGCGGGGATTGCGGTCGGCGACCAGTCGACGCTGATTGCAGGTCCGGTCGGCACCCCGATCGCGGAATATATTGCGCCCGATTCGCTCGGCTATGCCGAGGCGGTCGCCAAGCACGAAGTCGAACAGCTGGATCAGCGCGAAGACATTACCGAACGCCAGTTATAGGTATTTGCTGCGCGCAGTCGTCGATCCGACCGTCGTGGTCAGGGCCACCGGTCGGCGATCAAATACTCCAGCGCAAGTCCAGCAGGAAGCGATCCTCGTCGCCGATCCCGTTATCGACTTCCTTCAACGGGTGGCCCCACAGCAGGCGCCCGCTAAAATTCGCATCCCAGACCACCAGCCCGAGGGCTGCGCCATAGATATCCCCGCAGACGTCCTGGTTATCGATTTCGCATTTGACTTCACCGTAATCGAGACCTAAGGACAGCGCGATCGATTTGGTCAGACTCTTCCCGCCGAACGGGTTGGCCACGGACCGGAATTGCCAGGTAACGTCATTGCGCAGATACCAGCCATTACTGCCGCTCAGCGCAGAGGAGTATCCTCGCACGGTATAGGGGCTGCCGAGATCGAGCTTATCGCTATCGAACAGGATATCGTCGCTATGCTGAAAATAAAGGTTCAGATCGAGGTACCGGTCCGGATTGCCGAGCAGGTAAATCAATCTGCCGTCGATACTGAACATTTCGAACTGCAGGCGCGCCTCGCTCGCGGAATCATCGGTGCGCGTGAAATAATCGTCGTCCCTGGCCCCGAACGAGTCCAACCCCTGGCGGAAACCGTAGCGCAGGCCGAGCTGGCCCCAGGGTTGATACCAGTCATGATGTAGTTCCAGCAGCAGCTGGGTAGTCTTGTAACTCGACACATCGATCCGTTCGTTCTCGAGAAAGTTTTCGGTATCGTCGAGCTCGAGGGCCAGCGCGACAGTCAAACGATTGCTCTGGTTGCGAGCCACTGTCCTGCTGATAACGATGCGTTCGCTATCGGTTTCGCCCTCGGACAGAAAGCTGCCGAAGCTCCCCTGAATCCGCTGATCGAATTCTATCTCGGCAAGGCTCAGGGCCAGCAGGTATTTCCCCAGCGGGAACGAGTAAGACAGTTCACGGCTGCGATTGCTCTGGAAACTTTCCCGCAGCTCGCCGTCGTTCAGTCGCAGCTGCAGTATGTCATTGATGTCGAGAGGATTGTCCCAGTTCATGAAAAAACTGAGCTGGTTGTCGAGATCGGACTGCGCGTTGGCGCCAACCTCGAAGCGAAGCGAATCCGATTCGGTTGTCTTGATCGCAACGATACTGCCGCCCTGTTGCGTCCCGGGTCTTATTTCGATACTGGCCTCGACCGATGCAACCCGTTCGATCTGTTCGAGCGAGGTTTCGAGGTCGCGCAGGTTGAGAATTTCGTCGCTGAATAAAAAAGCGGTCGAGATCTTGCCGCTGCGGCCGCCGCTGGCGGCATCGATTACCGCCTCCACGGTGCCGATCAGAACCCGGATCTCGACTTGACCGTCGCTCACGTCCTGCTCCTGCAGGTAGGGACGGCTCGTGACATAGCCATTTTCGATAAAGTCGTTCGATATCGCCGCTAGCAGCTGTCGGATTAGATCGGAGTCGATACAGGACCCGAGATACGGAGCGACCAATTCCCGCTGCCGCGCTTCCGTGATTAACGGATTTGCTTCGATATCGACTTTTGACAGGACCGGGCAATCGTCGGAACTTGACGCCTGCGCCACCAGCGGCAGCAGCAAACCAAAAGCGGAACGCCTAAAACCAGATCGAGACAAAAGCCCGGGTGACGGTGGCGTCGAAGCTGTAGAGAGGTTCGCTGCCGACAGGCTCGGTACCGGTCAGGTCGCGAAAGTCGTCGTAGTCGAAATCGATCCAGTCGAGCTGCAAATTGAGACTGCCACGGTCGATCCTGGCCCAGGAACGGCCGAATTCATAGCTCGCTCCGAGGCCCAGCGTGGTGCTGGTAAAGGTGCTCAGCTCCTTGTCACGGGCCCGATAACTCGTTGCCTCCAAGCCCGGAAACAGGTCGCTGTAAAACTCGGCACTGGTTTGATCGTGGAAACGATAGGTGGCTTCGAGAATAATGTTTTCGCCGTAGGGCATGGTGTAACCGAGTTCGAAAGTGGTCGCCTCGATATCCCAGCTGTCTTCGAAGTAGCGCACGCCCGCATGAAGGGCGGCACGTTGCGGCAGGAAGTAATTTCCCCGAACCGCGACCGCATTGCTGGTGCGTGTCTCCGGATAAAGCTCCCCTTCAAATGCGTCGGCCGTACAATCGGGATTACTGCAATAGCGAACCGAGCGATAAGGATTGTTGAGATAGCCTTCGTCGGTGATGGTTTCCAGCGTAAACGCCATCACCAGGCTCTTGGTGAGGATCTGGGAGATACCGAAGCGGTAACTGCGCACCTTGGCTTCTTCCTCGAAATCATCATCGCCGTTGCGACCGACCGTATTATCGCCGTAAGCGAACGACATGCTGACCGTGGTTAGATCACCAAACAAATCCTGCGAAACACCCAGACTCAGGGTCTTGGCTTCGTAATCGCTCTCGTCGCTGACCGTGTAGCCGAAGCTGACGGTCGTCTTCTGCCGCAGGTAATCGAGACTAACATTACTCTCCGTGCGCTCCTCGGTATACTCGCTGGCGCTTACCTCGACATCGATCGACGCGCTGGTGACATTGTCGACGTAGTGATTCACACCAACCGACACGCTGTCGCCGACGTTTTTACGCACCAGCACCGACGGCCCGTCGACTTCCACCCCGCCGCCATCGTACTTGTGGTAAAGCAGGTCCGCACGCTCGTCCGGCAGCACGGCCGCGCCAGCCTTCGCGGCAATAACTAATAATAAGAAAAATACAATTCGCATCGGATCAGCAACACACCCGCTGGCCCGATAGCGGGATTTCGATACCGGAAACAAGCCGTAAATACCGGCCATCTCGCGGGCCAGGACTGCTAAATAACGATTCAACCACTTTTCTGACAGCGCTTCGCAAACAGTTTCCGGCAACGGGATTAACCGCTAGTTACAGCCGCAGCCGCCGCCCGTGGCAATGCCGGCGCCACGGGCACCTTCACGCGTATCGTAAACGTGGTGCAGGTAATTCGCCGATATCGGGTCACGGTTAAAGCTCATGATCGGATCCGCCAGGTTCGCCCTTTCATAGGGCTTGACCCAGGGTTCGGTGGCACAGCCCGAAAGCAGCATCAGGCCCGCTATAGCTGGAAAAATATTTATTATTTTCATTAAAGTTACTCGCGCACCAGTTTCTTGACCATCTTGCGGTACTTGTCTTCGTCACCCGGCTTGTACCCCTTGTGCAAAAACCGCATGTTACCATCTCGATCGACTACCACGGTGGTCGGCATCGCAATCACGTTGTATTGCTTGCTAACCTGGTTCTTGCTATCGAGCAAGACCGGAAAATCAACCGGGAAGTCTTTAAGAAAACCCCTGGCATTTCTTACATCTTCCTCGACGTTGACGCCAAGCACGGTGAATCCCAGCGGCTCGTACTTTTTATGCAGCTCATTCAACAATGGCATTTCCTCGCGGCAGGGACCACACCAGGATGCCCAGAAGTTGATCAATACCACGTTGCCCGTCATTTCGCTGAGCTTCAGGTTTTTCCCGCTGAGCGATTTTAACGTGAAATTAGGGGCCGGGCCGGCACCAGCGGCGGCCTGCGCAGGGCTCGAAATCATAAACGATAGCGAGCACAAAAGTGCCAGGCTCAAACAGGTTCGCGATAACATGCTCTTCATGATTATTCTCCTTTAAAAAAACAAGTTCAGTGACACGGTTAACTCGAGGTTGTTGGTGGATTCTTCCTCACCGAAAATATCCTGCTCAAATATCAAATCCCGCATCTCCACATCCACGCTGAATCCATCGAGAAATAAAGTCCGGTGTCCCACGCCATAGACGATGGTAAACGCGTCTTCGCCCGCGAACTCCGTGTTGCCGATTCCACCGATCAGGTAAAACACTGTATTAAATGTAGTCGAATCGGTGATAAATGCCTCACCCGGGAACAGGTTAAATCCCAGCGTGAAGAGGTAATACTCGAGCTCTCTCTGGTCATCGGATAGTAGCGTCGCACCCGGATCAAGAATCTCGAAACTGGTTTCCCCGACCTCGCTGGTACCGTAGGCGACCTGTACGAAAAAATCTTCCGTTACGTGATAGCCCAGCCTGGCGCCGTAGACGAGGTTGGTATCGAAATTTTCGACCGCCAGGTAGCCCGCGTAAACCGCGATTTCGAAATCATCGGTTTCAATCAATGATTCATCGAACTCGGTACGTTCGATCTGGGGTTCGATCAGATTCGTCTGTTCGTCTTCCTCGCTCTGCGCCGCAACCTCGGTAGCCGGCAAAAAAGCGACAGCAAACGCGATCGCTAGAAAAATACTGCGAAACCGAATTTCCACTCTTTTACTTCCTCGTTGTTGTTGCTAACACTGCTGGCAGAAAAAATAACGTACTCGTTAAATTCGAATCGAGCCAGAAAGTTGCGGCTCAGGTGACGCTGCACCCCGATGCCGACCTGGGCAAAAGAGTTGTCTTCGTCGTCCACCGCAATCAGGGTGGCACTAGGATCGACCTCTATTTGACCCAGCCCCAGCGAAAAGTAGGGCGAATACTTGAAATCCGCCCAGGGCTGCATGATCATGTTTCCCTTTATATAGGTGGCGCTGGATCTGTCTCCTACCGATTTACCGAAATGTACTTCTGCGGCCAGGTTTTCGGTAAACGAATAGGCGGCAAACAGCGTAAAGACCGGTGCTTCTTCGAACTCGCCACCCGTCACACCGACCATCCATCTGCGTTGCAGAAAATCTTCCCGATCGACCTCTATCAACTGGAACTGCTCACCCGAGGGCAACAGCGTCTGCTGCATCTGCGCGCGACTGGCCCAGCCGGTTTTACCATCGTCGGTGACGAGCTTGTACCAGTCGGTCTTGCGGCGCAGCACGCGCACCTCGACACCGCGATCGATCACATAATAAATCGGGTAGCCGCCGCCCGGGCCGGTATGCAGCTCGATAAACGGATCGGCAATCTTGACCCGATACCCTGCCTCGTCTTCCGCTGCCGGTTCCGCTGGCGCGGCCACGTAGGCATCCTCTTCTGCCGTCTGAGCATGGGTTGCCTGACAGCTAGCGGCTATAAATAGTAATAACACGGGCAAAAGAATCCCCTTGAATCGTCTCAAGTTTTTAGTCCCGTATTATTGTTGAGCCACTAAAGGAGTTTAGCTTGAAATTCAGTTTTGTGGCGCTGCCGGGTCAAATGGGTTGTTAAAATTTTGCGCACCGAGATCGATCCACTCACTGATCATTTTCAACTCGGCATCCGTAAGCATGCCCGAATGATCCACCGTCCCGCTGATCGCGCGACCCGCATCCAGTTCGGTCGACGTCATTTTCTCGATGAAATAACTGTTGCGAGCACCGGCCGCTGTCATGATCGGGGCGATCTGTGCCGCGGGATCTGGAATACTACCGCCCATCCCGTCGGGTACGGTAAAGATTTGCAGGTTCATGCCGTCGAAGAATCGACCCTGCCGGGTATTGAACATTTCCTGGAACGACCTGAAGCGATCGTTCGGATCCGGGTTAGGATCAGTGGTCAAGTCGAGCTGACCATAGGGCACCTGGGTGCCGTTGGCGGTAGTGGTGGTGTGACAGCTGACGCAGGTCTCATCACCTACACCATCCAGATTCACCGTATCCACCACTAGCGGGGTATTGGTCGAATCGCTTGCTAGCGGATTGGCCGGCGCCAGCGGCGTGAAATCGTCAACGTTGTTCAGATCGCGATCGAGCTGGAAGATCGCGTGGATATGTTCCGCATAGTTAATCGTCACCCGGCATCGATACTCCCAGGGCGCGCAAAACGTATTGGTCGGCGGCAATATCGGAGGATTGGTATTAGGAGCGAGCGGTGTCGGAGCGAGCGATGCATAATCATACATGTAAAAAGCGTCTTTCGGACGTACGCCCGGATCATCGGTCCAGTAATCGACGTAAATCAAATCGGCGCTCAGCTCTGGCTCGATCGCCGGCGGTTCCGGAGGCACGGGTATGGCAAGCGCGTAACTGTCGAATCGCACTTCCGCCAGGGTCTGACCCGGAGCCCCGATATAGGGATTCGGTGCAGCGGTCCCCTGGATTAGCGTGTTCACGAGTGGACCGCCGGCTACGCCGCTATTGATCGATGGCGCATCGCCATCGCTGCGCGCATGCACGTCCGGGCTGCCGTCATTCGGATCGTGACAGCCAGCACAGGTAAGCGTATCGCCCGGCAACACCTGGAACCAATTGTCGTGCCGCGGGCCGATGCGGCGCCCCTCACCATCGAGAACCTCGACCGCGAGCGGGGTATTGGCAGGCACCTTGACCTTGACCGAACCGTCGGGCTCGACTGGCGCGTATCCGACAATTTCGCGCATGCCCCGGTTACGTTGCGGGCCGAAAGCATTATTATCGAGGTCCGGCGGGTTGACCAGCGCCGGATCGTCAGGATCGGGAATACCGACCGGCTTGATGAAACGCACGAAGCGCGCCGGCCTTTCGTCCGCAATCGCCTTCGCCGGGTCGGCAAAATCCTGTACCGAGGTGATTGTGGGGTCACTGTTGCACAGGTTAAAGAAACACCTGTCGAAAGTTCCGTCGCCCATATCGTAAACGCTCTTGATATTGACGACACCGACCTGGTCACGCTCCCAATCCGTATCAAGCTGACCGACCAGCTTCTTGTCGAAAATAATCGGAGCACGGGTTCGATTTTGCAGCGTAACGACATCGGTCATGACCATGCCCTGTTCCGCCAGCACGACGGGTCTTTGCGTATCCTCATCCCTGTCGTAGAGCCAGATACCGTAGGCCGGTGATTTTTCCACAGACCCGGCCCCGAGATCATCCAGGTAAGGATCGATGCAAGGTCTTTGCACGTTATTCGCATCGAGAAGCCGGCAGGTGGATTTGGTGACCAGCATGCGATTCGAGCCGTCCCATAGCGGAAACGCAGAATTGTAGCGCCCAGTAAGCGAGAGCGAGCCGGAGTTGTTGACGTTAGAGACCGTGGCGCGCCTTTGCGCCGGACCCGGGTCATTCAATGGCCAGATCGACTTTTGGTTATCCACGAACCGATCAACGCTGATGATCTCGATAGCGCCACCGCCAAAAGTGCCGTCGAAGGGCCTGGTGATCACCATCAAATCCCCGTTTTCCATCTCACGGAAGTTGGTGAACTGGATATTAGCGCCACCGGTGCCGGTCGCATGGCTTTGCGAACCGTACAGGATTTCCAGGTCGCTGCCGTCAGGATTCGCGGTGTAAATATTGACTTCGTTGTTGCCGGCGGCATTATCCCAGCGGCTGAAAACGATGCGCCCATCCTGGTAATGGGTTAGCACCTGCGGATAAAGATCGTGACTCTGGTTGAACGATATCTGGCGGATACTCAGCGGGTCGCCGGTGGCATCCATCACGTGCAACACGAGCGCCTTGACACCCTCGTCCTCGTCAAGGGCCGCATATCTCGTCCTACCCTCGTTGTTCAGCAATTCCTGCGATTGCTTCTGCCGGTTCGACGTAAACACAATACGACCATCGGGCAGATAACTCGGGTAGAGATCATCGCCCTGCTCGGCAATCGTCGCACTCGATATGATCCGGCGCAACTGAGAGGTTTCGAGATCATACTCATAAACATTCCAGGTCGGAAAAGGCGGATTGTTCGGGTCGGGGTCGAACAGTCGCAGCGAAAATATAAGCTTGGTGCCGTCATGGTTCGAATTCAGCCCTTTCACGTCGCCAATGCCGTTGGTCACCGAGCTCGTAATATTAGTCACGGTGGCATCGCTGGCGCTGCTGGTTCGCAGGTAGACATCGCCGCCAGCCATGAACAGCCGCGGTTCGCGCAAATCGATGTTCTCGTCGTCACCCATGTCATCGACCGGTACCGGGCGTTTGATAAACGCGACCGGAATTTCGAGGATGCCGGGATCGATTCCGCCATCCCCTGACGAGCCCGAATCGCAGGCGCCGAGCATCAGAATCGCCACGCATAAAAACGTCAGCCTAATCCACTTTGTTATGGATTGCATGCGCGAGTTTTCAAAATCTAGGGCCTGTATTTTCATAATCTAAATGTTTGGTTCGGTAATACCTTATCTTCGAGAAATCTCCGCGAAAGCCGCTCCAGCACTGGACTTTAGTGTAACTTCGACCCTGTGGCTCCTGCTTCCGAATTCGGACAGAACGCCCTTTTTTCCTTACAGACGGTATACGGAAGTCCATCCCACTCTCGTAAACTTACCTAAGGATTTTGTATGGATTATTAAAACAGATCGGGTTAGAGCTGAAACATTTATAGCTGAAATATTTATATCAGCTTAAAGGGTATCGATCAGGGGTATTTTCGATAAAGTGAAATATTCCCGCGGTCTTAGTTACGTAGGCCTGTTACCACTGTGCTAGGTTTCATGGTCATGTAGTTTTAATGACTGGGACTTCGATAGCAGCGACAACCAGGAGAAAATGGGGAAATCCATGGGAATGAAGACGAAAATATTGGTATTGCCGGCGTTGCTGGCGATGATGGCAACCCAATCGATCTGGGCAGGTGATGCAGAACGCGCCATGGCCAAGCGAATCCACGATCGACTTACCGGGATTAGCGCGACCAACGCCGTTATCGACGCCATGGAAGCCACCCTCGACTGCAGTTTACCCGAAACACCGGGCTACCCTTGCGATGGAACTGGCGAAAACGCCGCACGTTACGCTATCGACACGACGCAGCACAACCCTGATGCGGGTAATCCAAACGCGTACGCGTTTTACAATGTCACGTTGAAAAATTTCGCAGCTCCCTGGACCAACGAGGAGCAGACCGTCTTTGCCCCGTTAAACGATTACAGCGCAACCATAGTCGGCGCAATACGTGACGAGATCGATTTTCGACGCATTCTTTACGACGATCTGCTCTATCTTGGCGATGGTATTACTCCCGGTTATGCCAACGACAGCAATGCTCACTACGAAGCGCTCGAGGCTTTAGATCCAAAGTCAGCGGGTAACCTCGCTGATCAATCAATTCTGGTACCACGAACCCAGTCCTCGGTCAGGCCCGGCATCCCCGCGGCCGGAATCATGACCAGCCGCGCCGGAGCCAAGGCGTTTTTCTCCGCCGGCACCAATCGCGCGATGTTCCGCTTCACCCTGATGAATCATTTGTGCACTGACCTGGAGCCGATCAAGGACGTCTCGCGAGCTCCAGATTATGTGCGCCGCGACGTATCGCGCAGCCCGGGCGGCGATAGCCGCCTCTACATGAACGGCTGCGTTGGCTGCCACGCCGGCATGGACGGCATGGCCGGTGCTTTCGCCAAGTACGAATGGGACACGCAAGATCCGCAAGATCCGGACGACGGTATCATGCTGTATGCCGCGACCACCAGTCCGCTGTTCGGCGACGATGGGCTGGCCGATGGGATTCCCGACGATGTTTCGTTGAAGCACAATATCAACGCCAACAACTTCGAGTATGGGCATGCGGTCACCGACGACAGCTGGATCAACTACTGGCGCAACGGCCCAAATTCGAAACTCGGTGTTCGCCCTCCGACCGCACCTCCCAACGTCCATCCGGCCGGCACGCTGGGATGGGGTCATCCCGGAGAAACGCTAGACGCCAAAGGTAACGCTATCGGTACTGGCGCCAGCTCCCTCGGAGTCGAACTCGCCAACAGCAAGGCCTTCGCGCAGTGCCAGGTCGATAAAGCCTTCGAGGCGGTTTGCCTGCGCGATCCCAATGTAATGTCAGCCGACCGCAGCGCCCGTGACGGGTTCGTCTCCAACTTCGTTGGCAGCGGTTACAACATGCGCGAAGTCTTCACCGAAGTCGCGGCTTACTGCAAAGGGAGTTGATCATGACAAAATATCGCTCTTTTCTAAACAAGATTTGTGTACTCGCGTTTGGCGCTCTACTGTCGGCTTGCGATACGGGTAGCGTCGGCACGAGTTCCAACCCGGATACAAGCATAGCCGCTACGGGGTTTTTCTACAGCGGTCCCGCGGCGCGCAGCATCGATGTCGCTAATTTTCAGTATTACCTGTGGCGCAATGTAATCGAAGACAGCCGTTGCGGCGGATGTCACAACTCGCAGGCATCTTCCCCGGTATCGCCGTTTTTCTTCGATACCGCCAATGTCAACGTAGCTTATGACGAGTTGATGACTAATCCACCTTCGCCGAAGATCGACCTGGCAAACCCGCTGAATTCCGAAATTGTCGACAAACTCAATAACGGCCACTTTTGCTGGGAGAGCGTATCCTCGGTCTGCGGCACCCTGATTGCCGGCTGGATCGATGACTGGATCAATGCATCGAGTGGCGGTGTTGCCGCGCGAGAGATCAACCTAATCGCTCCGGCCAGCATTCGGAATCCGGGTGACTCCAGATCCTTTCCAGTCGATCCGGCTGCCTTCGCGGCTACGGTTTATCCCTTGCTGGTGGGTACTGATCCGTTTATCGCCGATGGGAACTGCCAGGAATGCCACGACGAAAACTCGGCGGGACTCGCGCAGGCACCCTTCTTTGCCAGCGGTGATCTGAACGCTGCCTACGAGGCCGCTAAACCGAAGATGGACATCGATGCGCCGGACAGCTCGCGCTTTGTACAAAAACTGATCGCGGAACAACATAACTGCTGGTCCAATTGCGGTACGGATCAATTTGAGGCCGGCACCGACGCCCGCCTGATGAGAGACAGGATTGCTGCCTTCGCTAGCGGAATTACGGCGACCTCGATCGACTCGAACCTGGTTACCAGCATGGCGTTGACCCTGGGCGAAGGTATTATCGCTTCCGGAGGCAACCGGCATGAAACTGACCAGTTCGCACTGTGGGAGTTCAAAATCGGCAGCGGCCTGACCGCCTTCGATACCAGTGGTGTCGATCCGGCTATCAACCTGTCGCTGATCGGCAGCGTCAACTGGGTTGGCGGATACGGCCTCGAATTTACCGGCGGCCGCGCGCAGGCTGACACCATTAGCAGTGACAAGCTCTATACCTACATCCAGGAAACCGGTAAATATGCGATCGAAGCCTGGGTGATTCCGGCCAACGTAACCCAGGAAGACGCTAATATCGTCAGCTACTCGGGTGGCGATACCCAGCGTAACTTCACGCTCGGCCAGGACATGTACAACTACGAGGCCTACAATCGTCTCGACGTGCCGAACCCTGCACCCAATGGCGACCCTGCTCTGACGACCGGAGACAGTGGTGAAGAGCTGGCGCAGGCCAGCCTGCAGCACGTGGTCGTGAACTATGACCCGCTAGAACCGAATCCTCGCAGCATTTACGTTAACGGCCAGCTGGTTAATGCCGCCGATCCAGTAGGACCCGGCCCAACCATCGCCAATGTCTGGGACGATACCTTCGCCTTTCTCCTCGGCAACGAAACCTCGGGTGCGCGGCCGTGGATGGGCCAGGTAAAAATGGTCGCGATTCATAACCAGCCGCTGACCCAGGCCCAGATTCAGCAAAACTTCGATGTTGGCGTCGGCCAGAAATTCTTCCTGCTGTTTTACGTTGGCCATCACCTGGGCGAAGTGGGGAACCCTCAGAGCTTCATCATGTTCGAGGTGGCACAGTTCGACAGCTACAGTTACCTGTTCAACAAACCCACGTTTGTCACCCTCGATGGCAGCACTCCAGGCGCGGACATAAATATCAAGGGCCTGCGGATTGGCATCAACGGCAAGGAGGCGCTGGCAGGGCAGTCTTATGCCAACCTCGACACTAGCGTTGTCGCCGCCACATATGATCCTGCGACCGGCCAGGAACTGTCCTCAAAGGGTACCATTATCGCACTCGAGAAAGGCCCCGACAGCGACGAGTTCTTCCTGACTTTCGAGGACTTCAATGGCGTGACTAACGCATTTTCCGAAATTGTGCCGACAGTTCCAGCCGATCCGGCTAATCCCGGAAGCCCGGTAGAATCAGATATCGGCGTACGCACCTTCGAGGAAATCAACACGACCATCGCCGAGATCACCGGCGTGTCCGTAACCAATCCCGCGGTCGCTGGTGTCTATAGCGACTATGTCCAGCAGTTACCGTCGACCGAGGCTATCGACGCCTTCCTGCCGTCGCACCAGATGGCGGTTGCGCAGCTCGCGCTGACCTCGTGCAGCGAGCTGGTCGACGGCAACGGTTCGATCACCCCGGCGAGTTACTTCCCGAGCTTCGCCGGTTTCGGTACCGATTACCTGACCGCATTCGCTCCTGCTCAGCGAGCCGCCATCATCGATCGGGTTTTGGAAGCGGTCACCAACTCACCGCTGGGTCTGTCAACGCAACCTGCGGATATTGAAATTTCTAATATTCTGGGTGCGACGTCGGCACAAGCCCTCGATCCGGGCTTTGTCGATACTCAATACGACAGCCTGATCACCCAGATGATGGCTTCCTGCCCGATAATTCCACCGGCGACAAGCTGCGACCCGGTCGAGAGAACCGAGCAAATCGTGAAGGCAGTTTGTGCCGCCGCAACTGGCGCCGCCGTAATGATCGTACAATAGGATTCGAAATCATGGCCAGATTCAAGAAAAAACAGTCAGTACATCCCGACGCTCCCCTGCTGCACGAGGATCACGGCAAGCCGATGTCCCGGCGCCAGTTCGTTCGCCAGGGCTTCACCGCTGGCGGCGCCTCGCTGCTGACCGGTGGTGTGCTGAGCCTGTTCGCCAACCCCCGGGACGCCTACGCGGCGCTATCGCCGGATCTCGATGACCTGGTAGGCGCGTTGCCGGGCTGCACGCTGAGTGGCGGAGGCGGCACGAACGTGCCCTTCATCTGTTTCGACCTGGCCGGCGGCGCCAATTTCGCAGGCTCTAACGTGCTGGTCGGGGATTCGGGTGGGCAAGAGGATTTTCTTTCGACCGCGGGTTACAGCAAGCTCGGGCTGCCGGGCGACATGCTGCCCGGACAAACACAAACCGAAACACTGTTGAATCCTAGCGCAAATAACGACTACATCAATCGCGAATTGAACCTGGCCTTCCACGCCGACAGCCCGCTGTTGTTGGGTATTCGCGAAAAGGCGGGTAGCGCAATCGGCAATGTCGACGGCGCCGTCATTCCGGCCCGGTCCGACAATGACACCGGCAACAACCCGCACAATCCGCTCTACGCGCTGGTCATGACCGACCCTAGCGTTCGTGGCGAGGTTGTCGATCTGATCGGTTCTCGCTCGAGCGTTTCAGGTGGTAACTCGATGGCGCCGGCGATGTACATCAACCCCGAATTCCAGCCAACCAAGGTGGACCAGCCAACCGACGTCACCGGCATGGTAGACGTCGGCGACCTGACCTCCATCCTCGGCCCCAACGATGTCACCGCGGTGATGGAGTCGATGGCGCGTGTATCGCATTATAAGATGAAAGCCGGTGTCGCTACCGGGCTTAGCAACGACGACATCATCAAGGACATGGTACGCTGCGGCTACTTGAAAGCTGCCGACATCGCTAGTGAGTTTGCGGGTGTCCCGGTCGATCCGTTGGGCGACCCGCTAATCAATCGCGATGTTACTTCTCCCCCGGGCCTCGTTCCCGGTAACCCGCTGGCGCCGTTCAGCGCAGCCGAGCTGGCAAACGACCGCGAGTTCCGCAAGACCGCCTCGGTCATGAAAATGGTCGTTAACCGCTATGCCATCGGCGGCTGTGTCACCATGGGCGGGTACGATTATCACACCGGCGATCGCATCGCCGGCGAAAACCGCGATCTGCGCGCCGGACGCTGCATCGGCGCCTGCCTGCAGTACGCCGCATTGAAAGGCGAACCCCTGATGATATACGTGTTCAGCGACGGCTCGGTCGCGAGCAACGGCCGGCTCGACGATTCCGCGGCGCCAAACGGCGGTACCGACGGCAACAACAACCTCACTGTCGGCGGCGGCGGCAAAGGCGAATGGACCGGCGACAACTCGTCCACGGCCTGCTCGTTCTTCCTGGTTTACAATCCGAATAGTCCGCCGAACCTGGTCGGCAGCCGGCAGATCGGCTACATGAACGCGGGCGCATCGGTGGTGACCAGCTCGTCACCCGCGGCCAACAACATCAATTTGCTGGTCAACATGATCATGCTAAACTACATGGCCGCTAATGGCATGGTTTCACCGGGCAACACGACGGCGTTTACCACCGCGTTCCCCAACCACGGGCTCGGCAACAACCTGGATAGCTATATATCGTTCGGAAACATCAGAGTTTAGGCGTACTCGTCATTACTTGACGTCGAAACGAGTCGAAATTTTGCGCGACTGGCTTCTCCCTTTTCGAATGAGGGGCGTGCTGCTGCTGGCGCTTCTGATTCAATCCTCCCTGCTGCATGCCGAGTGGTATCAGCAACAGCGCGATATCATGGGTACCCGCGCCTCGCTTGAGCTCTGGCATCCTGAAGCCGTCGTCGCAACCGACTGCAGCGCAAAAGCCTTCGCCGAGATGCGCCGCATCGAGGCCCTGATGAGCACCTACCAGGCCAGCAGTGAGATCAGCTTTATCAACGATA
>JAACFA010000203.1 GCA_009937625.1 Gammaproteobacteria bacterium | reverse complement strand
TGACCTTGCAATTCTGGCTGACAAACTCGCCGGCAAACATTCCGGCGTTTTCGAGGACTTCCTCCGCCAGGTAGGTAAACTCCCAGTGCCCGGTCATGACGTCGACGCCAAGCAGGTTGCAGGCCTCGACCATATCGCGCCCGCGCGTCCAGTAGGCGGTACCCGAGCCCTGCCAGGTGTCGCCGCCGTCGAGCAACAGCGAGCGGCCCTGGGCATACTCGGCACGCAATTTCTTGACCAGCGTCGCCAGGTGAGCGAAACCGCCGACCTTGCCGAACATGCGCGCCGCCTCCTCGAAATTCAGGTAGGTGTAGGCATGCTCCTCGATGCCGCCGCCAGCAATACCGAAGTGCTCCAGCAACTTGTTGCCGACCAGGTGCGGCGGCTTGCCATAGGCAGCGCCGATGCCCAGATTGACGTCGGGCTCGCGGAAATAGATCGGATTCAACTGCGCATGGCAATCGGTAAAATGCAGGATGCGCGCATTACCGAATGCAGGCACATCGTAGAGTTTCGAATCATCGCTGCCCGCCGCGAATCCGGCGCGCGGGAATATGCCGGCGGCACCGGCCAAACCCATTAATCTTATAAATTCTCTTCGATTCAGATTCATAACATCCCCCTCAGGAAAACATGTCAGCCAGTTGTTTTAAATTATCGACGATCAGGTCAGGACTGGATTCACTGATGCTGATGCCGTGATTGTAACCATACGGCACGCACACAATGGCAAAGCCGGCAGCGCGCGCGGCGGTCACATCGTTACTCGAGTCACCCACCATCATGCACCTGGCGTAATCCAGCGCGAAATGATCCGCCGCATAGTGTAGCGGCATCGGATCGGGTTTTTTTCGGGCGGTTGTGTCGCCGGCTACAACCAGTTCGAAAAATTTATCGAGCCCCATCGCGGCAATCAGATCGGACGTAAAAGGCTCGGGCTTGTTGGTGACACAGGCCAGGTGTAAATCGAGTTGCGACAGACGCTGCAGGGCCTCGACAACGCCGGGATAAAGTTCGCTACGGCCGCTGACATTATCGGCATAGAGACCTTCGAACAGCTCGAGGCCCTTGCGGAAGAGCCCCTGATCCGGCTCCGCGTTCATATCGCCGGTCAGGAAGCGCTTGACGAAGCGTTCGACACCGTTGCCAACCCAGGTACGCGCTTCGGCCTGTTCCCGCTGCGGCATATCGAGCCGACGCAGCATTTCATTGCCGCACCAGGCAAGGTCCGGCACGCTGTCGACCAGCGTACCGTCGAGATCGAAAAGGATTAGTCCAATCTGTTCGAAATCGATCGCTGCGCCCGTCTCAAGGCTATCGAATAACCTGTCGTTACTGTGAACTGGCATCGATAGCGCTTGAGCGGGACGAATCGACGCTTATTGCGCCGCCAGGTAGGCGGCAAGATTGGCGACGTCAGCGTCGCTCAAGCCGGCGGCCATCGGCATCATGACCGGATTATTGCGTTCGCCCGAACGGAATTTATTCAACTCGGCGCTAATGAAATCCGCCGGCTTGCCGCCGATAGCCGGATAATTAGCGATTGGCTGCTTGCCCGCGGCACCGTGGCAGCCCACGCAGCCCTTGGCGTTGTAAGCGGAGGCGCCGGCAGCGGCGTCTGCCGCCTGCAGCGGGGTGTTGATCAGGCCGGCAAGGGCTACGATAGCGATAATTGCGGATGTTCTCATGATAACCTCGTATTGGTTGTTGTTAATTGGAAAAGCTGAAGTTTAAACCAGGTAAAATTAACAAAACATGAACATCATTGTAATAACCCTATAGCTATACCTACTATTACTTTTTTCAACTATGACGTCAGGGCCGAAAATACCCTTGGCAGGCGCTCCGGCAGGCGTTCGATGTTATCGACGATAGAATAATTGTT
This sequence comes from Gammaproteobacteria bacterium, assembly GCA_009937625.1. GTDB lineage: Bacteria > Pseudomonadota > Gammaproteobacteria. The sequence goes on along the minus strand of JAACFA010000203.1, from coordinate 3,459 downwards.
GGCGCCGAAGATGCGCGAAACATAGCTGTCCGCGTTCGGATCGAGCGTCAGGCAGTAGGTATGAATACCATTGGCGGCGAGTTCCTCGACCGCGTGTTTCGTATCCTGCCGCAAATATTGCGGATCGCGTTCGTCGATGTCCGCGGGTTCACCGTCGGTAATCAGCAAAACCAGGCGCTTGCGGTTGCCCTGCTGGCCGAGGTGGTAGCCGGCGTGCCGCAGTGCCGCACCCATGCGCGTCGACAGACCGCCGCTCATACCGGCCAGCCTGGCCTTGCTGTCGTCGCTGTAGGATTCGTCGAAATCCTTGAAGCGGTAATACTGCACGTCGTGGCGCCCGTCCGAGGCGAAACCGTGCACCGCGTAGTTGTCGCCAATCGAATCCACCGCCCAGGACAACAACCCGGTGGCTTCGCGCGTCAGGTCGAGAATGCTGGGCTGTTCGAGGTAACCCTCGTCATCTTCCTTCAGGTCGCCGATGCGGTCGTTGGTCGAGGCCGACAGGTCCATCAGCACGATCATCGACAAATCGCGCAGGTGCCGCGTAATACGGATATTTACCCGCGGATCGGGCATGATGCCGCGCCTGATATCGATCATCGCACGCACCGCGGCATCGATATCGAGCTCGTCTCCATCCTCGTAACCTCGCTTGCGCACGATGCCCTGCGGCTGCAGCGCGTCGATCAGGTGCCTGATGCGGCTCGCGATCGGTTTGTGTTTTTCGAGAATTTGGTCCATCAGCGCCGGATCCTCGCGCCGCTGGCGGCGCTCGATCACGGTGGTCCATTCCGGCCGCGACAGTTGTACCTGGTAATCCCACTCGTCGTAGTGAAACGGCTCGGACACGGGCTCGACGCCTTCCGCTTCATTGTAACTGACGCCGTGGTCCTCGTAGGGAAACAGCTCGGTCGGCAGCACCCAGACTTCCTGCGGGCTGCCGTCCTCGAGCTCGGAGTCGATCTCGTTGACCATTTGCATGACGTTGACGTACTTGCGCTGCGTCGGCTGACGCCACGGCAGCCGCTCATACGCGTCTGCATCGGGGCCGGCTTCGTCGAAATCCCAGAAATACCGGTTATCGTCGCGGTAAGGCACCGGTGAATCCAGCAGTACCCGCAGCGACGGTATCTTTTCAGATTCGGCGATGCGGGCGAAACATTCGACTCCGAATTCGCGTACTAACGGCCGGTCTACCGCATCCGCCTCGAGCAGCTTGCGGTAACGGCTGACGATACCGTTGATCCAGTCCTCGGCATCGCTGTAACCCGGGTCCAGCAGCGCGCGATTCAGGCGCAGCATGATACTGGCAGCCGGGTGAAGTTCTTCGGGGGCGGATTCCAGGGCATGTTCGAAGAACCGCAACCACAGACGCCGCAGGCCGGGAAACTGCCGGTAGGCAAGATACTCGACCCGGGCATCCTCGAAGATTTCGATCATCAGGCGCTGTGCCGGGCTCAAATCCTCGCCAATCATCGCTTCACTGGTGTAAACGAGGTGCGCGGCCGCGTGCGCCGCCGCCGCGCGGTAGACATCGATACCCTCGACGCCAGCGTAGCGATCGAAGGCATCCGGCAGGTGCACCAGGTAGTCTTCGATGTAAGGCCGGCTGCCCCGCCGGGTTTCGAAATCGTCCGCGGTCGGGCGCATGAAAAACGCGCGCGCCCACAGCGCCCGCAGGTAAAAATTCAGCTTGCGATGATTATCGACGAACAGCGTACCGCGGCGCTCGCGCTGCAGCACCGACTTCGAGGTTTCGGTAGCGACACCGAAGTAAGCGGCCTGCCCTTCGAAATCGCGCTGATAAGCCTGCGCTCCCCAGGTGGCCCAGCGGCGCAGGCCGCCCAGCGTCAATTTGGACAGCAGTTCGCCCAGCGCCTCCATCATCGGACGCAGGCCGCGCGGCGCCTTGCCGGCGAGTTGATGCAACAGTTTGAGATAACCGCGCAGCAGGTCGGCATCGCCGAGCCGGGTTGCCGCCAATGGCAAATTAGCGAGAATCAGCGTGATCACCGAACCCGAGGTCAGCGACGACAGTTTCATGATGGCCTCGATCGCATCCGGCACGATGTCTTCGCCGACTTCCTTCGCCACCACCGGCATTTCCTGCACGTAGGTCAGCACCAGGTCCTGGCCCTTGCCCAGCGTGCACATGGCCTTGATGCCGACCAGGTAATTCTCGAGCCCCTGCGGCGACATGATGCGCTGCGCCTCGAGCCAGGAGGCCTCGACCGCTTCGAGGTTACCGAGGTCCTCGGGATCGATGCATTCCAGGTATTCGGCAAGCTCGGGGTGCATGGCTATGTATCGTCATCCCCGCGCAAGCGGGGATCTTGAGTCGACCGGCTTGTCGAGTCATCCCCGCGCAAGCGGGGATCTTGAATCGGCTGGCTTATGGAGTCATCCCCGCGCAAGCGGCGGTCCGACGTATCGGGATCTTGAATCGGCTGGCTTATGGAGTCATCCCCGCGCAAGCGGCGGTCCGACGTATCGGGATCTTGAATCGACCGGCTTATGGAGTCATCCCCGCGCAAGCGGCGGTCCGACGTATCGGGATCTTGAATCGACTGGCTTATCGAGTCATCCCCGCGCAAGCGGCGGTCCGACGTATCGGGATCTTGAATCGACTGGCTTATCGAGTCATCCCCGCGCAAGCGGGGATCTATTGACCATGGATTCTTCTGGAGATCCCCGCTTGCGCGGGGATGACGTATCAGTTCCATCAGAAGTAGGTATCGACCGCGGCGTAAAGCGTATCGCGCATATCGGGGTCGTCGCACAGCGGGGTTACCAGCGCCATACGGCAGGCAGCCCCGGCATCGACGCCCTGCGCCATCAATTGCGCCGCGTAGATCAGCAACCGGGTCGACATACCTTCATCCAGGCCGTGACCTTTCAGATTGCGCGAACTGGTACCGACCTGAACCAGTTTTTTCGCCGTCTCGGCATCGACACCGCCTTCATGGGCGACGATTTCGGCCTCGGTCTCGGCCTCGGGATAGTCGAAATCGAGACCGCCAAAGCGCTGCTTGGTCGACTGCTTCAGGTCCTTCATCAGCGACTGGTATCCCGGGTTATAGGAAATGACGAGCTGGAAATCCTCATGGGCCTTGACCAGCTCACCTTTCTTTTCCAGCGGTAATTCGCGCCGGTGATCGGTTAGCGGGTGGATGACCACGGTCGTATCCTGGCGCGCTTCGACGATTTCATCGAGGTAACAGATGGCGCCGATACGCGCCGCTACCGTTAGCGGTCCGTCCTGCCAGCGCGTGCCGTTGATGTCGAGCAGATGCCGTCCGACCAGGTCGGAAGCGGTCATGTCCTCGGTACAGGCAACGCTGATCAGCGGTTTCTGCAGCTTCCAGGCCATGTATTCGACAAAACGCGACTTACCGCAGCCGGTGGGGCCTTTCAGCATCACCGGCATACGCACCTGGTAAGCCGCCTGGTAGTTTTCGA
>JAACFA010000202.1 GCA_009937625.1 Gammaproteobacteria bacterium | reverse complement strand
ATGTCGATGCGGCCAGCTTCGCGCGCATGGTACTGAACTGGTACCGGCGCTACGGCCGGCACGACCTGCCGTGGCAGCGACAGGATGCCTACCGAGTCTGGTTGTCGGAAATCATGCTGCAGCAAACCCAGGTCAGCACGGTAATTCCCTATTACCAGAACTTTATCGAGCGTTTTCCCAGCCTCGGGCAGCTCGCTGACGCCGATATCGACGAAGTGCTGCAGCACTGGCAGGGGCTGGGCTATTACGCACGCGCCCGCAACCTGCACGAGGCGGCACGCGTCATCCGCGATCAGCATAACGGGCGTTTTCCACGAACCTTCGACGCGGTCGCAGCGCTGCCGGGCATCGGGCGCTCGACCGCGGGCGCCATCCTGAGTTTTGCCTTCGGGCAGCGCTGGCCGATACTCGACGGCAACGTCAAGCGCGTACTGGCGCGCTGCTTTCGCGTGCCGGGCTGGTATGGCCAGAGCGACACGATGAAACAGCTCTGGTACCTGGCGGAATCGGTGACGCCGGCGCAACAGGCGCCCGACTTCAACCAGGCGATGATGGATATCGGTTCGATGGTTTGTCTCAAGTCGAAGCCCAAGTGCGAAGCCTGCCCGCTGAAGAAATTGTGCTCGAGCAATTTGCACCATAGCCAGGCCGAGTATCCACAGAAGAAACCGTCCCGGGCCAAGCCGCACAAGCATACCCTGATGCTGCTGCATCGCCTCGGCGACCAGATACTGCTATGGCGGCGACCGCCGAGCGGGATCTGGGGCGGGCTGTGGTCGCTGCCGGAAGTGGACGACGAGCACGCGATCGAGCTCTGGCAGCAAAGTTTCCTGTCGATGGCGCAGGCGCCCCGGGTGATCCAGGACAGCGTGATCCGCCACCAGTTCACCCACTACAGCCTCGACATATCGCTCGCGATCATCGAGATGGAGCAACTGCCGGAGAAGGTGTCCGACGAGGAGAACTACGTTTGGGTCGATATCGAGGCGCTCGCTAACCACGGCCTGCCAACCCCGGTGCGCAAACTGCTGGCCTCACTGCAGGATGAATAACCCCCCGCGATAACCTGATTCTCTCAAACCATGATCCGATCAACGCGGCCTTGCCGCGGGGCGTTAACTACTTTGCCAGCAGTCCGGCTTCGCGCTCGAATTTTTTGACGAGGATGCCCTCGTCGCCGCAACAGGTAGCGGAGCACTTGTTGACCTCGTCGAGCGCGTCGGGGTCGAGTTCGAGCCAGGCGGAGACCGGCGCATTCTCGGTGGCGCAGTCGCAGGAGATGTCGGTATGCGCATAGACGTGCTGCAACCCGAGTTCGCGCCCCGCGGCGGCGGCCTGCTCGATAATGGCGTTGTCGGTGGCCGGCAGATGCGACAGCTTGTAGGCCGGGAAAAATTTGGTCACGTGCCACGGACTGTCTTTGCCCAGGTGGTCGCGAATCCATTCGGCGATCGAAGCAAGTTCCTCGGGATTGTCGTTCTTCGTCGGGATCACGTTGGTGCGGGTCTCGACATGTATGCCGAGATTGGCCGCCTTCTCGATCGATCCCAGGACCTGGTCCACCGTGCTGACCGGGCAGACATCGCGATAAAACTCGGCCGACAGGCTCTTGATATCGGAACACAGCACGTCGATATGCGGCGCCATTATCTCGAGCGCTTCATCGGTTACGAAGCTGTTGGAGACATAAACCGTGAAAAGCCCGGCTTCGTGGGCCAGCTTCGATACGTCGACCACGTATTCGAGCCAGACCGCGGGCTCGGAATAGGTGAAGGCGATGCCGTCCACGCCGTGTTTCAACGCGGTCTCGATAATTTGCTGCGGCCCGATCCAGGCGTCGGTCGATTGCCCGCGAGCGAGTTTGTCGAGCGCATCGACACCCCAGGATATATCGAGGTTATGGCAACCCTTGCAGCGGAAGTTACAGCCGTAGGAGCCGATCGACATCACGCGGCTGTCGGGGCGGTAGTGGTACACCGGCTTGTTGCGAATCGACTCGACCTCGATCGCCGAAATGATACCGTAGGACAGGTTGTAAAGCGTGCCGTTACGATTGACGTGCGCCTGGCAAAAACCGCGCTGCCCATGCTGCAGGCGGCAGCGCCACAGGCACAGGTTACAGACAACGTCGCCGTTGGGCAGCGGCTGCTGCAGCATGGTTTCGACGAGCTGGTAGGAATCGGGCTGGTGTGAATCGGGCATGGTGATGGCTAGGCCTGGCGCAGAAGAGCTAATGTAGCCTAAATACCCCGCCCGCGCAAAGAGCCACTACCGGAGTCATTCCCGCGCAAGCCTGCGCGGCCCGGCGGGAATCTTGCAAGGGTGCCCGGGTTACCAGGCCCCCAGCACTTCCAGCGATTCGAAACGACCTCAGGTTTTGGACCGCTTGAGGAATTTACTGGCGAAGGCTTTCGCCGACAGGGGTTCAGACACGTAGACGCCCTGCATCGTGTTGCAGCCGACGCCCTTGCACAGCGATTCGTGCCACTCGGTCTCGACACCCTCGGCGACGATGTCGAGGCCGAAGCCATGCCCGACCAGCGTGATCGCCTGGATGATGACCAGGTCGTCCTTGTTGCTCGGCGCCTCGTGCACGAAGCTCTGGTCGATCTTGATGCCGGACAGCGGCAGCTGCTTGATGTAATTCAGCGACGAAAAACCGGTGCCGAAATCGTCGATCGAGATATGCACGCCGGCGTTGTGCAACAGGGTTAGCGCCTTGATCACCTGCTCGGTCGACTCGAGCAGTATGTTCTCGGTAATTTCGACACCGATCTGATGCGGCTGCAGATTCTGGCGACGCAGAATTTGCAGGAAATTGTAAAGCACACCCTTGTCGACGAAATCCTTGCCCGACAGGTTGATATCGACCCTTACCGTTTGGTATCCCGCGTCGGTCCATTCATGAATCTGGCGGCAGGTTTCCTGCAGCACCCAGTGGCTGATGTCGTTGATCAGCGCGCTGCGTTCGGCGATGCGGATAAAGTCGGCCGGATTGACGTTATCGCCGCTGCCCTGCGGCCAGCGAATCAGCGCCTCGCAAGATTCGACCTTGCCGTTATCGAGGTTAACCTGTGGCTGATAATGCAGCTCCAGGCCATTATTGTTGAGCGCCTCGCGCAGGTTGGTTTCGACCCATTGCGAGTACTGCAGCTCGAGATTCATTTCGGCGTTGAAAAACTGGTAACCGTTACGGCCGTCAGCTTTGGCGCGATACATTGCCAGGTCCGCGTTTTTCAGCAACTCCGACGGATCGTCACCGTCCTCCGGGAAAACGCTGATGCCGATGCTGGTGGTGACCGTCACTTCGGCATCGTGCAACGAAAACACCTTGTTGAAACTCGAGATAATTTTCTCGGCGACGTAAATCACGTCGGCGCGATTTTCGACATTGGACATGATCATAACGAATTCGTCGCCACCGAATCGCGCCAGCAGGTCGTAGTTGCGTGTGACGTCGGAAACACGCCCCGCGGCCTCCCTCAACAGCGCGTCGCCGGCTTCGTGCCCGTGCATGTCGTTGATCTGCTTGAAGTGATCGATATCGAAAAACAGCGTCGCCAACATCTTCCTGTTGCGCGCGGTTTCCTCGAGCTTGCGAGTAAAATCGGCCTGCAGCAGGTAGCGATTGGGCAGGTTGGTTAGTTGATCGTAGGTAGCGATCTGTTGCAGGCGATCCTCCACCGATCTGCGCTCGGCGACTTCGATCAACAGGCTTTTTTCGCGTTCGCGCAGGTTGTACAGCAGGCGGTTGGACGTCAGCCAGGCGAGCACCAGCACGATGATGACACCGCCGAGCATGAGAGCCAGGTCATCGACTATATCGTCCACCAGGTGTTGATAAAACACCGGGTTTGCATAGATCTTGAGTATCGCGGCCAGTTCCCCGGTCTTGTAATTGTATATCGGGTTTTCGCTGTTGATGCATGCGCTGCAGTTGGTATCACCGACGTCGATGTTGACCATGTCGTAGTTGGCAGGAAACACGTCGTAGTCGACTTCCAGGGCAATACCGCGGTACAGGGTCTCGCCGCTGCTGGGATCGTTGATCAACAGCATTTCGTTGATCGAGTTATGGATCACCGAGATGTCGGTGCTGCCGCTAATGTTCTGAAACTGCGACTCGATCGCGCGCGCATGCGAGGCCGCGAGTATGCGGGCGTTGGACTCAGCCTCGTTGACCAGGCGTGGACGAAGGTCGTAATGCCAGTTCCACAGCGTGAGGCCGATAATAATCAGTCCGACACCAATGAACAGCAACATCGACCGGTAATCCATTGAAGGGGAGAAGCCCTGCAAAATATCTTTTTTACTCTTGCTCATGTTTCACCGCTACGCGCAGAAAAAACGCTTTCAGTTGTATATTCGATAGTTTCAGAGAGGTCATGTTGACCATGGGTAGCACCTTGTCGGTTACCCGGAATCCCGTCGCAACGCCCCGTTCGACATCGCCTTCGAACGGCGAGAACAGCAACACGTGCTGCCGCTGCACGAAATCGAGCAGGTCACCTAGCTCGGTGTTTATGGGCTCGGCGATAAATATTGCGCTGCTCGGTACCGGATCGCTGGCGAGCAGGTCGGGTAGCGAAATGCTCTCGACCTGGAGCGCATAGCTGCGAATCTTGCCGATCTTCTCGAGGCCGGGCCTGAGCTGTTCGGCGAGGTGACGGTTGTGTTGATAAACGACATAAATCGGCAGTATTTGCGTGTCGGTATCCGCCAGCCTTTTATTGGCGGCAACAATCGCCGGCATGATGCTGATGCCGATTTGCATCCGGGGCGATAACGCGTCCTGTGCCGGCGACGGCAGCCAGATCAGCGCCAGCAGTAGCGCGGCAGCCGTGATGAATTTGCCTGGCAGTCTCTTCACAGTGGCCTACCGGGTAAGGTGATCATGGCTGGTAGATGATCTGCGCCCAGAACATGGCGCCGTCGCTGTAGGGATAATCGCCGGGATAGCTGTCCGCGGGCGCGGGGTGCTTCAGTCGTTCGTCGAGCAGGTTGTGGATACCGAGCCGCAGGTCGAGGCCATCGACGTCGAGAAGGCTTTGCCGGCGCAGGGAGAAGTCGGTCTGGTTGGTCTGCTCGAAGTCCGATCTCGAGTCGCCCTCCGCGCGCTCGCGCCTGGAGACGGCGTTGACCTGCAGGTGCAGGCTGGTCAGGGGCAGCATACGGAACTCGGTGCCCAGCTTGAGCATCCAGGGTGCGGAACCCGGCAGTTCGTCGTCGACGTAGTCCTGCAGGGAAAGGCCGCCAACCAGGTTCCAGAGGTTTGCAATCGACTTCTCGACCTCGAGCTCGTAGCCCAGCAGCTCGAATGAATCCGAGTTTTCGTAGCCGACGGGGTCCACGAATACGATCAGATCG
>JAACFA010000201.1 GCA_009937625.1 Gammaproteobacteria bacterium | reverse complement strand
CCGACGAAAGTGTTGGTAAAGCGGCCGTCGGGATACTCGTTTTGACGCAGTATTTTCATGCCGAGTATGCGGGTGTAAAAATCCAGGGTCTTTTCCTGGTCGAACACGCGGATCATGGTGTGGTCGAGTCTGAAGTCGGGTTTCTGTTCGCTCATGGTTTACCTCTATTGCGTTAATGCCGGCCGCACCGCGTCGGCCACCAGCTCCTGGAATCGTCGCACGCTATTCTCCCAGCGCGGCGACAGCAGGCCGCCATCCTGCGCCAGCGGCGAATGTCGCCCCTGCTGCAGGCGCAGGCACATTTCGTGGTCTTCGAGATGGACGCTGTACCAGAGATCGTGCAACTGCTGAATTTGCGCGTCACTATAATCCGCGTCCCGGTGGGTGTAAATAACGCGGCGCTGGCGGGTGTGCCCGGCATCGACCGGCTGGTGCAGGTAGACACCCATCTGATCCGGCTGGTAGGTACCGAGGATAAAGCTCGGAAACAGGGTCAGGTAGTGCGAGGTAACGCCGAGCGCGGTTAAATCGACTGTCGCCTGCTGCGCCGCATCGAGTTCCACCATACTGCCAAGACAATGGCCCTCGATCAGCGTCCGGTGGTCTTCCAGCGGCTGCCGGGTCGTGGTCTTGTGCACGAACTGCACGTGGTATGGCTCGATAAAGTTTTCCATCAACAGCTTCCAGTTGCAGGCCACCTCGCCGAAGTCGATACTCGTCCGCGGAACGTAATCCTCTACCCGAGTGTCACCGAGCATTTTCTTCAACGGCGATATAAAAACCTCGAAAGGCTTCGGTTCTACGTCGAGGTTGACGAAAATCCAGTCGTGCCATACCTCGCAATGCACCGGCACCAGGCCATTGTCCTGGTAGCTGAAATCGGGTGGAAGTTCGCGCATGGCGCCGCCGAAATACGGTGCATTCCTGAGCGCGCCGCACAGGTCATAGCTCCAGCTGTGGTACGGGCAACGGATCAGTTTACCGCAGTTGCCGGGCGCATCTACCAGCTTCAGGTTTCGATGGCGGCAAACGTTGTGGAAGGCTGAAACCTGGCGTTTCTCGTCACGCAACAGCAGCAACGGCAATCCCGCGACTTCCACCGGCTGGACATCCCCGGCGTCGACCATCTCGTGCGCGAAACCGGCGAACACCCAGTTGCGGGAAAACAGCGTTTGATATTCCAGGCCAAGAAACTCGTCACTGGTATAAGCAATGGAAGGCAATCCGCGCAGCACCGCGGCTTGCTGATCAAAATCATTAAACAGGGATAGATCGAGCATGGCATTACTCCCGCAAGCGGGCACTAAATTAGCACAACTTTTCTGGATGCCGAAATGAAATTTCGGCATTATCTACGTTTTCATCAAATATTTTGCTTTAGATTACTTTTTCCACAATAATAGGTTGCCAAATATCGTAATAATCATAATCATGACCACACAAAACGCCGTTTCGATCGAACAGAACCGGACCCGGGGCATCGCCTCCACCGAGGACGATTTGAACCGCGCCATCATCAAGATGCTGCAGCAGGACGGCCGTCTGCCCTACAAGGACATCGCCCGCGCGCTCGACGTGTCCGAGGGCACGATACGCAACCGGGTGCAGTCGATGAAACAGAGCGGAGCCCTGAAAATCGTGGCGCTCGCGGATCCTATGGCGATTCGTTACAAGGCCGACGCGATGATCGGCATCAAGGTCGCAAATCCCGCCACCCCGCGCGCGGTCGCCCATCGCTTGAGCGAATGCGGCGAAGTCGTTTACGTGCTTTGGGTCTCGGGTCGCTACGACCTGCTGATCGAAGTCGTCTGCGAGACGCGCAGCGCGTTTCAGTCCTTCCTGGAGCAACAGTGTTTCGGCCAGGATGATATCGATCACATCGAGGTCATGAGCGGTATCGAAATGTTCAAGAACCAGTTCCTGTTGAAACGGCAGGCACAGTAACCCAGCAGAGGAGTACCACAATGAGCAGTACTTACCACGAGAGCATGGAGAAATCCTTCCCCAGCAAGGCACGCATCAGAAAGGAGAAGAAGAAACTCGAGGATGCGGGCGTCAAGTACATACTATCCTGCTGGATCGATATGCTCGGCGTTCCCAAGACCAAGCCGGTACCGATAAGCGACTTCGAGCCGCTATGTCTCGGCAAGGGACCGCAGTTCGCGGTGCACTCAGTGTCCTTCGTGCCCGAACTCGGCCCGGCCGATTCAGACCAGATCCCGGTGCCCGACCTCGACAGTCTAGTGATCTGCCCCTGGGATCCGACCTGCGCCTGGGTGTTTGCAGACCTTTGGTGGGAAGGCAAACCCTATAATCTTTGCACCAGGGTTACGCGATGATGGCCGGCATCGAACCCGAATTTATCACCATGCAATGGGATGAAAACGGCAGGCCGGTCAAGGCCTTCGATGACGACCCCGCCGAAGGCGAAGGTCTGCGACCACGGCGCCAGGCATTCGGCTACGATGTCGAATACTCGATCGACGCGATGGGCTTTCTCAGCGAGTTGATGGACATCCTGAATGACCTCGGCTGGCAACTGCATGATGTCGTCGCCGAAGGCGCTTATTCGCAGTTCGAACTCGACTTTCATTATACCAACGTGCTCGAAATGGCCGATCGCATGGTTTTTCTGCGTGTACTGCTGAAGGAAATCGCCAAGAAGCACGGCATGTTCGTGACCTTTATGCCGAAGCCAACCACCGGCGACTGGCGTTCGGGCGCGCACATGAACACCTCCCTGGTCAAGGTCGGCAAGCCCGATAAGAACCTCTACGAAGATGGCAAGGGTGGCTGGAGCCAGACGGCTTACTACGCGATTGGCGGCATTCTCAAGCACGGGGCCGCGATCACCGCGGTGGCCTGTAGCACGGTTAATTCCTACAACGGACTGGTGCCCAAGGTTGGCGGTTTCGAAGGCGGCGTCTATACCTGGGCGCCAACGCATATTACCTACGGCTCGAATAATCGCTCGGCGATGCTGCGTATGCCGCAAAGCCGGTTCGCGCTCGAAAATCGCGCCGCCGACATGTGCATGAATCCCTACCTCGGTCTCGGCATGATGCTGGCGGCCACCGTCGAAGGTATCGTCAACAAAATCGATCCGGGCAAGTCGGTAGACGAAGACCTCTACGTCATGGACGAGAAAAGACAGCAAAAGCTGACCGCGTTACCGCGCAACCTGCTGGAGGCGACCGAACAGCTGGGCAAGAGCAAACTCGCGAAACAGGTGCTGGGAGAGCAGATGCTGTCGTCCTTCATTGCCTACAAGGTCGACGAATGGGAACGTTATCACCAGGTTACGACCGACTGGGAACTCCAGGAATACCTGCGCCTGTTCTGATGGATTACCAGGTATACGATCTCGGCGATTTCGAACTGCAGTCGGGCGTTGTTTTAAACAGTGCCCGGCTTGCTTACAGGACCTATGGCGAGCTCAACCAGACCGGGGATAACGTGGTCGTGCTGCCGACCTTTTATACCGGCACCCACCTGCGCAACGAGGGTTACTTCGGCCCAGGGCGTGCCATCGACCCGGCGCGCCATTTCGTCGTTTCGATCAACATGTTCGGCAACGGCATTTCGTCCTCGCCAAGCAATACGCCGGCCCCGTATAACGCGGCGGGTTTCCCGCAGATCACGCTTTACGATAATGTTCGCGCCCAGTACCGCCTGCTGACCGAAGTACTCGGCGTCCGGCGCGTGGCGCTGGTAACCGGCTGGTCGATGGCCGGCTGCCAGTCGTTTCAATGGGGCGCCCAGTATCCCGATCTCGTCGACGCCATCCTGCCGTTCTGCGCCTCTGCGAAAACCTCCGAGCACAACATCGTGTTTCTCGAAGGGGTCAAGGCCGCGCTACAGGCGGACTCGATATACGACAACGGCAACTACAGCTCGCCACCCGAGCGAGGCCTCAAGGCCTTTGGCCGGGTTTATGCCGGCTGGGCCTATTCCCAAACTTTCTACCGGGAGCAAATGTATCGCCTGCTCGGATTCGACAGCGCCGAGGCGTTGCTGCAGGATTGGGAGCGCGATCATCTCGAGTGGGACGCCAACGACCTGTTATGCATGCTCTGGACCTGGCAACAGGGCGATATCAGCGCTAACCAACTCTACCAGCACAACTTCGAGGCGAGCCTTGCCGCCATCCGGGCAAGAACCATCGTCATCGTCTGCGACAATGATCTTTACTTCCCACCCGAAGATAACCAGATCGAAATCGAGCACATCAGTAACGGTGAGCTGCGCGTCTACCACTCACCATGGGGACATTGCGTCGCCTCGCCCGGCAACGATCCCGAATTCCAGAAGTATCTCGACCAGGCCATAGCGGAACTGCTGGCCTGACAATTTCAATTCCCCAACCCTGGAGCACAACATGACCGCACCTAGCGTTTTTCGTATCGCTGACATACAGGACCGCATCGACAACCTGCCGCAAAACGGCACCTTCATCAAACCCTTCGTCACCACCGAACACAGCGACTCCATGTGCGGCGGAATCAATGCGCTCAATAACATATCGGTCCCCTGGGACCTGACCTGCGACGAACTGATTTACTGCCTGCAGGGGACGTTCCGGCTGGTAGTCGATGATATCGACTATGAATTGAACCCTGGTGACCTGATGTTTGTGCCGAAGGACAACCACGTCAAGTACGAATGCGACGACAAGTGCGTGATCTTTTACGCGGCCTACCCGGTCGACTGGAAGCAGCGTGCCGGCATCACGCAGGTGCCGGGCATCGACGCCGACGAAATGCCGGCGCCTTACCAGGCTTGAACGGCGGGCGCTGCTTCAGCGCCAGCCGGCACGATCCATCAACTGCACCGCAGCACGGTTGTTTTCGCCGAGGCGCGTCAGGTTAAGGCTGTCGCCCTTGAAGTCTCCAAAAGACTTTAGCGTGTCTGAAACCGCCGCGCCGGCGACTACCGGGTACTCGTTGTTGACCTCGGCATACCAGGTTTGCGATGCGTCGCTAACCAGGAATTCCAGCAGGCGTTCGGCCTCGGCGCCATGGCTTGCATGTTTGGTGACGGCGGCGCCGCTGACGTTGATGTGTGCACCACGATAGCCCTGGTTGGGCCAGAATACGCCGAGGCTGTTGGCAACCTCACGATCTTCCTCCTTACTGCTGTTGACCAGCCGTCCATAGTAATAGGTATTCGCAATCGCGATGTCGCACAGCCCGGCCGCTGCCGCCCGCAGTTGATCGGTATCTCCACCCGCGGGTTTGCGGGCGAAATTGGCAACCAGCCCTTTCGCCCAGGCCTCGGTTTGATCGATCCCGTGCGCCTCGATCATAGAAGCAACCAGGGACTGGTTATAGATATTGCCCGAGGATCGAATGCAGATTCTTTGTTTCCACTTTGGCTCGGCGAGGGCTTCGTAGGTCGAGAGCTCGGCCGGATCTACCCGGTCCCTGGCGTAAAAAATAACCCGCGCACGCTGTGACAGGCCAAACCAGTAATTTTCCGCATCACGCAGGTTAGCGGGTATTTTTTCGGTTAATACCGGATTGTCCACCGGCCGCAGTACTCCCGCATCCTTGGCGCGCTGCAATCGACCGGCGTCGGTGGTAATAAACACATCGGCAGGCGAAGACTGTCCTTCCGCCTCCAGCCGCTTCAACAAAGCGTCGGCTTTCGCGGTAATCAGGTTGAAGCCGATACCTGTCTCGGCTTCGAATTTTTGCAACAAGGGCAGTATCAAGGCCTCCTTGCGTGCCGAGTAGACATTGACTTCCTGCGCCATGGCGACGCCCTGGCTTAGCACGACAGACAGGCACAATGCGGTCACGGGCAGAATTTTTTTTGCGACAAAATTGCGGTACATCGCTGAGTATCTCCGGGATAAAAGTGATTACAGGGACTAAATTACTAAAACTTAAATGCGAATGCAAATGTTAATCATTCGCATTTGTAATAACAACAATAAATATTTTATTCCCGTCCCGATGCCCGGTAATTGATCGGGATCAACTGCCGCAGCGGTTGTTGCCGAGCGTATGGATCGTCACTTATCATGGCGCTGCATTAGTTTGACGGGACGGATCAATGAACTTTGGCATCACCAAGACGATTCCGGCAAAAGCCGGTATCGAGACCCTGAATTCGCTCTACGACGGCAGCCGCGACGAGTTCGAATTTCACATGGCGGGGTCCGAGCCGAAGCGACTCAAGGTCGGCGACTATGTCTACACGATTTTCAACGATAAACTGCACGGCCGCCTCCGCATCAAACGGTTTATCACCGGCGCCATCAACCCCGGCTCCGGCAAGCCCAGGATTCTGATTATCGTCGAGGCGCCGGGCGAGCGCCTGCAGACCCCGGTGCCTAAAAGAGGCCATCGCGGCACGCGCTACACCGACGGCGAAGACTGGCCGAACTAGTCTTCAGAGTTACCACTGGCCGCAACCCGCAAACCCTCTCCAGCATGTATAAAGTCAACGACAACGACAAAGCCCTGTTCGATCAGGATGGGTTCCTGGTTGTCGACCGGCTGATCGCGGCCGACAGCCTGCCGCCACTACACCGAGCATTCGATGATCTGTTCCACGGCCGCTTCGAAACCGGGGTGCGCCCGGACGAAGTCAACTGGCAGGCGGCAACCGGCGACCCCGACCTGAGCCGTCAAATCTGCAACGGCTGGAAAGCCAATCGACGGATCGCGCGCGTCGTGCTCGACGCCGGGCTGGCCAAAAACATCGCTGCGCTCGGCGGATGGCCCGGGGTCCGCATAATGATCGACAACGTGCTGTGGAAACCGCCGGCAACGAAGTCGCTCGGTTTCCACCAGGACAGCGCCTACCTCGCCTGGTTCACCCCGTCCGAACTTCTGACCTGCTGGATCGCGCTGGACGATACCCGGGCCGATGGCGGCACGATCGAGTTCGTACGCGGCTCGCATAAGTGGCAACCGGGCATGCCCGAGGGAGAGTTTCACGCGCCCGAAGATTACCGCAAACCGATGCGCGACGCGGCAGCGCGCGAGGGCGTCGAACCAGAGATCGTCTATGTCGAAGTCAAGGCCGGCGGCGGCTCGTTTCATCACGGCTGGACCTGGCATGGCTCGGGCGCCAACGCGAGCCCCAACCCGCGGCGCGCGCTGGTGCTGCACGCGATGCGTAGCGACGTCGAGTACCAGCCGCAGAATTTCGACCAGGGAATCGGCCCGATTTACAGCCGCTACAAACGCCTCGGCGATAACCTGCTGGACGAAAACTACTTCCCGATCCTGTGGCGTCAAGACGGTTACCGCACCCCGCAACTTGATGACTACCTGGACGGTTGACGCGGTATGCTGCGGGTAAACAAGCGAAACGAGTTTGCTGACCGCTAACATCGCGATAGCCTGCCTTAAAGGTGATAGTATCGACGCGACGCAATAGCAACTCCGAGCGATGACCGAAACCGACCAACAAGTCCTGCAGGCACTCCAGAATACTCGTTTCACGACTTACTGGCTGGACAGCCTCGATGCGGTCGGTGACGAGGCCGCGCTGGAGCGGGATATCGATTGCGACCTGCTTGTCGTCGGCGGTGGGTTTTGCGGATTGTGGGCCGCACTGCAGGCGAAGCAGCAGAGAGCGTTGCCAACGGCGCCAGCGGGCGGCCGGCCGCAATCATGTCGACCTCGGTGATGCACGGCATCGACAACACCGAACGCATTTTCCCCGAAGACGTGACCGAACTGGAACGACTCGGGCGCGAAAACATGGATGCCTTCAAACAGACCATCGAGCGTTTCCAGATCGACTGCGACCTCGAGTGGGGCGGGGAGATGAAGGTTTCGATCGGCGACGAGGGATTACCCACCGTCGAGGAAGACTATCAGCTTTATCTCAAGTATGGGCACGACGCGGTCAAGCTGGACAAGGCCGGGGTACAGGCCGAGATCAATTCGCCGATTTTTCATGGCGGTGCCTGGTCGAAGCAGCGCAGCGGCACCGTACACCCGGGCAAGCTGGTACGCGGCCTGAAACGGGCGGCACTGGAACTGGGCGTACACCTCTACGAAAACACGCCACATCTCGGTAATCGCAGGACCGCCGCGGGCATCGTGGTCGCAACGCCGGGCGCCAGCATCACCGCCAACAAGGTATTGCTGGCGACAAACGCCTGGGCCGCGGGCCACCGTCACATCAGCCGGCGCGTTGCCGCGATTCGTGATCGCATCGTCGTCAGCGAGCCGCTCAGCGAGGCGCAAATGCAGAAAATCGGCTGGCATCATCGCCAGGGAATTTACGATACCCGAACCCAGCTCAACTATATGCGCCTGACCGCCGACAACCGCATCCTGTTCGGCGGGCGGCTGGGTTACTTTTTCGGCAATAATACCGACCCGGCGCACGACAAAACGCCGCAGCCTTATATCCGCCTGGTCAAATCTTTTTACCGTACCTTTC
>JAACFA010000200.1 GCA_009937625.1 Gammaproteobacteria bacterium | reverse complement strand
CCGTTGCGCTTCGATCCCGATTCCTGCGAAGTGATGGCCGAGGCGGCGCGCCTGGGCATCCCGCTGCATTCCAATACCTTCGGGCAAATGGGCGCATCGAGCCCGGTGACGATGGCGGGAACCATCGCCCAGACCATCGCCGAAACCCTGTCCGGTATGATCTTCGCGTGGTTGATCAATCCGCAGGCCAGGGTCGTCTTCGGCACCCGCCCGATGCTGACCGACCTGCGCACCGGCGCAATGAGCGGCGGTAGCCCCGAGGGTGCGATCGCGATGGCGGCCAGCGCGCAGATGGCGAATTACTACGGGTTGCCGGGTTCGACCATTGCCGGCGCCACCGACAGCAAGGTTGCCGATGCACAGAGCGGCTACGAGAAAAGCCTGGCGGTAACCCTGGCGGCGCAGGCCGGTTCCAACCTGATTACCCAGGCCGCCGGAATGCAGGCGAGCCTGATGGGCTGCGCGCTGGAGAGCTACGTTATCGATAACGACATGCTCGGCGGCATCATGAAATCGCTGAGCGCGATCGAGGTCAGCGACGAAACTCTCGCGCTCGATGCTATCGAACAAGTGGTGCACGGCGAGGGTCACTTTCTCGGGCGGCCGGAAACACTGGAACGCATGCAGACCGACTTCGTTTATCCGGACATCGGTGATCGGCGCGGGATCGACGAATGGCAGGCTGACGGTAGCAGGGATATCCGCGAGGTCGCACAGGAACGCACCAGGGAGATCCTGCAACGGCATTATCCTGAACACATATCGGTCGAGCTCGATAACGCTCTGCGCGAGCGATTCGATATTCGCCTGCCGAGATCGGCAATGGAGGCAAAATGAAGATCGCTATTTTTGGCGTCGGAGCGATGGGCTCGGTATATGCTGGCCTGATGGCGGAGGCCGGGCATGAAGTCTGGGCGGTGGATATCTGGCAGGACCATGTGGACGCGATCAATCGCAGTGGCCTGCGCGTCGAGGGCGCGAGCGGTGATCGCGTGGTGCCAGGCATCAGGGCAACCACCAGCGCCGCCGACGTCGGCGCCTGCGGTCTCTACGTGCTGGCCACCAAGGCAGCCGGCGTCGGTCCCGCGGCGGAGTCGATTGCGCCATTAATGGGGCCAGAGTCAATCGTAATTACGATTCAAAACGGTCTCGGGGCGGGCGAACGAATCGCGCAGTACATGGCTACCGATCGGGTTCTGCTCGGCGTTGCCGACGGTTTCGGTGCTTCGATGAAGGGTCCCGGTCACGTGCATCACAACGCGATGAACCTGATCCGCGTCGGCGAGATGAACGGCGGCATGAGCGAGCGCCTCGAGCGCATTACCGGTGTCTGGCAGGAGGCCGGATTTAACGCGCGGGCCTTCGAGGATATCGACCAGTTGATCTGGGGCAAGTACATCTGCAACGTCACCTTCAGCGGGCCCTGCACCGTGTTCGACTACACCCTCGGCGAGCTGATGGTCGATCCCGCCGCCTGGGCGATCGCGCAGGGTTGCGCGCTCGAGGTTTACGCCCTGGGCAAGGCAAAGCACATTAACTTCACATTTGACGATCCAGTCGACTACGTCAGCGCCTTCGGCCTCAAGATGCCGGACGCTCGCCCTTCGATGCTGCTCGATCACCACGCCGGGCGTCCCTCAGAAATCGACGCCATCAACGGCATGGCGGTCGAGCTTGGCAGGCAACTCGATATTCCAACGCCGTATAACGAAGTGCTGAGCGCTATCATTCGCCACCGCGAAGCCGGTTTCCACGCTTAACCGTGTCGGCTTATCGTTAGCCGTCTCGTTTCCCCAAAACAATAAGGGGAGTCCCCTTTGTTGTCATCTCGAAAGTAAATCGGAGTAAGTCCCTGGCCAGAAAGACCGGCTATTCGGGAAAAATAAAACGCCGAGAAGTAGAAAATTTACCTTGTATTATTTTCACTGTCTGGTAACTACTAGTTATCGGAATGCCTTCAGTGTCGATTGAGAATATGGCTATGAGTCAGTTTACCGCTGCAATCTTATTCGTTCGGGAATACCGAAAAATGACTTCCAGGTTTACGCGGGGCAGGTATCAATCATGTTCAGATTACTCGTAGTACCGGTATCTATCGGAATACTGGCCTTTTTATTTACCTGGTTTGTAGCGCCCGAAATTGTTCCCGAGCCGGGCGTGGTCTCTTATATCGCCCAGTTATCGCTTTTCCTGTCAAACGCTTATTTCGAGACGATGCCATCGATTATCGCCAGTTACATAGCCCATTTGAATCTGCCAATGGCCGCCCTGACGGTGGGGTTGCTTTTGACGGTAGTTGTTCAACTAGTCGTGATAATCGGAGCCACGTTTATTTGCATAATGAAGTGGATAATTTCTTGTCTGCAAAGAAACAGGGGAGAAGAGGTAGTAAAAGATTTGTCGCCTATCGATATGGACCCGAGGTTTATGGGTTCGACGCCAGGGAAGGAAATTCTCGGACGTGGAATCGATTCGATTGATGGAGAAAAGCGGACCTGAACTGACCATAAGTCAAGATCGATACAGGATCTTTCGCACGTGCCTGAAACCGTGGCCAAATCTCAAGATTTAGCATTATGCTTTTGAAATGGTATGCAAGACGACACCATTAGTCTTGTATATTGCTACCATTCTCTTATTAGTTGCAAATCAAAACTAATCTCCTAAGGTAACTGCCTGAATTACCCGGAATCATGGAAGTGGAAGCTTCGCCAATAAGGCCGAAGTTGCTCCGAACAAATGCGTACGTTTCTTGGTTAATTTCGTTTTGGAAGGCAGGGAGATTTGAATGCGAACTAATATTTCTACTTCGATTCTCGTTCTATCAAGCATTCTTTGCTGGGTGATGCCTGTCTTCGTATTGGCTGCCGACACGCCAAATCATCCTCCCATTGAGTCCAGCGAACAAGTCATTTTGACCGACTGTGAGATTAGCGAATCTGCACTTGATGCGATCAATAGTGCAGCGGCAGAGTTTGTCAAACAAGGTAGTGAAAACTCAGAAGCCAAAGATTTAATCGATGAAGCCAAAAATGCCATCTGGCCTCCCGAGTGTGACAGTGTCAGAGCGAAGATTACGGCTGATAAAGCCAAAAGTCTGCTCGGGATTACCGAAGAATTCTCGCATAACTCGAATGTTTCGATAGACGATAAATCTGTGTTCACCAAATTCGATGGTCCGTGGGAGTTCGGGCTGAATGTAGAATTTATTGAACAAGAGGGTATTAGCAGCACATCTTTCTTCGACTCACTGATCGATGACAAATATGGCCTGCATATAGGGAAAGAATTTTTCAGAACAGAAAACTGGCTTCTGGGCGGTCAAGTCCATATCGTGAGAACGAACGACGATGACATTGATGATTCGGACGAAGTTGCTTTTGATTCAACCAGCCTTTTTGCTACAGCACGCCTTGAGGCATTACCGGCGTTGCAATTTAAGGCGGGTTTGTCTCGGGCAGATTATGAAAATTTTTTCGAGGGCGGATCGGAGACAGGGCTTGCTTACGGTATTGGATTGACCACCGGAAACGATAATGTGCGCCTCCATTGGCTGGACTACGAGGTGCATAAAATCGGGGATGAAGAGTTTGAAGTGTTGTCGGTTAACTTATTGGTCGTATTATGCGTTGTCGGGTTATTTTTTGGAGGAAATTGCTTCTAAATTAGGGCCTAAAGGAATGGCTTCCAATGAAGCCAAGATAATACATCAGCAATGTAACGAGAATTTGGTTTGCCCTGAAAATCGCGTCGGTTGGCAGATCGATGGTTCCAGAATCAGAGAAAATGATTTGGGCTTTTGGTTAAAGTACTCTGCCTCGTATAACTACGATAGAGGAAGTTTCAACACACGTGTCTATCAAGCCCCGGATTTGGGTGACAATATTACAGGTAGCGTTAGTCTTCCTTTTAAAGTCGATCCGTACGTAGAGAGTTAACACTTAAGGAAATTGCAGCCTTTAAATACCTGGAAAAGAACAGAAATTAAAAACACCCTTTCCCCTTAAAGGCCGGGTCTAGTTTGTCCGGTCTTACCGGGTTTCGACTGAACGATCCCACCTTTTCCTGCCCCGAGGATGACAGTATCTTGTTTACCGGGCATAACTTTGATCGCGTAGTGTTGAATTATTGACCAAATGGTCATAAACTAGCCGAGAAATACGACTGCGGCGCAGTCGATTTCGTGAGCACAGTGGTTGTCGATCGATTGGTTAGTAACTAATTCAACGCTTCGGAACTGAAAATGGCAAGACCCAGACAATTTGACGAAACCCTGGTGATCGAAAGCCTGATGAACGTGTTCTGGGAAAAAGGCTACGAAGCAACTTCGATGCAGGACCTGGTGGCCGCGTCGGGTTTACTCAAGGGCAGTCTGTACGGCGCCTTTGGCGATAAACATGCCATGTATCTCTCCGCGTTGAAACATTATGACCGCACCCGTATTCAGGCCGGAATCGATGTTCTGAATGGCGAGGGCAGCGCGCGCCAGAAAATTGCGCGCCTGTTCGACAACGTCATCGAAGCGACCAAGCGCGGCCTGTTTGCCGGTGGTTGCTTGCTGTGCAACGCGAGCCTGGAGATGGCGGCCAGGGACCCGGAGGTAAAGGCCGAGGTCAAGACTACCATCCGACGGCTCAAGGTCGCGATCATGGAAGCGCTCTCGCCTCGCATCGCCAACGAGGACCAGGCCGCCGCGCTGGCTGCGTTTATCGTGAGCGCCTATTTCGGATCGCGCGTGCTCGCCAAGGGCGGTGCGCCGGCCGCGATGATCGGGGATACGCGCGATCATTGCCTGCAACTGGTGCCCTGAAACCCTGGCGCTACCGGGTTGACGCAACGACGTAAACGGCCGCCCGGATCCAGGCGCGGATACACAAATCTCTCTCAATTTGTTACCAGCTGGGTTAAATTACCCCGATTTCCAAACTCAGCCAGGGCTTTTGTATGTCCGCAATCAGCACTAACGGAACCGTCTACGAGATAAGCGGACCGGTCGATGCGCCAGTCCTGGTATTCGTCCACGGACTGGGCCTGAATAGGCAGGTCTGGGAAGGCTACATTTCCCGCTTTGCGCAGCGCTACCGGGTATTAAACTACGATTTGTTCGGTCATGGCGAAAGCCCGGCCCCGCCGGGAATGCCGTCGTTGACGATGTTTTCCGAACAGCTGCTAGCGCTGCTGGATGAACTATCGATAGATCGATGCTCGATCATCGGATTTTCACTGGGCGGCATGATCAATCGCCGCTTTGCGATGGATCATGGCTCGCGCCTGCAGTCCCTGGTGATACTCAACTCGCCGCACGAACGAGAACCCGAGGCGCAGCAGCTGGTGGAACAGCGCGCGCTCGATTCGGCTGCCGGCGGGCCCGGCGCAACCCTTGATGCCACCATCGAACG
>JAACFA010000199.1 GCA_009937625.1 Gammaproteobacteria bacterium | reverse complement strand
ATTTGATTCATAATAATTGATTTGTTCCTCAAGTTCGGTGATAGATCGGCACCGAAGAACTTTATATTCTATCCTGCTCATCTGTATCTTGGGTAATTGTTGAGTGAAAACCTACCATCTTTGTCGGGTATGGAGCTGATTGCGGCTCTTTGGTCATAAAAACATAATATTTTGTTCAGCTTAAAAAAGTTGTGAACAAGATCAAGCCCAGAGCCTCCTATGACAAATACCTTCTGAAAATCTATGGCTAGTAATCTATGAGACTTTCGTAAGCCTCCCCACTATGGCAACAGTTCAAAACTAGAATTTTAGGCGTCTGCCGCCGCCGAAGATTGCCTCCCATCCTAGTTAATTGAGCGTCTCCTTTGGAGAAAGCTGACGCCCGCTAGGGAAATACGAGATTCCGAGATCGACCCAATGGATCGGCCCCTGATGTTACCAATATTACGACTTGCTTTTGTTATCATCCGACGTACCACTACCCGTAAACAATCGCACGCTATCCACGATTTGAAATCGGGCGCCTCGTTGGCACAACATCGTGGACCCATCGACATTTATCGAGAACCTGTTTTCAGTGATGTTCAGGCTGGAAGGCCTAGACGGGCGCAAAGTCGCCTCCGTCGGCCTCGCCGTGGTCGCGATAATCCTGTTATCGCAAGCTGCCTGATAACGAGGTCACGAGCGCCAGGCATCACGACTACCCTGTGAGGATACTAGTCGTTCAGCGTCTTGGGAAGAGAAATACCGGAGCTTCCCTGCCCCGGCCAGGGGAAGTATCAGATGGCCTTGGCGGACATCTGGTCAGCAATATAATCCGCTTGGCGGATTGCGAGAGTGACAATAGTCAGGGTTGGATTCTCGGCCGCGCCGGTGGTGAACTGGCTGCCGTCCGAGATGAACAGGTTATCGATATCGTGCGTCTGTCCATGTTTGTTGACCACGCCGTCACTCGCCTTTGCGCTCATGCGACAGGTGCCGAGGTTGTGCGTGGACGGGTACGGCGGTACCGGGTAGATCGCGTTCGCGCCCGCCGCTTCGTAAACCGCCCTGCCCTGCCTGAAGGCGTGCTCGCGCATCGCGATGTCGTTGGGGTGGTCGTCGAAATGCACGTTCGGCACGGGCATGCCGTACTGATCCTTCTCGGTGGCGTGCACGGTGATGCGGTTCGATTCCTGCGGCATATCTTCGCCGACCAGCCACATACCGGCCATGTTGGCGTAGTTGTCCATCGCGCGGCAAAAATCGCGGCCCCAGCCGCCCGGGTTCAGGAACGCGGCCATAAACGGTAGACCGATCGACAGCGTTTCCATTTCGTATCCGCCGGCGAATCCGCGCGAGGTATCGTGCTTGGATTCGTCGGTGATGATGCCGGCCATCGTGGTGCCGCGCCACATGTGCACGGGCTTGTCGAAGGTGGCGTAAACCGAACCGGTCATGTGGCGCATGTAGTTGCGACCGACCTGGCCGGACGAATTGGCAAGCCCGTCTGGGTACTTGCTGCTCTCCGAATTCAACAGCAGGCGCGGGGTTTCGATCGAGTTACCGGCGACGCAGACGACGCGCGCCTTCTGCATATGCTGATTACCGTCGGAATCGGCGTACACCACTCCGGTGACCTTGCCCGAATCGTCGTGCTCGATCTTGAGTACGTGCGAACCGGGGCGCAGATCCAGGTTACCGGTTTTCTCCGCCTGCGGAATCTCGGTGTTCATCGTCGACCACTTGGCGTCCATCTTGCAGCCCTGGAAGCAGAAACCGAGCTGGCGGCAGTGCGGACGGCCGTCGCGCGCGCGGCTGTTGATCGCCATGCGCCCGGTGTGGACGTTTTGGTAACCCAGCTTCTTGGCACCGGCATACATCACCTTAAAGTTGTTGTTGCCGGGCAGACCGGGAATGCCGTGGGTGCGGGTGACGCCCATCTTGTCCTCTGCCCTGTTGTAATAGGGTTCGAGGTCTTTCAGGCCAATCGGCCAGTCCAGCAGGTTAGCGCCGTCGATGTTGCCGTACTGGCTGCGCACTTTGAACTCGTGCTCCTGGAAGCGCAGGCTCGCGCCGGCCCAGTGCGTGGTGCTGCCGCCGACGGTCTTGCAAATCCATGCAGGCAGGCCGGAAAAGTCGCGCGACACGCGCCAGCTGCCAGAGGTGGTGCGCTTGTCCAGCCACGAGATCTGGCCAAAGGAAGACCACTCGTCGTTGACAAAGGTGCTCGCGTTTTCGCGTTGGCCTGCTTCGAGCAGGACCACTTTTATACCTTTCTGGCAGAGCTCATTAGACAGCGTGCCACCGCCCGCGCCTGAACCGATTACGACGACGGCGCTATCGTCATTCATATCTACTTGTGCCATGTTATCGTCTCCTCAGTCTCAGGCTTTAGGCGGGCTGGCTTCGGTATCCGGATCGGGTAACCAGTCGAGATCCTGGAAACCGCGATCGAAATAACCGCCGGTGTCGTAAGACGCACCTTCGTAGCCGAAGTGCGCCCAAGCCATTTCATTGTTGTACAGCGATACGACCGAGGTACCGCGAATCTTCTCGAAGAAATCGGTGCCGTAAAGCTTGGTCACGATGTTTTCACGTGCCAGGTAGTCGAGGCTGGCCCAGTTGCCGCCGGCCTTATCGTCGAGCATCTTGAGGCCGTCGCGCAGCAGCGTGCCAACGCTTGCATCCTTGGCTGCGGCGGCGTCGAGGTCCTTGACGACGAGCGCGTAAACCGCGTCGTCGAGCGTGTCGTGCGGAAAAATAGCGCGGGTGACTTTCAGAATGCCGTCGCCTTCGCTCTCCGAGAATGTGCTTAGCGATAACGCCCAGGTGCGCGTCGGTGCGACCGCGGCGAGCATGCCGCTGCTAGCGGCTATGGTTCCCATGAGCACACCGGAACTGTTTTTCAGAAATCGACGCCGGCTTGGCGCTTGCGGAGCGTCGACGCTAACTGTTGTGGATTTCATTGAATTACCTCCCCTCGGAACCGGTTTCGCCAACCGATTCATCGTTTCGTCAATTTATTGATAGTGGCCGTGGCGTTGCAGCACTTCGATCTCGTACCCGTCCGGGTCGGAGACGAAGAAAAAGCGTGCCAGCAGATTGTCGTCCGGAGCGAACGCGACGATGTCGGTCGGCTCGTACCCGAGTTCCTTGAAACGCGCATACTCGCCGTCGAGGTCGTCGACGCACATCGCCACGTGACCGTAACCGCTGCCGTGGGTATATGGCGTGGTCTCCCCCTTATTGAGAGTCAGTTCGATCTCGGTATCACTTTCCTCGTTGCGCAGGTATACCAGCGCGAAGTCGTCGAAATCGAGTTGATGCGAGGGCTTTAGTCCGAAAGCCTTGTCGTAGAAATCGAGCGACTCGTCGAGATCCAGCACTCGAATCATGCTGTGAATGATTTTCGCCACGGGTCCCCCTGATTGGTTTTTTTAGCGAATCAAGTTTAGGAGGATGGCGCGCGAGAGTGGTAGTAAGGATTTACTACATGGCAAAAAAACTCGCAGGGGAAAATCGAGGGGCGAAACACCACCACTGCTCTGATTAATGTTCCATATGATCCGAAAGGCGATGCAATTCCCCTCGCAGTCGCGCCAGTTCGCTGCTCGTCAAACCGGTATCAGCGGCAACCTTACGGCGTGCGGCCAGAACCGGTTCGTAGGTGGCGCGCCCTGACCGGGTAAGACCAATTTGTACCACGCGCTCGTCCTTCGCTGCCCGCTCCCGCGTCACCAGCCCGCGCTGTTCGAGTCGCTTCAGCAACGGTGTCAGGGTACCGCTGTCCAGACCAAGCCGAGTCGACATTTGGCCGACGCTGGAAGTCCCCGACTCCCACAGCACCAGCATTACCAGATATTGGGTGTAGGTCAGACCAACTTCCGCCAGGTGCTCCCGATACGAGGCGACAATTGCCTGAGATGCGCGATAGAGCGCAAAACACAACTGTTCGTCGAGGCTTAATTCGTCGCTGACTGGCGTTTTCATCTTTAGTTTTTATTCTCTGCCCGTTTCAAATTGCGCGCAATTATATATTGCACAATATGAAACGACAATATAATATTCGGTCTGCACCTGATCGAGAACTACCAAGAGCCGCGAACGATGCGTCGAGACATCGATGCGGCCGAAACATGAGCCACTCCGCCACGCGGGGAACGCTTTTTTTTTAAGGGGAGGATTACAACCATGTGCCAAATCTACGCCAGCACCGAACCTACGCGTTACGAAAGCGAAGCACGGTCCCTGCGGATACAGGGCTGCGTCACCAGCATTCGCCTGGAACAGGAGTTCTGGAGCATTCTTGGTGAAATGGCCGCTGAAGCAGATTGCTCGACTCCCGAGCTAATCAACACGCTGTACACCGAGGTACAGCAGAACTACGGTGAGGTCCACAATTTCACCTCGTTTCTGCGCACCTCCTGCACGATTTACCTGACACGAAAAAGCGGCGTCGAAGCATCACCGGGGGCCATGCGGGCCACCGCCTAGCCCGAACTGCCTTCGCACGTCATTTCCGGCCCTTCTAACCTTCATTCCGGCGCAGGCCGAAATCCATAGCCGAATTACGATGGATCCCGGGTCGAGTCCGGGATGACAGAGGAGGCGGGCAAAAAAATCCCCGCCGGAGCGGGGAGGACAAAACCGAGAGAGGAAGAAATCAGTCGGGCTCGGTTTTGAAAAGCGTTGCAGGTGGAACAGTTCTAGAAGTTACCCGCGCGCCACTGCAAGTGTGGCACCAGGTTTTCCGATTTCCACAAGCCGGCGTTTTTGCGCTGCGCCCAGCGTTCCAACCGATTGAGCTCGGCCTTTCTG
The DNA here is from genome assembly GCA_009937625.1 of Gammaproteobacteria bacterium. Taxonomy (GTDB): domain Bacteria; phylum Pseudomonadota; class Gammaproteobacteria. Next base: position 606 of record JAACFA010000199.1, on the reverse strand, counting down.
GCTTTCGGTAAATGCTTTTAATCCCGGTGGGTAATCCACGCGTGACCTCGCACGATCATTTTGGCGTTAAAGTCGGTCCACTCGACGTTGTCAACATCGCGTACATAGACGCGTATAAGGAGGATAACCGCAACATTCCTCCTTCAAGGCAGAAAATCGGTAGCAGGATTCGCCGGAATTATCTGTCTACCCGGCTATTCAACACTTCAAGTCCCTGGGTTACCTTGGCATGTAGAGATTGTCGATGTGAAATCCCGGGTCTATACCAACCAGTCCGAACCTGGCGATGCCCTTGCAGCTGGCCGCAATTCCGGCGAAGGTGGCAACACGCCTTTCCTTATGAGGTGAGCCAGAATCTTGTCAAGGACTGCCTACTCAACCTGGATCGCCCGAATGGCTTTTAATGGCACTTTCGAAACTTTGATTAAGAATAATCTGAATGACTGCAATTGGCCGATTCCGTTGAAAAACTCATTTCGAAAACGGCGTTTGATTAGCACTTTTTAACGAGCCGAGACTCTGCCTCCGGCTTCACCGGATTTTTAATTCGTTATTTGCTTTTGCTTGCCTTCATTTGGTTTATTTTGATCAAATTGGAGCGGTTCC
>JAACFA010000028.1 GCA_009937625.1 Gammaproteobacteria bacterium | reverse complement strand
GTGCAGGGCAGCCGCATTTGCGGGCACTTGACCGGACGCTGCGCCTGTTTCCACCACTGAGGATTGCTCGCCTGGGCCACGATTTCATTGTGGTCGCGGTACTCCTGCTGCTCGATGAATCCCCATGATTTGGCCCTGGCCGCATGTACGAACAGGCTCCAGCATTCGGTATTTTCGGGAATGTTGATGCGGTGGAACACCTCGCCCGAAATAAAATTCAAGCGCCCGGGCCGCAGCCAGCGTTGCTGCAGCGCGTTACCGGCACCTGCGCCCAGCATGCGGGTTTCCTGGTAGGAGCCGCACAGCACTAACGACAGGGCGTTCTTCCAGGGGTGGTTATGCAGCCCGCGACCCGGGTCGCTCGCAACGAAGCGGTGCAGATAGACCTGGTAACCAAACGGCAGGCGCAGCAAATGGTAACGCTCGAGGTAAGGTTGTTGATCAGGGCCGTCGATCACGCGACAGCGGCAATAGGCGGATAGCTTGTACAGCAGACGGTTGAACAGGAACATGGGCGACTCCAGAAAACTAGTCGTGCTATTATCGGGTCATCAGTAGCTCATTAGATGAGCCATACAGGAATATCAATGGACCGCACCGAACGTTTTCACCTGATAGACCAGATGCTGAGCAACCAGCGTGTGGTCACGCGCGCGCAATTTCTCGATGCGCTCGAGGTATCACCGGCGACCTTCAAACGCGATCTCGAATACCTGCGCGATCGACTGATGGCGCCTATCGTCTGGGACCGGGAGCGGCGCGGTTACTGTTACGAGCAGAGTGAGGACGGCGCGCAGTTCCAACTGCCGGGGCTGTGGTTCAACACCAGCGAAATCCAGGCCTTACTGAGCATGGATGCCCTGCTGGAAAACCTGCAGCCCGGGGTGCTGTCCAGTCATATCGAGCCGTTGCGCTCGCGTATTCGCATGCTGCTCGACGAGGGTGATCACAGCGTCGACGAGATTTCGCGCCGCATCCGTATCGTGCCGCTCGCGGCGAAAAGCTACCGCAGCGAAAACTTCCAGACCCTGTGCCAGGCGTTGCTGTCGCGCAAATGTGTCGACATGAAGTATTACAGTCGGCCCACCGATAGCACCAGCGAACGCCGGGTCTCGCCGCAACGCCTGATCTATTACCGCGATAACTGGTATCTCGACGCCTGGTGCCACCTGCGGCAAGGCTTGCGCAGCTTTTCGATCGATGCGATCCAGGCGCTTGCGATTAGCGCGGAGCCGGCGCTCGAGGTCGATGAGGCAGAGCTCAACTGCGAGCTCGAGAGCGGCTACGGGATTTTCTCGGGCGCCAGCACGCGCCGGGCGGTGCTGCGCTTCAGCCCGCAGCTGGCGCGCTGGGTATCGCGCGAAACCTGGCATCCGGAGCAGACCAGCGACTACGATGCCGAGGGTTTTTACCTTCTGCGGGTGCCCTACAGCCAGGATACCGAGCTGGTCATGGATATCCTCAAACACGGCCCCGAAGTCGAGGTGCTGGAACCGCCCGAGTTGCGGGAAAAGGTCAGGCAGCGTATCGACGCGATGCGCAATCTATACGCGGAAAATTGAAAGCGCTACCAGAGCGAGATTTCTATATTGTCGAGTAGCCGCGTCTGACCCAGGGCCGCGGTCACGAGGATGACCAGGTCGCGGTCTTCTGAAGTCGCCGGTAACAGGGTTTCGGCATTGCAGATCTTGAAGTAATCGGTGTTGAAGCCGGCAGCACCGAGATTATTGATCGCATCTTGTTCCAGGGTGTTGAAATCCCGCTCTCCCTGGTCGATGCTTGCCGCGGTTTGCTGCAACTGTCGATAGATCCCGGCGGCGGTCTTCTTCTGCGCCGCGTCGAGGTACTGGTTGCGCGAACTGGTGGCGAGCCCCGAGTCGTCGCGCGTGGTTTCCTGGCCTATGATCTGGACCTCGAGATTGAAGTCTTCCACCATCTTGCTGATCACGCGGTATTGCTGATAGTCCTTCTTGCCGAACACCGAGACATCGGGCCTGACGATGTTGAACAGTTTCAATACCACGGTCGCGACGCCGGTGAAATGGCCCGGGCGGTGCGCGCCCTCGTAGTGTTCCGTCAGGTCGGTGACCTGCACCTGGCTAATCTTGTCGAGCCCGTCGGGATAGAGTTCCGACGCCGTGGGCAGGTAGACCAGGTCGCAGCCGATAGCCTCGAGCTGCGCGAGATCGGCTTCAAGGCTGCGTGGGTAGTGGTCCCAGTCCTCGTTCGGTCCGAACTGCATCGGGTTGACGAAAATGCTGCAAATGGTTCGATCGCTCAGCGACTGGCCCTTTTCGATCAATGACATGTGCCCGGCGTGCAGGTTGCCCATGGTCGGAATGAACGCGATCGACTGGCCGTGATCCTTCCAGTGCTGCACGTATTGCCGCAGTTCGATAACGCTGGTGGCCTGGTACATTGACTGGTTCTCAGGAAAAGATGTGCGACTGGTCCGGAAACTGGCGGCGCTTGACTTCACTGACATAGCGTTTGATCGCAGCCTGGATGCTCGACTGGCCCTGCATGAAGTTCTTGGAAAACTTGGGCTTTTTGCCGGCGGTGACGTTGAGCACGTCCTGCAGCACCAGGATCTGGCCGTCGACGTCGACGCCCGCGCCGATACCGATCACGGGAATTTCCAGCGCCGCGGTAATTTCGGCGGCAAGCTGGGCCGGCACGCATTCCAGCAGCAGCAGGTCGGTGCCGGCCGCTTCGAGATCTTTCGCGGTGGCCAGCATTTCCTCGGCCGCGCTCCTGGCCTTGCCCTGGACGCGGTAGCCACCCATTTTGTGAACCATTTGCGGCTGCAGTCCGAGATGCGAGCAGCTCGCAATGCCGAATTTGGCCAGGGTTTCGACCGTTTTCAGCTGGGTCTGGCCGCCCTCGAGCTTGACTACCTGCGCCTGGGTCTGTTTCAGCAGGTAGCTGGCGTTGTCGATCGCCTGCTGCGGTGAATTGAGCGAGCCGAAAGGCATGTCCAGCATCAGCATGGCGTTCTGCAGGCCCGCAGCGACCGCCTTGCCGTGATAGCAGATGTCGTCCAGCGTGACCGGGATCGTGGTCTCATGCCCCTGGATGACCATGCCGAGAGAATCCCCGACCAGCACCACCTCGACGCCGCAGTCCTCGACCAACCCGGCAAAGCTGTAGTCGTACGCAGTCAGGCAGGCGAACTTCTCGCCCTCCTGCTTCTTTCTTTTCAGGTGCGGTATCGTGACCTTGTCGTCTAGCGGTTTGGGAATATACATATGAAAGCCCGGTTAGAGGGCGAATGATGACTGATTGAAATAATGGCGTCCAGAATGGATGTCATTGATTTTTTCGAGGATTGCCTGGTAATCCTCGGCATTATTGATCAGGTCGACCGACTGGGTGTTCACGGTGAGCAGGGCGCTGTCGTCGTAATCGTAAAAAAAACGGGTGTAGGATTCTGACAGTCGCAGCAGGTATTCGTCGCGGATTTGTTGCTCGTAATCGATGCCGCGGCGCACGATGCGTTCGCGCAGGACCTCGACCGGCGCCTGCAGGTAAATCACCAGGTCGGGGCGCGGGGCATCCAGGGTCAAATGGGTATAGATTTGCTCGTAGAGCGCGAGTTCGTCCGGGTTCAACGTCATCTGTGCGAACAGCCGATCCTTGTCGACCATGAAATCGGCAATGTAGGAACCCCGAAACAGGTCGCTCTGACGAAAATCCTGTACCTGCTGCGCGCGCTGCAGCAGAAAATGCAGTTGTGCCGACAGCGCGTACTGCCGCGGGTTGTGGTAGAAATTTGCCAGGAAAGGGTTTTCCTGGGCTTGCTCCAGCAGCAGCTCGCTGCCGAATTCGGCCGCCAGCTTTTTGGCCAGGCTGGTTTTGCCGACCCCGATCGGACCTTCGATCACAAGGTAACGAAAATTCTCAGTCATGCGAACGATCCAGCTTTTCCATCGCCAGCGCCGGTGCCTGATCGATCAGGTAGCTCAGGCTGCCGTATCCCGCAATGAAGCGATCGCCATCGATCTCGAACATCGGTTCGAGCACGAAGCGGCGCTGCGTAAACTCCGGGTGCGGCACGACCAGGTGGCTATCGTCGATCTTGCGATCGCCAAACAGGATAATGTCGAGATCCAGCGTGCGCGGCGCCCAGCGCCGCTCGGTGTCGCGATTGCGGTAATAGGCGTGTTCGATCGCCTGCAGTTCGAGCAACAGCGCCAGCGGTTCGAGGCCGCTATCGATACGGGCGACCGCATTGATGTAATCGTCCTGGGGAATATCGCCGAGGGCGGCGCTGCGGTACAGTGACGAACGGCCACGCAGACGGCATTGGGTGATATTGTCGAGGGCGCGGATCGCTGCTTCGACGATGGTCACCGAGTCGCCGATGTTACTGCCGAGGGCAATAAAGACCTCCTCAGCTGGCACGGCGCCTCCGGCGGCGGGGGCGTTTCCTGCTGTCGCGTTCCGGCTGACCGCTGTCACCATGCTCGAGCTGATACTCGGTCCACCAGCGGCATAGCCTGTGCGGCATCAATCCAACCATCGTCTGGATGCACATGAAATCGTAGGCGGCGCGGAACACCGGGTAGCCCAGCAATCGCTGCGGCTGCTTGCCCTGGGTTCGATGAAAACGCGGCTGTGAGCTCCAGATATCGCGCGCCATCTGGCTGAAGCGCCGCGGGATCGACACGTGGCGCACCTGGCGTTTCATGACGGTTTCGCCGACCTGCATCAGGGCCCCGATCATTTTCTGGCGATCGGATTGTATCTGGCTGGCCTGTTGATGCACCACCGGCCACAGTAAAACCGCGAAAATAAACCCGGGTGACACCGGCTGACCGGTGTTGACGCGGTCGTCGGTGTTGACCAGGGCCTGATCGATAAAATCGAGCATCGATTCCGATGGCTCGTCCTGCAGCCATTCGTCCAGCGCCGGTACCAGGTATTTCAGCAAGCGGTACTCGCGCAGCAGTTCTAACACGCGGACGGCTCTACCCGAGTGAAACAATTTGATGACTTCGTCGAACATGCGCGCCGGCGGGATCACTGCAAGCAGGTGCCCATGCTCGAAAATCCCCTGTGCCGCCGATTCCTCGATGGTGAAATCGAGTTTGGCGGCAAAACGCACGGCGCGCAGCATGCGCACCGGATCTTCCGGGTAGCGTTTGGCGGGGTCGCCGATCAGCCGCAGCTGCCGCTCCTCGATGTCCTGCAGGCCGCCGACATAGTCGAGCACCGCGTAGTCGTGGATATCGTAGTAAAGCGCGTTGGCGGTGAAGTCGCGGCGGATGGCATCTTCTTCGATTTCGCCGAAAGTGTTGTCGCGCAGGATACGGCCCTCGTCGTTGGTCTCGGTTTTCGCGGAATCCTCGTCATGGCCGCGAAAGGTGGCGACCTCGATGATATCGCGGCCGAAGCGGATATGGACCAGGCGAAAGCGACGGCCGATGATGCGGCTGTTTTTGAATAACGCACGCACTTCCTCCGGCGTTGCATCGGTGGCAATGTCGAAGTCTTTGGGTTGAATTTCGAGCAGCAGATCGCGTACACCCCCGCCGACCAGGCAGGCCCGATGGCCCGACTTCGACAAACGATACAACACCTTGAGCGCGGAATCGGAGATCGATTTCCTGGAAATGTGGTGTTGGCTGCGGGGTATAACGGTTAAGTGATCTGCGCTCGCCTCTCTGTTCTTCACGCGTTTAGGTAATTCTGCATATTGCGGCAATCATATCATTTCATTCCGGTACAAGAACAATTTATTAATGTCGTCGAAATATGCTCGTGGCAAGGGCCGTAGCCCGCAGTGCCTATCGGGCATAGCCGTTGCGGCAGCGGTAAATACGGGCTATGGTCGTATCAGTGATTTTTCTAACTATCTTTATCCGGGATGATGGCCGATCTGAACTCGACGGAGCCGTTTCCTTGATTTCGCGCGTCGATTTACGGGGAATGACAATGCCTTGTGCTGGAGTCCGCCGGCTGTATCAGGCTGTATCCACGCTTTGCGTCGCGCTGCTGCTGAACCTGGAGGTAATGAACGGTGCTGCCGCGGAAACCGCCGCTCGTGCGGCTTTTTCCGAGAGATTCGTGATGCGGCTGTCTTCCTACTATATTAGCGATGCGGACACCGATCTTACGGTCTTGTCCAGCGACAACATCGGCGCCGGATTTAATTTTGTCGACGACCTGGGGGGCGACGACAGCTTAACCATTCCGCGCCTCGACGGTTATTACCGATTCAACGATGCCCATCGGATCGAGTTTTCGAGTTTTCGGATAGAGCGGGACGGCAGGAATCTGCTCAGCATAGACCTGGATATCGGTGACCAGAGCTACAGCGTCGGGGATACCGTGGTATCGAGAATTGTCTACGAGCTGTTCAAGATCGGTTATGCCTATTCGTTTTACCGTTCGGATCAAGTGGAACTCGCGGTCACCGCGGGTTTGAATTTGACCGATTACGAATTCGACTACGAACTCGCCGACGGTACTTCCGCCGACGCCTCCGATGCCAGCGGACCCTTGCCCATGTTCGGTTTCCGTGCGTCGTATGCGATTAATTCGAGGTGGTCGTTGCATTATTTGAGCGAGGTGCTTTTTATAGATACCAGCGATGCCGAAGGCTCTTTTCAGACCTACGAACTGGATTTTCGCTACCGTTTCAACGAGAGATTTATGATCGGCGCGGGGGTCGTCAGGTCCAGCATCGACGTAACCGCGGAGGATACCGACTGGAATGGGCGTATCGCCGACACGCACCGGGGTTTCCTGGTGTCGGGCAGCTTTTACCTGGATTGATCCGGTTCGCGGATTAGTCGCTTTCCAGTTCCTCCCAGCGCCGATACAGATCCTGCAGGTCAGATTCCAGCAGTTGCAGTTCTTGCTGTTTGTCGCGCATCAGCTCGGCGTCCTGCTGATAGTAGTCGGCTGCGGCTGACTCGAGCTGCAGGGCTTCGATTCTGGCTTCCAGTTTTTCGATCTTGCCGGGCAGGGCGCGTAACTCCTTTTGATCCGCGGACGGTTTGCGCGCGGACCGTGCGGGTTTGGCCTGTTTTGCCGTCGGCACGGATTTTTCATCAGCCACCGGACGCTGTCGCAGCCAGTCCCGGTAACCGCCGACGTACTCGTTGACCACGCCGTCGCCTTCGAACACCAGCGTGCTGGTCACGGTATTGTCGATGAATTCGCGGTCGTGGCTCACCAGCAGCAGCGTGCCGCTATACTCGATCAGCAGTTCCTCGAGCAGTTCCAGGGTTTCGATATCGAGATCGTTGGTCGGTTCGTCCATGACCAGCAGGTTGAAGGAGCGAGTGAACAGCCGTGCCAGCAGCAAGCGGTTGCGTTCGCCACCCGACAGCGCCTTGGCCGGCATGTGGATCGATTTTTCGTTGAAAAGAAAATCCTTGAGGTAACCGACCACGTGGCGCGAGCGGCCGTTGATCGTAACCTGGTCGCCCGGCGCGGCTAGATTGTCGCGCACCGATTTTTGCGGGTCCAGCGTTTCGCGATGCTGATCGAAATAAGCGACTTCCAGCCGGGTGCCAGTCCTGACCCAGCCGCTTTGCGGTTCCAGCTTGCCGAGCAACAGCTGAATCAGCGTCGATTTGCCGCATCCGTTGGGTCCGAGAATGCCGATTTTCTCGCCGCGCAGGATCTTGCAGCTGAAATCCCGGATGATGGGGCGATCATCCCAGGCGAAGCCGAGATTGTCGGCCTCGATCACGATCTTGCCCGAGGCCTCTGCCTGCTGTGCAGTGATTTTTGCGCTGCCGCTGCGCTCACGGCGCTGCGCACGTTCCTCGCGCATCTTTTCCAGCGCCCGCACCCGGCCCTCGTTGCGCGTGCGACGCGCCTTGATGCCCTGCCTGATCCAGGATTCTTCCTGCGCCAGCTTCTTGTCGAACAGCGCATTGTGGCGCGCCTCGGTCTCGAGCTGGGCGGCGCGCGCAGCGAGGTATTTTCGATAATCCCCGGGCCAGCTCGTCAGCTGCCCGCGATCGAGATCGACGATGCGCGTCGCCAGCCGCTGCAGGAAGCTGCGATCGTGGGTAATGAACACCAGGCTGCCGTTAAAACCGAGCAGCAGGTCTTCCAGCCACAGAATCGACTCGATATCGAGATGGTTGGTGGGCTCGTCCAGCAACAGTAGGTCGGGCTCGGCCACCAGCGCCTGGCCCAGCAGCACGCGGCGCTTGAGGCCGCCGGAAAGATCCGCGAAGGGTTTGTCGGCGGGCAGCGCCAGCCGCGATATGGTGGTCGATATCCGGGTTTCGAGGTTCCAGGCGTTGTGAGTTTCGATCTGGTCCTGCAGGCGCTGCATGCGGCTTAGCGCTTCGGCATCGCTGGCCGAGGCCAGCGCGGCATGGTGCCATTCGGTAATAACCCCGGCAAGCTCGCCGATACCCTGCGCCACGCAGTCGTAGACGCTGCCGGTATAATCCTGCGGCACCTCCTGCTTGAGCTCGGCGATTCGCAGTTCGGGGGCGTGGATGATCTCGCCCTCGTCCACCCGGATGTCGCCGGCGAGTATTTTCAGCAGGGTCGATTTGCCGCTGCCGTTACGACCCACCAGGCACACGCGTTCACCGGGCTCGAGCGTCAGGTTGACGTTGTCGAGCAGCGGCTGGTCACCGAAGCTGTGGTGAAGGTTTTTGGCCTGCAGTAGCGGCATCTGTATCGGGCGAATGAAACTGCGCTATTATGCGGCTTTCGCGCGAATTTTACAGTTGATTCAGGGGGCGCTATGTGTGGACGTTTTTTTCTCGACGCCAAAGCGGGCGATATCCTCGAGCATTACAACGCGTCGCCACCCGATCTGTTCACGGCGCGCTACAACATCGCCCCGAGCACGCCGGTGCTGGCGTTCAGCGGAGCCGGATTCGATCTCTACCGCTGGGGCCTGATCCCATCCTGGGCCAAAGACCTGACCATCGGCAACCGCATGTTCAACGCGCGCGCCGAAACCGTTGCCGAGAAACCATCGTTTCGCAATGCCTACCGGCGTCGGCGCTGCCTGGTGCCGGCCAGCGGGTTTTACGAATGGCGCCTCGAAAACGGCCGTAAGCAACCGTATTGCTGTCATATCGATCATCAGCTGTTTTCGATGGCTGGAATCTGGGAGCACTGGCAGGATGCCGAGGGCAATGAAATTCAATCTTGCGCGGTAATCACCACCCAGGCGCGGGGCGCGATGGCGGAGCTGCATCAGCGCATGCCTGTATCCATCGCCCCGCGGGATTACGCAGACTGGCTGGACTGCAGCTCGGATAAAACCGAGGCTGCCGATCGCCTGTTGTTCGATAGCGCGCCGGACTACGAGTATTACGCGGTCGGTACCATGGTCAGTAATTCACGCAACGAAGGCCCGGACCTGATCGAACCGCTGGAATAGTTACAGATTAATAGAATTATCCCTGATTTGTTTCTCGCGGAGGCGCAGGGAACGCGGAGAGCGCAGGGAAATTTTAAGAAACTCCGCGCTCTCCGCGTCCTCCGCGCCTCCGCGAGAGCCAACCGATAGTAGAGACCAGAATACTTTGCCCGCGAATGCGGGCATCTCAAAGGATCAGGGCTCGAGGCCGCCGTTGCTGACCAGCGCGTCGAGGCGCGCGTCGTCGTAAGCCTGCTCCAGTGTCGCGGCGGCCGCGTCTACAACCGCCTGCAGATCCCGGCCGCAGTTGACGACCTCGCGCCGCCATTGCTCGAGATAGGCGTCGGTGCCCGCCATTTTGGCGCGCATCGCTGCCTTGTCGATGGCTTCGGCGAAGCGTTCGGTAAGCACGATTTTTGCGGTTTCGCGGCGTTCCTTGGCAATTACCTGGGCGGGGATATCGCGCCAGTACACGGTTGTCAGTTTGGCCATTAAACGGGTCTCGATGGGTGAAAACGGGATTGCAACGCAGCGCGAGTATAAAGACGCTCGCGGCTCAAATCCAGTATCAAGTAGATCGATTACCGGGGCCTGAAAATATTGTTTCCGCGGCCCGCGATAGGGCGTAGAATGCCGCGCAGTTTCGAACCCGGACTGGAGGGGACTCATGCTCAAAGTTGGTTTTATCGGCCTCGGTAACGTCGGCGGCAAGCTCGCCGGAAGCCTGTTGCGAAATGGCGTGGATTTAACGGTCAGAGACCTCGATGCCGATGTCGCGCAACCGTTTCTCGATGGCGGCGCAAAGTGGGCCGATAGCCCGCGCGAAATGGCGCAAAATGTCGATGTGGTAATTACCTGTCTGCCCAGTCCCGCGACGAGCGCGGCGGTGATGGAGGCCGAGGACGGCATTCTCGCGGGCCTCGTGCCCGGAAAAATCTGGGCCGAAATGAGCACTACCGATAAGGATGAAGTACTGCGCCTGGGCGAGAAGGTCAGGGCCGCCGGCGCCGAGCCGGTCGATTGCCCGGTGTCGGGCGGCTGTCATCGTGCCGCGACCGGCAACATAGCGATCTTCGCCGGCTGCGAACGCGCTACCTTCGAGCGCATGCTGCCATTGTTGACGACCATGGGTCGCCGCATTCTGCATACCGGTGAGCTAGGCTCCGCCTCGGTGTTGAAAGTCGTCACCAATTACCTCGCCACCGCCAACCTGCTGAGCCTGTGCGAAGCGCTGGTCACCTCGAAGGTCGCCGGCATGGATTTGAATACGACTTACGAGGCGATCCGCATCTCCTCCGGCAATTCCTTCGTGCACGAAACCGAGAGCCAGGTCATTCTCAACGGCAGCCGCGATATCAGTTTCACGATGGACCTGGTTTGCAAGGACATCGGCCTGTTCAATGACGTCGCCAAACGTGGCGGTCTGGAGCTCGAACTGGCGCCGGTGATGGAACAGATCTTCCAGCAGGGGCAGGAACGCTATGGGCCGCGCGAGCTGTCTCCCAATATCATCAAGCGCCTCGAAGAAAAGGCCGAGGTCGAAATCCTGGCGCCGGGCTTCCCGCCCGAGATGGTTGACGACGAGCCGGAGGAGCCAGGCTACGAAGTGCAGGTGAAGGGACGCTAGTCTTTACTTTTATTTTGCCTGCGGCCATGCTGCAGCGACGATGCCCAGGAGATTAGCCCGATGCCCGATCTCACTTATCTCACGCGTACCGATCCTCATCGATTCGACCTGTCCGACGGCAGGACTTCGATGAAGGCTGTCGTAACGACCGGCAACGGAGGTTACGACAGGCTGGATTACCGCGACGTACCGCGACCCGAGATCGGGCCGGGCGAGTTGCTGTTGAAGGTACTGGGCGCGGGTGTCAATAATACCGAGATCAATACTCGCCTCGGCTGGTATTCGTCCTCGGTTACCAGCGGAACCGAGCAGTTCGCCGACAGCACGGATCGGGAATCGTCTATCGAGGATGGGGGCTGGAACGAATCCACGCCGTTTCCGTTTATCCAGGGTACCGATTGTTGCGGCCGGGTCGTGGCGCAGGCCGACGATGTCGCGCAGGACTGGAATGGCAAGCGCGTGCTGGTTAGGGCCTGCATGCGCCTCAACGGCTTCGATTCACTCGAGAATATCTGGATGGCGTCGGATTTCGACGGCGCCTTCGCCGAGTACGTCAAAGTGCCGGCGAGCGAGGTCTTCGCCGTCGACTGTGACTGGAGCGACGCCGAGCTTGCCACCATTCCCTGCGCTTACGGAACCGCCGAAAACATGGTGCACCGCGCGGCGGTAGGCCCTGGTGACCGGGTGCTGGTGACCGGGGCTTCCGGTGGTGTTGGTTCTGCGGTGGTGCAGTTGGCCAAACGCCGGGGTGCGTCGGTGATTGCCGTGGTGGGCGGCTCCAAGATGGACGCGGTCGCGGGGCTCGGTGTGGATCGCGTCGTCGATCGCGGCGCCGACCTGCTGCACGAGCTGGGTCAAAGCAGCGTCGACGTCATGGTCGATAATGTCGCGGGCGAGGGTTTCGAATCCCGCTTGAAATTGCTCAGACGCGGAGGTCGTTATGCTTCGTCCGGTGCGATCGCGGGGCCAATGGTCAGCATGGACATGCGCGACTTTTATCTGAAGGATTTGAACCTGATCGGCTGCACCGCCTGGGACGAGCCGGTATTTCCGAATCTTGTCGGTTACATCGAGAGAGGCGAGATCGCGCCGTTGCTGGCGCAAACCTTTGCGCTCGAGGATATAGCCCTCGCGCAGCGTGAATTCCTCAAAAAGCAACACTTCGGCAACTTCGTTCTGATCCCGCCACAGGCCGACGTTTAAGGTTCAGAATTCGTTTCTCGCAGAGGCGCAGGGGACGCGGAGGACGCAGGGAATTACTATTGTGTCTCCGCGCCCCATGCGTCCTCCGCGCCTCCGCGTGAACCTTAGGCTTTAAAACCCGAGAAACTCCCGCCCGCGTAAGCGGCGAACGTCCCCGGAGACGTCAGAGCTGTTCCGCGATGTAAATGAACAGCGGCAGCGTGAAGAAGGCGACGATGACCTGGAAGGTAACGATGCTCGACATCAACTCCGCATTGCCGCCCATCTTGCGCGCCATGACGTAGGCCGAGGCCGCGGTGGGCACCGCGCCGGCTATGATCGCGACGGTGCGCGCCAGGCCGTCGAGCCCGACCAGCCAGGACATCGCGATAATCATGACCGGCATGCCGATCAGTCGAATCAACACGCCGAGGGTTAACAACAGCTTGTGCTGTGCGGCGTGGCCCAGCTGCATGCCAGAGCCCACCGCCAGTAGCGCCAGCCCGAGGCCGCCGGCACCGATTATATCGATGCTGTCGAACAGAATGTCGGGTACCCCCAGCCAGTTGAACAGCAGCCCGATTAGGCAGGCGATGATCAGCGGATTGGTTAGAATTTTTTTGGTAACCGCCGAGGTCGCCGGTTTGACCGCGCTGTGACCGTAGACCGATAGCACGATAACCGAAGCCACGTTCAACAACGGCACCATAACCGCCAGTGCCAGCGCTGCCAGCGCGATCCCGTCATCGCCGTAGAGCGGGCCGATAACCGCGATGGCAACGAATCCGTGAAAGCGCGTTGCACCCTGGAATACGCTACTGAAACTGGGGCCGCTCTGCGGAAACCGCTTGCGAAACAGCGCATGCGTGCCGACCAGGAATGCCGACATCCCCAGGATCGCGACGATCAACACCGTGATGAAGTCGACCACCGGCACGCCCAGCAGGTCGGCGCGACTTAGCGTGCGTATGATCAGCGCGGGCAGTAGCAGGTAAAAACAGAGGTGCTCGATCGCTGACCAGACCGTTTCGTCGACCACGCGAAACCTGAACATCAGGTGGCCGGTGGCAATAATCAGAAAGATCGGTGCAATCGCGTTGAGAGTAGTAAGCAAGGAATTTCCGTACTGGCGGGTTGGCTGCAGTTTAACAAAATACTTACCGCTAACGGCAACCAAACGCGGGCATTGATGAGTTTTTTTTCAACGAAGGTCGGACACCCGGTCCGTGATACGGGGGGAGTCGATTAGCGCGCTGAATTCCTTCGAATACTGGCCGCGTCAAGGCGAGACGGCGAGCTGCTCTTCGTAACTGCAGGGTACCGAGCGCGACTCGAGCGATGTCTCGGCAACGACCGATTCGAAGGTTTTCACTTCCTGTGTGCTGACGTCGAATTTACCGACGCGAATCAGGATGCCGTCGCTTTCCAGCGCAAGCACGACGGCTGCAAACTTGATCGGGGTACCGTCTTTGCCGGTGTACAGGTAGTACACCATATCACCTGCATTCATCATAAAAAGATTGTCATTAAATTTACTGAAGTACTAAGTGCGCTTATAGGATGTGATTTTTTTGCGTCAGCAAGGCGGTCCGACGCATCGGAGTGGCGCGCGCAGGATTCGAGTGTATATGCGAATACATGAGAATTCGACGGTCCGACGCATCGGCACGGCACTGACGCAGCTGACGTGAAAAAAGCGCATCCTAGAAGGCTGCTTAGTTAGTGTGGGGTGATGCCCCTGAGCCTTTCACTGCGGCGCCGCAGTAATTCGAGCGTGGTCAGCAGGACGACCGAGAACAATACCAGGATCGTGGCCGCGGAAAGAATGGTCGGGCTGATTTCCTGGCGAATGCCGGACCACATCTGACGCGGCAGCGTATGCTGGTCGGGACCGCCAATGAACAGGATAATGACGATTTCATCAAACGCGGTGATGAACGCGAACAGGGCGCCCGATATCATGCCCGGCGCAATCAACGGCATCTGGATTTTGAAGAAATTGTAGGCCGGGGTGCCGCCAAGATTGGCGCCGGCGCGCATCAGGCTGCGGTCGAAGCCGACCAGCGTCGAGGTAACCGTTATCACGACGAAAGGCATGCCAAGAATCGTATATGCGAGGATGATGCCAGCGTCGGTATTCGACAGGTTGACCTTGGCGAAAAAGAAAGCCATGCCGGCGGCGGTGATGATCAGCGGCACGATCAGCGGTGAAATCATCAGCGCCATGATCGGGCGTTTTGCCGGCATATGCTCGCTGCTCAGCCCCAGTGCGGCCAGGGTGCCCAGGAAGGTAGCCAGTACGGTCGAAATTAACGCGTAATAAAGGCTGCGGCCGGCGCCGGTCATCCACTTGTTGTGACACATCGTGGAGGCGACATCCTCGACATCGCCGCACATGCCGAACAGGCTCTTGTACCAGCGCACCGAGAACGCATCGGGGTCGAGGGACAGCATTTCCGGGGTGAAATTCAGGAACGGGGTAGCGGTAAACGACAGCGGGATGACAGCAACCAGCGGCGCGACCAGGAAGAACAGCACGAAAATGCAGAACGCCATGTAAAAGTAATGCCAGATGCGTTGCCCCGTTGTTGCATAGATTGGTAAAGCCATGTCTCTAACCCATCTTCATGTTGTCGATGCCGATAATCTTGTCGTAGATCCAGTAGAAAATCAGGATTACGATCAGCAGGATGGTGCCCATGGCGGCGGCCAGGCCCCAGTTGAGCGAACGCTGCATGTGGTAGGCCACCATGTTGCCGATCAGGCGGCCGTCCTTACCGCCCACCAGTTCGGGCGTGATGTAATAACCGATCGCCACGATAAACACCAGGATACAACCCGCGCCGATGCCCGGTATGGTTTGCGGCATGTAAACGCGAATGAAAGCCAGCGTCGGCGTCGCGCCCAGATTTTGCGCCGCCTTCATATAACTCGGCGGAATGGTCTTCATGACGCTGAAGATCGGTAAAATCATGAACGGCAGCAGGATTTGCGTCATGACGATGACGGTGCCGTTGAAGTTATACATCATCGCCAGGCGGTTTTCGTCGCTGAGTATCCCCGCCGCCACCAGCGTGTCGTTGACCACGCCGTTTTGCTGCAGCATGATCATCCACGCGACGATGCGCACCAGCAGCGAGGTCCAGAACGGCATCAGTACACAGATCATTAGCAGGTTCGCAATGCGCATCGGCAGCGTCGCCAGCAGGTAGGCAACCGGGTAGGCCAGCAGCAGGCAGGCAAGCGTTACGATGATACTGACCTGGATCGTACGCCACCATAGCAGGTTGTAGACCTTGCGTTCCTCGTCGACATGGATCACATTCTTGTCGAAGTCGTAGGTGCGGTCCACCGCGTTCAGGTAATAGCCCAGGGTTCGCTTATCCTTCATGATTCCGAGCGACAGCCAGTACTCGTTGTCGGTCCAGCGGTCGTCGGCCTTCAGAAAGGCCTCCTTGTAAGGCGGTTCCATTTTTTTGATCCTGCGCGCGGTACGCTTGATCAGGCTGCGCCACCCAGGCTTGGCATAGTTCATGCGCACGCTGGCTTTGCCGATGTCGGTCTTGTCGGCAGCCTTCAAATCCTGGTAAATGGCCTCGAACATGGATTCATCCGGTTCGCTGACCTTGTCCCAGGACTCGAATGCCTCGAAGGTATTCGGTAATACCTGGTTGATCAGCTTATCGTCGACGCTGCGCGTCAGCATGTTGCCGATCGGGATAACGAATAAAAAAATCAGGAATAGCAGGGGCGGTGCCACCAGCAGGGCGGCGCGTATCTTGCTCCGGCGCAGCGATTTTTGCAGACTTTCCTTGAGCGGGATGCCGTCCGCCGTTATCAGGGGGCCGCTTACTGTTTCGGGGGCTGCACTCATGATTTTTTTATTCGCTATGTAAGAAACCGGGGACGGATTTAAATCCGTCCCCAATTTTCGTTGGCTTTACTGACCCATCCAGGCGGTGTAGCGCTCGCCGATGGAATCGCCGTAGTCAGCCCACCACTCGGGGTTGGCAACTACCGAACGCGCCATGACTTCAGGACGGTTAGGCATGTGCTCCATGATGGTTTTGCCATTGTGGAACCAGGGCTCGCCCTTCTTCATGACTTCGAACGCGGAAGAGCGCATCGGGCCATAGTTAATGTACTTGGCCTGCTCTGCCTGCGACTCGGTGGTCGAAGCGTGAACCAGGAAGTCCATCGCGGCGTCGCGGTTCGGAGCGCCCTTGACCATGACCAGCCATTCTTCTTCCAGTACCTGTCCGTCCCATACGGTGACGAACTTGGCGCCTTCGGAAAGAACCGCGGCGCCGATACGACCGTTATAGGCCAGCGACATCGCGACTTCGCCTGACTGCACCAGTTCCAGCGGCTTGGCGCCGGAAGACCAGAAAACGGCGTGGTCCTTGATCTTGTCGAGCATCTTGAAGGCACGGTCGATGCCGGCGTCGGTGCTCATGACCTTGTACACGTCTTTTACCGCAACGCCGTCCGCCAGCAGCGCCATTTCGATCAGCGCGTTCGGCCAGGTGTGAATTCCGCGCTTGCCCGGGAATTTCTTGACGTTGAAGAAATCGGCAATCGTGGTCGGCTGCTCACCCTTGAAGGTGCCTTCCTGGTAGAAGGGGACGTATGACCAGAAGATCTGGGGAACCACGCAGTCATTCGGCACTTCCACCATGATGTCGTCGTCCATCGCGGTGCCGTCGGGAGCCGGGGCGAACGCGCTGCGATCGAGTTCTTCGAACAGGCCTTCGTCACAGCCCACGCGGGCCTCGTGCGGCAGCACGTCGACGATGTCCCAGGTTACGTTGCCTGATTCCACCTGGGTACGGACTTCACCGAGACCACCGTTGTAGTTGATAAAGTTGATGCTATCCGGATCC
This sequence comes from Gammaproteobacteria bacterium, assembly GCA_009937625.1. GTDB lineage: Bacteria > Pseudomonadota > Gammaproteobacteria. The sequence goes on along the minus strand of JAACFA010000028.1, from coordinate 2,282 downwards.
TTGTAGGTAGCCTGATAGGCTTTTTGCTGCGAGGCCGTGTAAGCACCACCCCACGATACAATGTTCACTTCAGCTTGAGCCGCGGTGGTAACCGCAACCACTGAAGCCAGCAGGGTTAATTTCAAAGTTGATTTCATTTTAGAGTTTCTCCTCTTCGGTTTACTACTACTCTTTCGGTTTACTACTACTTTTTGGCTTTCAAAAAAAACTGCGCGGTTAATCGGACGGGTCCAAGGCCCGGCAGTCTTCCGCATTCCAGCCGATATTCACGGTATCACCTTCCTTGAGGTGCGCATGCACGGCTGAATTTGGAATCTTTACAATAAAATCGTCGTGCCCGCATACGGTAAATCGCGTGCGAATGTGGTCGCCCAGGTAAATCAGCTCTTCAGCCTTGCCTGAGAAGACGTTGGGTAGTGTACCAGCCTCCGGATTGACGGTGACCCGCTCCGGGCGCAGCGACAGCGTACTGCGGCTGCCGACACCCTCGACATTGACTTTTTTCGCCACCACGGTGCCGGCGTCGCCGTCAATCTCGACTTTGACCGTGTCGCCAAGGTCCTCGACGACATTGCCCAGCAGGCGGTTGTTTTCGCCGATGAAGTTGGCACAGAACGCATTTTCCGGCTGTTCGTAGAGTACTTCGGGCGGCGCACACTGCTGGATGATGCCGTCGTCGAATACCGCGATACGGTTCGACATCGTCAACGCTTCACTCTGGTCGTGCGTAACGTACACCACGGTCAGGCCGAGATTCTCGTGAATGTGCTTGATTTCATACTGCATTTGTTCGCGCAGGTTCTTATCCAGCGCGCCCAGCGGCTCGTCCATCAGTACCAGGTCCGGGTCGAACACCAGCGAACGCGCTACCGCGACTCGTTGGGCCTGTCCCCCGGAGAGCTGCGCCGGTCGCCGATCGCCGAAAGCACCGAGTTGCACCATGTCGAGCGCGCGCTTGACGCGCTGTTCGCGTTCGGATTTATCCATGTGGCGCACTTCGAGCGGAAAAGCGAGGTTTTCGGCCACCGTCATGTGCGGAAACAGTGCGTAGTTCTGAAACACCATGCCGATGCCGCGCTTGTGCGGCGGCACCCGGTTGATCGGGTTTTCGTTGAGGTAGATTTCACCGTGGGTTGCGGGCTCGAAACCGGCCAGCATCATCAGGCAGGTGGTCTTACCCGACCCCGATGGCCCGAGCATGGTCAGGAATTCGCCCTTGGCAACATCGAGGTTGAGATTTTTTACAACCAGCGATTCGCCGTCGTAACTCTTTTGAATATCGACAAAGCGAACTAGATGATCATCATTCGACATAATGTGGGTTTCTCTGCTGCAGCTGTGACTCTTCTCTATAATTATTAGCCGGGTGTGTTGTGTTATTCGATGCCCGGGGCCTTTGGTAATCGCCAACCTTATCTATCCTAGCCAGCAAAATCAATAGTAGCCGTAAAATCAGGGGCATTGTCGAGATCGCGACAGGTTGGATCCGTTTGAAAATTAGTGCGATTCAGTATACCCGCACCAACTGAACCGAATCTGAACCTGCCGGCAGCTTGGCCATGGAATTGTCCTTTCCGGATGCCCTAACCGTCGAGTTCGAGGCTCTCGAAGTGGCAATCGTAGGTGATTACCTCGCCCTTGACCCCGCCGATATTGCTCTGAACGCGAGTTGCGATCATGGTTTCGACCTCGAAATTGAATACGAAGGTCCAGCTTTCGGTGGACATCGGATTCGACGCGGAGGACACCACGATCAGGCTATTTTTGGTCTGCGAGCGGATTTGCACCAGATTGTGCGCCTTGTCCGTGGTTTCGATATCGATGGCCGGCCCCCTGGGCGTCTTCGGCTTCCAGGTGAAGTAGATCTTCGACTTCATGTTGCCGAAATTTTCCGCCATGACCCATTCGGAGAACCAGGATTTTGCTTTTTCAGAATTCTTGCGGGCGACGAATTCCTTGTGGCGCCCCTGCAGGCTGGATTTGTCGCTGATGCAGGTAATCGAGTTCTGCTGCTTGATGCTGGCCGCCGGTGCCAGCGCAGGAAATAACAGTATGAAAGTGAGAATGAATCTCATCCGCGCAGTATAGCGCTTTGCATCCAGCCTTGACAGGGGGCGCCTGACAAGCGTGGCGGGAAGGCGTATTCTTGGCGCTGGAGGTCAGAATTATGAACAGATACAAATCCGTTAGGCTCGCACTGGTGTTGCTAGCCGGGGCGCTGTCGCTGCCTTCATCGGCTGCCATAAGCGATAAACCCGAAGGCGTAGAGTTGCCCCAGCCTT
>JAACFA010000027.1 GCA_009937625.1 Gammaproteobacteria bacterium | reverse complement strand
CCCCGGGCTAGCCGAGGTAATCGAGCAGGCGACGCCAGTCGGCAAGCTTTTGCTCGAAGGACATCCCGGCATGCGCGGGGCTGGTCGACGGCATTTTTATCAACTCGATATCCAAGGCATTCGGCAGCTGTGGTACGACCAGCCGTCGGAAGTATTTCTCCGCAGTAGCGCCGTTGAAAACGATCGCGCGGATTGCCGGAAACTCTCCCAGCAGCCCGGCAAAGTCGTTAGCGCGCACGCTGTCGGCATCGATGTTCGAATCGAGGCTGCCGGGACGATGACAGGCTTGCAGCGTGTCCCACAGGATCAATGGTAGCCCTTCGAGTTGACGGACGCGGGAGCGGTAGCTTGCCCGATGATCGATGCCGAACAGTTGGCCCATGATCGGCCAGAAAGCGTTGCGGGGATGCGCGTAGTATTGCACGGCTTCGAGCGACGCCACGCCAGGCATGCTGCCAACAACGATGATGCGCGGGTCGGTTCCGATAATCGGCGCAAACGATTGTACCCGGGTCATGTGCGATCTCTGGTCAAGCTATTGTTCGATTGTCAGCTGTCCCAGAACAGTCTGCGCGATACGCGCCCGCATCGCGGGCACATCGTCGTACACTCCGTCGATGGTCTCAGCCCAGAGGTAGTCACCGCTGAGCGCATCGATAAGTTGCACTTTAACGCGAACCCTGACACCGGCGCGGCGCACGCCGCCCTCGAGCACGTAACGCACGCTGAAGTTTTCCGCGACGTCACGAACCCTGTATTCCCCGCCTTTGTATTCGAATACGGGCTCCTGTGCTACCACAAACAGGTCAGACATTGCGGACATATCGCTGATCAGGTCTTCGGTCATGCCGTCGACAAAGTCTTCCTGGCCTGCGTCATCGCTCAAATTGGCAAATGGCATCACGGCAATAGAGGGTTTATCCGGCAACGGTGACGCCATACGTTCGAGAGAAGCTGGCTCGACCCGTCTTTCCGACCAGGGCTCGAACCACAGCACGACTGCGGCCATCAGAACCACCATCAACAGGGCTGCAGTGCGCCACTCGATAAAGGACGACCTGTTTAATGCCGCGGGTTTGTCCTGCGGTTCTCCGCTTTCATCTGGCGGGTCGCGCTGCTGCATCGATTACTCTATTTCATGGATCTCGTCAGTATATGACCGTGAAACTGAAAAGGAAAAGGCTGACCCGAGCGCCAGGGGCAGGCAATTCCGCGCTGCTAGCGCGAAATCCGATTATAAAGGGGAAAGCGGGCAGAATTCCGAGTACCGCGGCTAAACCGCGGAATAGCAGTATCGCTACTTCTTCATCTGGTCGAAGAATTCGAGATTGGTCTTGCTGGTCTGCATGCGACCGAGCACGAATTCCATCGCCTCGATCTCGTCCATAGAGTGCAGAAACTTGCGCAGGATCCAGACCTTCTGCAACTCTTCCTGATCGATTAACAGCTCTTCGCGGCGCGTGCCGGAACGATTGATGTTGATCGCCGGGAACACGCGTTTCTCGGCGATACGGCGATCGAGGTGGATTTCCATGTTGCCGGTACCCTTGAACTCTTCGTAGATAACCTCGTCCATCTTCGATCCGGTCTCGATCAGCGCGGTCGCGAGAATCGTCAGGCTGCCACCCTCCTCGATGTTACGCGCGGCGCCGAAGAAACGCTTCGGACGATGCAGGGCATGCGCGTCGACACCACCGGTCAATACCTTGCCCGATGACGGGATGGTGGTGTTGTACGCCCGCGCCAGGCGCGTGATCGAATCGAGCAGAATCACGACATCGCGCTTGTGCTCGACCAGGCGCTTGGCCTTTTCGATGACCATTTCGGCAACCTGTACGTGGCGGCTCGCAGGTTCGTCGAAGGTCGAAGCGACGACCTCGCCCTTAACCATGCGCTCCATCTCGGTAACCTCTTCCGGACGCTCGTCGATCAGCAGCACGATCAGGTAGCACTCGGGATGGTTGCTGGCGATACTTTGCGCGATGTTCTGCAGCATCAGCGTTTTACCCGCTTTCGGCGGCGATACCACCAGCCCGCGCTGTCCTTTACCGATCGGTGACACCATGTCGATAATGCGTGCGGTGATATCCTCGGTACTGCCATTGCCGCGCTCGAGAATCATGCGCTCGTTGGGATGTAACGGCGTCAGGTTTTCGAATAAAACCTTGTGCTTGACGTTCTCCGGCAGATCGAAATTGATTTGATCGACCTTGAGCAGCGCAAAATAACGCTCGTTATCCTTGGGTGGCCGAATCTTGCCGCTGATGGTGTCGCCGGTGCGCAGGTTAAAACGCCGAATCTGGCTGGGTGACACGTAGATATCGTCGGGGCCGGCCAGATAGGAGCTGTCCGCCGAGCGCAGAAAGCCGAATCCATCCTGCAGGATTTCGAGCACGCCCTCGCTGAAAATATCCTCACCCTTTTTCGCCTGGGATTTGAGAATACTAAAAATAATATCCTGGCGACGCATGCGGGCCGAATGATCGCCCCCCATACCCTTCAGGGTTTCGATTAACTCGGGGACGGTGTTTTGCTTCAGCTCGTTTAGATTCATATCAAGGGTGCACAGATGCAGGGTTGGGGAACAAAGACGTAAGAACGGCCTATGGGTAAAATCGGGAACTTGTTCGGTTTTTTTATAAAGGGAATTGCCGACGGGAATGCGGCAACGATTAACAAGAGGTTAGCACATGAAATACGGGTCGTCTACCTACTAGACGACCCTTTTTATGTAATTTTTTCTGGCTAGATATTGCTGTCGAGAAACGCGGTTAACTGGGACTTGGACAACGCGCCGACCTTGGTAGCTTCGACCTCGCCGCCTTTAAACAACATCAGCGTCGGGATACCGCGAATTCCATACTTGGGGGGAGTATTCGAATTTTCATCGATATTGAGCTTGGCGACCGTGAGCCGTCCGTCATACTCGTCCGCGATTTCTTCGAGGATCGGTGCGATCATCTTGCAGGGGCCGCACCATTCCGCCCAGTAGTCAACCAGCACAGGGACGTCTGCCTGTATCACATCGGATTCGAAGCTATCATCCGAAAGGTAAACAATTTTGTCACTCACGCGTGTCTCCAGCCCCATGGCTTTATCAAATTGGACCGACAATTTAGTCGCATCAGAATTAAGTGTCAACAATGCAGGGGTAAGGTTGATCGTTACAACCCTCACTCCCGAATTTCGCTACATAGGTATGGATCTCGGTTTTTCAAATCACAGCGCAGCTTTTTATGCAATTTGATACCATAGTCCGATTCAACTACGAACTGACGAGAAATAGCAAATATATGGGGCAACAACACTTAACCGAGCAGCAATTCGGCTCACTGGAGCTGGATCAGCGCTTACTGGGCGCTTTGCACAGGCTTGACTTCAACTATTGCACACCGATACAGGCCAAATCCCTGCCACTGCTGCTGGCAGGTAAAGACGTATCCGGCCAGGCTCAGACCGGAACCGGCAAGACACTGGCCTTCCTGCTGGCGATCGCGCAACGGCTGCTGACCTCGGAGCGACCGGAGACGCAGCCTGGCAAACCGCGTGCGCTGGTGCTGGCACCGACGCGCGAGCTCGCGATACAGATTCACAAGGATGCGGACAACCTGTTCCAGGATCTGCCGCTGCGGCTGGCCATCTGTTACGGCGGCAAAGCCTACGAGCAGCAGAAAAAACAGTTCGACGAACCGGTTGACCTGCTAATTGGCACCCCGGGCCGCCTGATCGATTTCTTCAAACAACGCCTGTATGACTTCAAATCGATCGAGGTCATGGTGCTGGACGAGGCCGATCGCATGTTCGACATGGGCTTTATTGCCGATGTGCGCTTCATGTTACGGCGGCTGCCATCCCCCGAGAAGCGCCTGAATATGCTGTTTTCGGCGACCATGGCGCAAAAGGTCATGGAGCTTGCCTACGAACACATGAACCAGGCGCAGCTGATCAAGATCGACGCCGATACGCCCGCGGTGGAACGCATCGAGCAGAGCGTCTACCACCCCGCCAACCATGAGAAAATACCGCTGTTGCTGGGCCTGATGAAAAAACTGCAGCCGCAGCGCAGCATCATCTTCGCCAACACCAAGTATGCAACCATCAAGATCTGGGAATACCTGCAGGGCAACGGGTTGTCGGCGGCGATCATTTCCGGCGACATTCATCAGAACAAGCGCGAAACGCTGCTGAAGAAGTTTCACGACGGCGAGTATTCCATCCTGGTCGCGACCGACGTGGCGTCGCGCGGGCTGCACATTCCGGACGTAACCCACGTTTTCAACTATGATTTACCGGAGTTGGGAGAAGACTATGTGCATCGCATCGGCCGCACCGCGCGCGCCGGAAAATCGGGAGCCGCCATCAGTTTCGCCTGCGAAAATCATGCGATGAACCTGATAGACATAGAATCCTATACCAACCGGACGATTCCGACGATGTCGATCAGCAACGACCTGCTGGTCGAACCCGCGCCGCCGGTCAAGATGAAGGGCGGGCGCCTGAAAACGGACGCCAAATCCGGCAGAGGCGGCAGAGGCAGCAGGCCTGGCGGCAAGCCGGGCGCGGGCGGACAACATCAGCGACCGAGGCACCGCAAGGGGCCGCCGCGTCAACATAACCAGCGTAACAAGAAAGCAGTATGAGCAAGCGGCGCAACATCTTACTTCTCGGCGGCAGTGGATTTATCGGCAAGCAGCTTGCCTTTGCGCTCGCTAATCGCGGCTGGCAGGTAACCGTTACCAGCCGCCGGCCGCATCGCAACCGCGAACTGCTGGTGCATCCCGGTATCCGACTACTGGCAGGTAATATCACCGATCCGACCAGCCTCCGCGAGCTCTGCGACGGGCAGCATGCGGTGATCAACCTGGTCGGGATACTGCACGAGAAGCGCAAGGGCGATTTTCGCCGCATACATGTCGATTTTATCAAGGCCGTGGTCGATGCCTGCAGCGATTCCGGCATCAAGCGTTTACTGCACGTCAGCGCGCTGGGAGCCGACCAGGCAACCGGCAGCAGCCTCTACCTGCGTTCCAAGGGCGAAGGCGAAAACCTGCTGCACACCTTCGGCCAACGCGGACTGCAGGTCACCAGCTTCCAGCCCTCGGTGGTGTTCGGCAAGGGAGATAACTTTATCAACCAGTTTGCCGGCATTCTCAGGTGGATGGTCGGATACTTCCCGCTCGCCTGCGCCGACAGCAAACTGCAACCGGTTTACGTGGGCGACCTGGTCACCATGATCGTTAATGCGATCGACGATCCCGACAGCTACTCGAAGCGTTACCAGGCCTGCGGACCGGAAGTGTTTAGCCTGCAGCAGATTCTCGAACTGATCATCACCACGCTCAGGCTTCCGGTGCGAGTGCTGCCACTCGGTAAGGGGCTGTCGCGTCTACAGGCGCTGATCCTGCAAAACCTGCCCGGCAAGCTGTTCACGATGGACAACTATCGCTCGCTGCAAACCGACAACGTCTGTCACGACTGCGAGCCCTGCGAAACCAGCCTGCGGCAATATATCCGGGGGCTGTCCGTCATGTTCGGCAACAAGAGTAACTACGACCGCTTTCGCAAGGACTACCCCAGATCCGGAAATCCCGAGGGCTATTCGTGAAGATATACCGTGTCGGTGGTTGCGTTCGCGACCGCCTGCTCGGACTGCCGGTAAAAGACATCGACTGGGTAGTGACCGGCGCCACCGTCGAGCAGATGCTCAGTCTCGGATATAAATCGATCGGTAAAGACTTCCCGGTATTCCTGCATCCCGACAGCAAGCAGGAATACGCGCTGGCGCGCAGCGAGCGCAAAACCGGGCCCGGCTACACCGGTTTCGAGATTAACGCCGATCCGGCAACCACGATCGAACAGGACCTGCTGCGACGGGATTTGACTATTAACGCCATGGCCGAGGACGAAGACGGCAATATCGTCGATCCCTACGGCGGACAACTGGATCTCGAGGGCAGGCGCCTGCGGCACGTTTCCGCGGCATTTGTCGAGGATCCGGTGCGCGTGCTGCGCGTTGCCCGCTTCGCCGCCCGCTATCATAGCCTCGGTTTCACGGTGGCAGACGACACCCGCGATCTGATCCGCGAGATCGGCGAGTCCGGCGAACTCGAGGCGCTGGTGGCCGAACGCGTGTGGTCCGAGTTATCGCGCGCCCTGGACGAGGCCGACCCGGCCGTTTTTTTTACCACGCTGCGGGATTGCGGGGTACTGGGGCGCCTGTTCCCGGAAATCGACGACCTGTTCGGCGTACCGCAGAATCCGAAGTATCACCCGGAAATCGACACCGGGCTGCATGTCATGATGGCTTTACAGCAGAGCGCGGCGCTCGGCCACGACAATGAAACTCGGTTCGCCGTGTTGATGCACGACCTGGGTAAGGCGACGACACCCGCCGAAGTGCTGCCGAGCCATTATGGACACGAGGCGCGGGGTGCCAGGCCCGTCAAGGAATTCTGCAAGCGCTGGCGCGTGCCGAAGGCGCACACTGAACTGGCGCTAATTACGACCGAGTTACATTTGCTGGCCCATCGTAGCAGGGAGCTCAAGGCTTCAACCCTGCTGAAACTGCTTACCCGGGCCGACGCATTGCGCAAGCCGGCGCGTTTTCAGAAGATGCTCGACGCCTGTCGGGCCGACGTTCGCGGCCGCAAGGGAGGCGAGAACGACGCTTATCCCCAGGCGGAATTCCTGACCCAACTCGCCGCCAGGCTGCGCAGTCTCGATATCGCTGAGTTCCAGCAGCAGGGGCTCTCCGGAAAAGCCATGGGACAGGCGATTTACGATGCTCGCCTGCGCCTGATAAAACAGCAAAAAGAATTACTGGACAAGGCGGGCTAAGCGCTGGTCGACGTAGGCCAGAAGGCGCTTTAGCGGCGTGAAGTAAAGCGTCGCGCCGATCAGGATGCCGCCGCCGTTAGCGACGACATCGGCCCATTCGGCATAGCGGTACGAGGTCGTTCCCTGCAACAGTTCGAGCAGAATTCCGTAGCCGAGCAGGCCAACAATCGTCCAGCTCAAAACAAGCCGGTTAGAGGCCAACAGCCCGAACCAGGCACCCAGCACGGCATAGGTTGCGACGTGTGAAACCTTATCGCTGACCCCCACCTGGGGCGCTGGCATCAGCGACGCCACTCCCACCAGCAGCAGCATCAGAGCACCGAGCAGATACCAGGCCCTGATCAACTTTAGCCCGGACGGCCTGTCAGCCGCGTTACTGTCGTTTTCAGTCACTGGCGTCAGTTCAACAAGATGAAAATCGCGAACCCGAGGAAAATACGGTAAATCACGAACGGCAACATACCCAGCTTATCGACCAGGCGCAGGAAATAGTGGATACACAGCCCGGCGCTAATCGCCGATAGCAACACGCCGAGCAGCAGGTCGCCCCAGGCAATCGGACTTACCTCGGTGAACATGCGCTCGGTCTCTAAGACGCCGCTGGCGAAAATAACCGGCATTGCCAGCAGGAAAGAAAACCGCGCCGAGGCCTGGCGGGTCAGCCCGAGGAACAGTCCAAGCGTAATCGTTATCCCGGAACGCGAAGTCCCGGGTATCAGGGCCAGCACCTGGAACCAGCCGATGAGCAGCACATCCTTCAGCCCCAGCTGAAATTCATCGCGCTCGCGACGCCCTTTGACGTCGGCCAACCATAACAATAAGCCGAAGGCAATCGACGCCGTGGCCAACACCCAGGGGTCACGCAGCTTTTCCTCAATCGGCTCCTGTAATAAAAAGCCGAAAATAACCGCCGGCAGCGTGCCGATAATCACCCACCAGGCCAACAGGCTGTCCTGGTCGGACTCACCGCCGGCTATGCTGCGCAACCACGACTTCAGCATGCGCCAAACCTCGTCCCGAAAATAATAAACCACCGCGATCAGCGAACCGAAATGCACCGCCACGTCGAACACCAGGCCCTGGTCAGGCCAGTGGAAAACCTGCGGTACCAGGATCAGGTGGGCCGAACTCGAAATCGGTAAAAACTCGGTCAGGCCCTGCACCATCGACAGAATAATGAGCTGCAGCTTATCCAATGTCGCCTCCACGCCGCATGGCCGGCATCTCCAGCTCCAGGTTTTTCTTTAGCGCGAGCACCTTGAAACGGCTCCCCATCTCGTCAGGCATGGTAAGGGTTTTGACCTGTTGCGACAGCGCTAACTGCTCATGAATATTGCCATCCCGGGATTGCTGCTGCGCCAGTTCGAGCAGGCCATTGGCCAGCAGAAACTGCCGCTGGGAGACTAGGCCCAGGATATCGAAGCCACTGGCGACGGCAGCATCCGCGCAGGCGTCGAAATCGATAGACGCGGTAATATCCTGCAAACCGGGATAGACCAGCGGATCGCCGTGCGAGCGATGCTGATAGTAGCAATCCAGCGTGCCGAGACGGCGCTCGGGATGATAATACTCTTCCTGTTCGTAGCCATAGTCGATGACGATGACCGCCGCTCTTTCGCAACTCTGCGCCAGCGCTTGAAACCAGGGTGCATAATTAAGGTTTACTTCGCATCGGTAATCCCGTGGAAATTGCCCTAGCCTGGATTCGATCCCCCGAATCGCGTCCAGTACCCGCGCCCCGGGGGCAAAAGTTTGCCAGCCAAATCGTTGCCCGTCATAGCCGACCCCGAGCTCGAGCCAGCTGTCCTGCTTGGACAGCAGATGCACCGGCATCGCGTCCAGCACTTCATTAGCAACAACGATGCCGTCGAAGCCTGCGGGCAAACCGCTCAACCATTCGATCCTGGCAAACTGCTCGGGGCTGAGACAGTTACGCAGATAATGCTGCTGACGCTGCTTCAACTCGCCGCTCAGGTCCAGGATCAGGTAGCGCTCGAGTTCCGGCAACGCAGTCAGTATGTGGCCGCATAACCTGCCGCTGCCGGCGCCGAACTCGAGAATGCGGGAACCGCATCCCTGGGCAATCAACGCGGTAGCCTGACGCGCCAGGCTAGCGCCGAACAGGGGGGAGATTTCAGGCGCGGTGACAAAATCGCCGTGCGCACCGAACTTGATCGAGCTGCCGGAGTAGTAACCGAGCCCCGGCTCATACAGAGCCATGTGCATATACTCATCGAAGCCGATCATGCCACCGGACTCCTCGATACGGGCGACGATCGCGGTTACCAGCCGCGCGCTGTGCTCGATTGCATCGGCGTCGGGCCGCGGCAGCTCGAGCCCCTGCGCATCAAACCCGAGCGGTCGATTCATCGTCGTTCCGGATCTCAATGCTATGGCTTAGCGTCTGCTGACAGGGATGATATGATTGCAATTTTAGGTTTCTGTAGTAATGCTGTTATCAGACAAGACCGCGCTGGTTACCGGTGCGGCTGACCGCCTCGGTGCGCAGATCGCCCGCACTCTACATCAAAACGGTGCAAATCTCATTATCCATTACCGCAGTTCGGAAAGCGCGGCACGGGAGCTCGTCGCCGAGCTCAATCTGCAGCGCGAGAACTCGGCCTGCGCCCTTGGCGCCGACCTGGGCTCGCAGCAGCAACTGGAACGACTCGCGGCCGAGGCCAGCGCCGAATTTTCCAGGCTCGACCTGCTGGTCAACAACGCCTCGAGCTTCTATCCCACCCGCTTCGGAGAAATCGAAGCGAGCCAGTGGGACGACCTGGTCGCCAGCAATTACCGGGCGCCGCTGTTCCTGTCCCAGGCCTGCTACCCGGCCTTGAAGCGGTCCCGCGGATGCATCATCAACCTGGTGGATATCTATGCGACCATGCCATTGAATCGACACAGCGTATACTGTAGCGCCAAGGCCGCCAACCAGATGCTGGTCAGGTCGCTAGCGCTGGAACTCGCGCCCGAAGTGCGTGTCAACGGTATCGCTCCCGGCGCGATCCTGTGGCCTGAGTCGGGCGATGCCGACGCCTACCAGCAATCCATCCTCGAGCAGGTTCCGCTACAACGCTGCGGCACACCCCAGGTGATTGCCGACACCGCGTTGTTCCTGGCGACCAACGATTACATAACCGGCGAAATCATCCGCGTGGATGGTGGCCGCATGCTGCGATAGCAAGGAACACCATGACCCGATACTGGAGCAAACTCGTCGACGGCCTCGATCCCTACGTGCCGGGAGAACAACCACAGGATCAGCAGTACATCAAACTCAATACCAACGAGAGCCCCTACCCGCCCTCGCCCGCGGTAGAACGGGTGCTCAGGGATTACCCGGTCGATCGCTTGCGCCGCTACCCGGATCCGCAAAGCGGCAAACTGGTGGCGGCGCTGGCCGACTACCACGGGTTGGCGCCGGACCAGGTTTTCGTCGGTAACGGTTCCGACGAGGTACTGGCGCATGCGTTCCAGGCATTTTTCAAGCAGGATGAGCCGATCCTGTTTCCCGATATCAGCTACAGCTTCTACCCGGTCTACTGCAGGCTTTACCAGATCGATTTCCGCCAGGTCGCGCTAGACGAGTCTTTCAGAATCGATTTCGATGGTTTCCGGCGCTCCAATGGCGGCATCATCATCCCCAATCCCAACGCACCGACCGGGATCGCGATAACGCTGGCTGAGATCCGGGCCATGCTGGCCGACAATCCGGAATCGGTAGTCATCATCGACCAGGCCTATGTCGATTTCGGCGCCGAATCAGCGGATCGGCTGATCGCCGAATTCGGCAACCTGCTGGTGGTTCAAACCTTTTCCAAGTCGCGCAGCCTGGCCGGACTGCGGCTGGGTTACGCGCTGGGCCAGGCGCACTTGATCGAAGCCCTGCAACGCGTCAAGAATTCATTCAACTCCTACCCGGTCGACAGCCTGAGCGACGCCATCGGGTTGGCGGCACTCGGAGACGAGCCCTATTTCCAGGAATGTAACCGGCGCGTGATCGACAGCCGCGAACGGCTGGCGCAGGCCCTGGCCGGGCTCGGTTTCGAAGTGTTTCCGTCGAGCGCTAATTTCGTCTTCGTACGCCACCCGAAGACCGCCGCCAGGACCCTGTATCTCGAGTTAAAATCGGCCGGCATCCTGGTGCGCTACTTCGAGGCTGCGCGTATCGACAATTGCCTGCGGATCTCGATCGGGACCGACGCCGAATGCGATGCGCTGATCGCGGGCCTGAAAAATATCCTGAACTAAAACTATGCCCGAGCTCGGCTGTCGCTAAAATTCGATGGGAAAGAGATCCAGGCGCGGGGCGCTCGGCACCATACGCTGCCACAGGATGGCGTAAGTCTCGCCGCGCTCGGGATGCAGCGTATCCGGCGCCAGATCCTGCAGGGGCTTTAACACGAAGGCATTCTCGAGGATCTCGGGACGCGGGATCCTGATGCCCGGCAGGTCCAGAATCATGTCACCGTAGGTCAGAATATCAAGATCGATGGAGCGACTGGAGAACTTTGGCAGGCTACGATCGCGACCCAGTTCATTTTCGATTTCACGAAAGATCGCGGCAACCTGCTGCACCCCGAGCGCGGTGTCGAAGCCGGCTACCAGGTTAAGAAAGTCATTGCCATCGAAACCCACCGAGGCTGAATTGTAAACCGGTGACAGGCTAAGCGCATCGAAACGCGTTCGCAACGCCTCAACCGCCTGGCGCAGGCGGGATTCACGGTCGACGTTACTACCGAGGCCAACATAGACGCGCGTGCTCATCCCGATTTGTCACCGCGCTCTACGATGACTCCGACCGATTTCGAACCTCGCACGGCGCCGGGCTTGTGCAGGGTCAACTTGACCCAGGGCACGTCGAACTCGTCGCGAACGATACGGCAAATTTCTTCCGCCAAAGCCTCGACCAGCTCGTATTCACTCTGCTCGACGAATTCGATCAGGCGCTTGGCGACACTCTTATAGCTCAGCGTGTCGTCGATGTTATCGCTTTTGGCAGCCTTGCTGATATCGGTCGCCATCTCGATATCGAGGCTGATGACCTGCCTGATCTTGCGCTCCCAGTCGTAGATTCCGATCACGGTTTCGATCTGCAGGTCGTGTATGAAAACGATATCCATAGGCTTGCTATCCGGCTCCGGTTTACAGCCTGTAATCTTAGCGGCTGGGCATGCCAAAAGGAAACGCCAAAGCGCTGAAAAACGTAAAGATTTTTGCCTTAAAGCGGCTTGAATCCTCGATATGCTTCTGGTAGAGTTCGCGCCCTTAATCGATTCTCGCATTCAACGGAGTTCCACCATGTCCCGGGTCTGTCAAGTAACAGGGAAGAAACCTGTTAGCGGAAACAACGTATCGCACGCCAATAACAGGACGCGACGTCGCTTTCTGCCCAACCTGCATTCGCATAAATTCTGGGTTGAATCCGAGAACCGCTGGGTGAAACTGCGCGTTTCCACCAAGGGCATGCGAATTATCGATAAAAATGGCATCGACGCGGTCATCGCCGACATGCGCAAACGCGGCATCAAGTGCTAGGAGCAGTATTATGAGAGATTTAATCAAACTGGTTTCGACCGCCGGCACCGGCCACTACTACACCACCGACAAGAACAAGAAAAACACGCCGGACAAGCTGGTGTTCAAGAAATACGATCCCGTGGTGCGCAAGCACGTCGAATACAAAGAAGCCAAAATCAAGTAAACGGGCGGCTTCGACCAAATCAAAAAAAACCGGCAGATGCCGGTTTTTTTTTGCCTCGTCGATTACTGTGATACAGGCTTTAATATCGTATCCAGTCAGGTATGATTAGTCTCACACAAAGCCCCGGAAATTCCATGACAGAGGCACTCGTTCAGGTTGAAAACCTGTCCCGTTATTATCAGAACAACCGCGCCATCAACCACCTGAGCTTTAGCCTCAAAGCCGGCGAAGTGCTGGGCTTTCTGGGTCCCAACGGAGCCGGCAAATCGACCACGATGCAGATTATCAGCGGCAACCTCGCGCCCAGCGAGGGTGAAGTCAGCATTGCCGGACACGACATCCTCGAAGCACCGCGGGCCGCCAAGTCGCATCTCGGATACCTGCCCGAGCACCCGCCGGTTTATCGCGACTCGAGCGTCGATGAATACCTGAAGTTTTGCGCGCGCCTGCATCGCATCCCATCGGGCAAAAGACTATCGGCGCTCGAGCGGGTAAAACAGCAGTGCGGATTGACCGAGGTCGGCAGGCGCCTGATCGGCAACCTGTCGAAGGGCTACCAGCAGCGTGTGGGCATCGCGCAGGCCATCATCCACGATCCGCCGGTCGTTATCCTCGACGAGCCCACGGTTGGCCTGGACCCGATTCAGATTCGCGAAATCCGCGAACTGATTCGCGAGCTCGGCAGCGAGCGCAGCGTCATCCTGTCGACCCATATCCTGTCCGAGGTGCAGGCTACCTGCGATCGCGTGCAAATCATCCGCGCCGGTGAGCTAATTTACAATGCATCGATCGAATCGCTCAACCAGGGCCACGAGCACTCATTCACTATCGCACTGCGCGAGCCGCCCGACCTCGAGCAACTCCTGTTGGTCACAGGTGTTGACCATGCTGAAAGACTCGACCGCGGCAGGTTTCGCATCTTCCTGGCTCCCGACGCGAGCCCCGATGTCCTGGTCACTAGCGCGGTGGAGCAGAACTGGAGACTTTACGAACTGATTCCCGAGCAGCAATCGCTGGAAGACCTGTTTATCGAGCTGACCCATCACGAGGAGACCGCCGCACCATGATCTGGGTGATTGCCAGGCGCGAAGTCGGCGCCATGTTCCTGTCTCCCATGGCCTGGATCATTCTCGCCGTCATGCAGACCATTCTCGGTTACCTGTTCCTGACCAACCTGGACAGCTTTTTCCTGCTGCAGCCACAACTGATCCAGCTCGCCAATACGCCCGGCGTAACGGACATCGTCATCACCCCCCTGATGCAGGTCGCGGCGATTATTTTGCTGATGGTCATGCCGCTGCTGACGATGCGTTCGTTTGCCGACGAGAAACGCAATCGCACGCTTAGCCTGCTGATGTCGGCACCACTGAGCATGACTGAAATCGTGCTCGGGAAATACCTCGGGCTGTTTCTGTTTGTCGTCATCCTGGTCAGCATGCTAATGCTGATGCCGCTGTCGCTGTATCTCGGCACCAGCCCGGATGCCGGCAAGCTGCTGTCGATCTACATCGGCATGCTGCTATTGCTGGCTGCATTTGCAGCCATCGGTCTGTATCTCTCCAGCCTGACCGAGAACCAGACCATCGCCGCGATGTCCACCTTCGGCGTGTTGTTGATGCTGTGGATTATCGACTGGCTCGGCGCCTCGGTCAGCAACGGTCACTCGGTGCTGGCCTACCTGTCGATTCTCAATCACCACCAGTCGATGCTGGAAGGCGTTTTCAAATCAAGCGATATCGCCTATTACCTGATAATCATCACGGGCTTCCTGGTTTTGACGATTCGCCAACTGGACCGGGAGCGGCTGCTGTGAGAGTGGACTCGCGCCAGCGCCTGCAGTACCGCATTCAATCAGGCGTCTTCCTGGTTCTGTTTATCGCGCTGCTCGCGGTAGTCGCCTGGATTACCGAACGTTACCCATTCACCATCGATATGAGCGCCAATGAGCGCAACAGCCTGTCGCAGGAATCGGCGCGCCTGGTCGCCGGGATCGAGCACCCGCTGGAGGTAACGCTGTTCGTATCGCCGGTCAACGACAGCAAGCCCCTGCTCGAGGCGCTGTTCGAACGTTACCGGCTGCTACAGCCCAACATCGAGTTCCAGAGCCTGAATCCCGACCTGCATCCGGATCTGCTGCGGACCCACGATATCCGCTACGACGGCGAAGTGCTGCTGGAATACCGCGGTCGCAGCGAGAAGCTGTCACAGGTCGATGAGGCCGCGGTCAGCAGCGCAATCCAGCGCCTGCTGCGCCAGGGTGAGCGCTGGCTGGTGTTTCTCGATGGCCATGGCGAACGCAGCCCTTACCGTGAAGCCAATCACGATTACAGCCTGCTGGCAACGAAACTCGCGAGTAAGGGTTACAGCATCGAAAGCCTTAACCTGACCCAAACCAGCAGTATTCCGCAAAATACGAATGTGCTGGTGCTGGCCAGCCCCCGGGTAGCGCTATTGCCCGGTGAAATCGAACTGCTGCGCAAGCACATCGACCGGGGCGGCAACCTGTTATGGCTGGCCGACCCCGATCAGGCGAGCGAAGGCCTGAATTTGCTCGCCGAACATCTTACGATCGAGTTTCTACCGGGTATTATCGTCGACCCGAATAGCCAGTTAATGGGGCTGGACCGGGCCGATTTCGCGCTGGTAGGCGAGTATCCGCGCCACCCGGTAACCCAGAACCTGGCTAGTCTGTCATTATTTCCACAGGCCCAGGCGATCGAGTTTTACGGCGAAGACAGCTGGCAGCAGCAGATATTCCTGCGCAGCGACAGCCGCAGCTGGAATGAAACCGGCGAACTGCGCGGCGAGATCTTCAACGGTGATCACGACGATGAAAACCAGGGGCCGTTGAATATCGGTCTGACGCTGGCGCGCAGCCATGAAAATGATGATGGCGAAATCTACAATCAGCGCATCGCGATCGTCGGCGATGCCGATTTCCTGTCGAATCGTTACCTGGGTAATGGCAGCAACCTCGATATCGGCATCAACCTGCTCAACTGGCTCAGTCACGACGATCAATTGATCGCGATCAGCCCGCGCCCGGCACCCGACACCCGTCTCGAACTGTCATCGGAAAAGCAGATTAGCATCGCGCTTTTTTTCTTGCTGCTGCTGCCGCTGGGGCTGGTGGTCAGCGGTTTGCGTATCTGGTTGAAGCGGCGTAAACGCTAATGTTTTCACGCCGCTGGATCATCAACTACATACTGATCGTATTGATCATACTGTTTACCTACGTCGGCAATCGCTTCGACGTGGAAACCGGCTACCAGAAGCAGCCGGGCATCACCGAGCTGAAGTCGGCAGAAATCGATACGGTCGAAATCAAGACTGCGGATGACTCCCTGTTGCTGCGGCACGACGGCAATGCCTGGGACATCGAGTCGCCAATCCGTTGGCCCGCCAACAATATCAACGTCGAGCGCCTGCTCGACGTCGTCAACAGCCAAACCGAATCGCGCCTCGATGCCGCCGAAATAGACCTGGCAACGCTTGGGCTGGATTTTCCCAGGGCGATGCTGCGCCTGAATGATACCCAGGTCCTGTTCGGTGCGACCAACAACATCGGCGGGCGCCGCTACACGATGATCGACTCGACCGTTTTTCTATTGCCTGACATCCACCTGCCATTTATCTCGCAGGGATTGACCGGCCTCGTCGACCGCCGACTGACACCGCGCAAACTGAGCCCGAGTGCGCTCAAGCTGCCGCGCCTGGAAATCGAACGTAGCGCTGAAGGTGAGTGGGAAGCAACCAACGGCGACGGTTTTACGCCCCAGCAGGTCGCGCAACTGGCCGAAAACTGGCAGGGACTGGAAGCCATCAGGGTCAAGGCGTTCGATGCCGGTAACACGCCACGGCAAAAAATCGAGGTCCTGCTCGCGAATGGCGAAGGCCTGGAATTTTTCCTGATGTCGATTGATCCGGAAATTGTCATAGCCAATCCACAAATCGGCCTGCAGTATCATTTCGGCGCGGATCTCTACTACCAGCTGATCGCGTTGCGCCGCGACGAGAACCCCGACTAGCCGACTGGCCTGTCGCTACCATCAACGCTAAGCTGTCGTCATGCCCGAGTTACCAGAAGTAGAAACCACCCGCCGCGGGATCGAACCCCACGTTTGCGGACAACGCATCGACGCGGTTATCCTGCGCGAGACCCGGCTGCGCTGGCCGATCAGCGACGAGGTTGCCGGGTTGCGTGGCCGGCAGATAAGCGGCGTCTCGCGACGCGGAAAATACCTGATCATGCATCTCGACCACGGCCATCTCATCTGGCACCTCGGGATGTCGGGCAGCATGCGGATACTGCCGGTCGGAGTGCAATCGCAGGACCATGAGCACGTCGAGCTGCAGTTGCACAGCGGCCTGGCGTTAAAGTTTCGCGACCCGCGCCGCTTCGGCGCGCTATTGTACAGCGAGGCAGATCCATTACAGCACCGGTTATTGAAGCAACTGGGCCCAGAGCCGCTGGAAGCAGATTTTAATACCGATTACTTCTATCAGCGTTGCCGACAGCGTAGCGCGGCCATCAAGCAGGTCTTGATGAACAGCCATATCGTTGTCGGGGTCGGGAATATCTACGCCAGTGAGGCGTTGTTTCGAGCCGGTATTCGGCCGACCCGCGCCGCGCGGCGCATCAGCAAAAAGCGCATCGCCGGACTGGTCGACGCGGTTCGCGAGACCCTGGCGACTGCTATCGAACACGGCGGCACGACGCTGCAGGACTTTACCCAGACGGATGGCAAACCCGGGTATTTCAGGCACGAGTTGCAGGTCTACGGCAATACCGATCGGTGCAAGATCTGTGCTGCGCCGATCAAGCACCTGGTGCAGGGGCAACGTTCGAGCTACTACTGCCCGGAATGCCAGTCATGACAATCGACCGCGAAACCCTGCGACAGCGACTCGAGCCCTATTTCTTTAACGGCTCGACTCTCGATGAAGTCGCCGGCTTCGTCCTCGCGGTCGAATCCCGCTGGCAGCAATTTGTCGGTGACTGGGTGCTGTCCGTGGCCAAAACGCAACCGGAGATCGCCTACCAGTTTGCCAGCCAGGCCGGAGGCGCGTTGCAGAGGATCGGGCGCGAGGGTTGCGAGGCCTGGCTGCAGTCCGCGCTCGACGTCTACTTCGAGCAGGGTTTGCAGGCGGCCATCGAGACCCTGGATAACCTGGAACAGTTTATCGCGGACCAGCGAAAAAAATCCCGTGGGCTGGAATTCGACCGCATCCGCGGGGTAATGCAGCATTTCCTGCAGGGCCTCAACGGCCGCCGCCTGCAGCTGGAATCGGGCGACCGGGTACTTACCGACAGCGAAACGCTGCTGCTCCCCGCGGTTATCGACCATTTTAACAGTGATGCCGAGAATTTCGCCTGCTACAAGGCAACCGCCGTCCACCAGTGGGCGCAATGCTGGTACGGAACCTGGCGCGCCGCCAGCATCGCCCAGATCCCGCGCGAGCAACCGATGCTGCGCACTTTTCACTACCTCGAAACCTTGCGCCTGAACGCCTGCCTCGAGCGCGATTACCCGGGTCTGGCGCGCCAGTTGAAGAACCTGCAGGGAGAAACACCGGCCGTCTGGCAAGCGCTGGAGTCGGAACTGAGTGACCCGGCAAGCACGGTGCTCGACTCGATCCGGCTTAGCGCCGAACACTGGGACAAACCCCGTCCGGCTTCGTTCGTCTACCAGGGCGAACTCGATCCCGACCGCGTGCAGAAAGTCCTGGAGGCTCGTTTACAGCGCGAGAAACAGCAGTTGCAGCTGGCGCTCGCGCGTCTCGCGCAAGAACAGCCGGATGCAGACAAACCCGGAACCGATACGGCAGCTCGGGGGGCACGAATATTCGACTTCAGTAGCGATCAGGACGCAAGCGGCGAGTTCCAAACCGAGGGCAACCCGATGCCCCGGGACGACGAGGTTGAGACTCTGGTTACGTCTATCATACAGGACCTGGGCGAGATACCGGCTGATTATCTTGCCACGGCGGGCAGCGTCGAGTATCAAGCCGGCCTCGAGGGGCAACCCGGGGAAGACGCCGCGGATCAGGCCTCGCCGGGAGGCAGCCAGGAGAAGGCTGCTTTCCTGTACGACGAATGGGACTGCACCCGCAGCGCGCATCGCAAGCGCTGGTGTGCGCTGCGAGAACGCAGTATCGAACCCGACTACGACTCGACCTTCGTCGCGGACACTCTGCACAAGTAC
Source organism: Gammaproteobacteria bacterium (assembly GCA_009937625.1). Taxonomy (GTDB): domain Bacteria; phylum Pseudomonadota; class Gammaproteobacteria. The sequence goes on along the minus strand of JAACFA010000027.1, from coordinate 584 downwards.
CGCGGTCACATCAAGTCGTTGCGGCGCGGCTTCGAAGCCCTGCGCGACGAATATCGGGTGTTGAAAAAACAACCGGATGGCGAAAATCTTGATTTCGACGCGCTGGTGGAAGCCATTGCAGACGTACGCAGCGGCATGGAGATGACGTCACGAATCTATCGCAAGGCGCATCGCGTGGAACGCGATATCGCACTCATCCTGATGGTCGATATGAGCGGCTCGACCAAGGGCTGGATCAACGTCGTCCAGCGCGAAGCGCTGATATTGCTGGCAGAGGCACTGAGCTCGCTCGACGATCGTTACGCGATTTACGGGTTTTCCGGTAATACCCGTAAGCGCTGCGAGGTCTACAGGATCAAGACATTCGACGAGACTTACGACCGGGAAATTCGCGCCCGTATCGCCGCTATCGAGCCCCAGGATTACACCCGTATGGGCGTTACGATCCGCCACCTGAGCCATTTGCTGGATGAGATCGGTGCCCGCACCAAGTTGCTGATCACGCTCTCGGACGGTAAACCCGATGACTACGATACCTACCACGGAGAATACGGTATCGAGGACACCCGCATGGCGCTGTTCGA
>JAACFA010000198.1 GCA_009937625.1 Gammaproteobacteria bacterium | reverse complement strand
TGCAGCAGGCTATTCGTACTCATACTCGTCTCCCAGTTCCTTGATCTCGTCATCCCTGACCCATAATATGACCGCACATTTGAGCAACTTCTTGCTGATACTGCGGGTAAATCCGATGTCATTGATCAAAGAGGATGCCGTGTAGGAATCGATCCTGTTATCTCTGATCAGGCCGTCTATTCTCTGATTCATCAGAGTCTCGCTTTCCCTGGACGATTCTTTCTGAGTCTCGATCTGGGTTAAAACTTCTTCCTCATCGCCCTCGAAATGCCTGATTTCCTGTATTTTCCGTAACACAGATACCAGCTCGACCCTGAGCTGATTGTAGCTGTCAACTATGTCATCGTTGTTACTTTTTGCATAAAAGTTCAGATTCTTCTGCAGCTCCCTGATGTCCTTAACCGCCTCGACAATATGCCTGGCAGCAAGCCTCAGCTCGTAGATTTCCTGGTTTCCGGTTTCATCCATGTAGCCCTGTGAAATGGATGAGTACCTGATAATCTCGCCGTACAGGTGCTTGATTTCCTGCTGGTAGACCTGGTCTATGTCGATCCGGATAGTCTCGCGCGAGCGTTCGACGATCCTTGCGGCCTCCGCATCTGAAAAAATATCGTGGCGGTGCAGATTCATCGCGTGGACGATCGCCTCCATCGACTTGTCGTAAAGATGGACGGTTTCCTTGCGGATCGCGGCCAGCGCGGCCGCTGGAATCTCCATGACCTCGTAGGTCAGGTATTTCACGTTACCCCGCCCCTCTTCCCTGGTGCGGAACAGTGTTTCCAGGTAGCGCACCATGCGACCGATGAATGGCGTCACCACGAGCACGCCAAGCACGTTGAAAATAGTGTGGAACAAGGCCAGTTTCATGGCGTAGTCGTCGGAAGCAATGGCAAGCATCGGCGCCAGCCGCTCGACTAATGCCTGCAGCTGGTAGATCAGCATTACCGCCACGATACCTGTGACGATGTTAAATATGAAGTGCGCCACCGCCAGCCGTTTGCCATTCCTGTTGGAAGCCAGCGCGCCCAACACCGCCGTTACCGTGGTGCCGACGTTGGCGCCGATCGCCAGCGAAAGCGCGTTGATATAATCGATCTGCCCACTTGCCAGCGCGGTAATGATGATCGCCATGGTGGCGCTACTGGACTGGATCACGACCGTGGCCACCGCGCCGAACAGGATGTAGACGAAAACGCCGAGATAACCTTGCATCGCGTACTCGGCGAGGTCCAGTCCGTCCTTCATAGTCTCGAAGCCGTCCTTCATGTATGCGATCCCGAGAAAAATGAAACCCAGCCCGATCAGCACGCTACCGAGACCCTTGTAGGCGTTTTGCCTGGAAAACTGCATGACGACGCCGAAAATCAGCATTGGCAGCGCGTACTGGGCGATCTTGATCTTCAAACCGAAGGAGGAGACCAGCCACGCAGTCGTGGTAGTGCCAATATTTGCGCCGAAGACGACACCAACCGCCTGCGTCAACCCGATCAACTCCGCCGACAAAAAAGAAATGATGATGACCGAGACCAGCGACGAGCTTTGCACCACCGCGGTAGCAAGAAAACCGGTGCCAATAGCCTTCGGCGTACTGCTGGTAAATTTTTCCAGCACGAGCTCGAGCGTGCCGCCGCTGAACAGCTTGAAACCGTCCTCCATGTAATGCATGCCGATCAGGAAGATGGCAATACCGGCAATAATCGTCTTGGCGTCTTCGTTGGAAACGATGATCCACGCGAAGAACAGGAAAGCCAGGGGACTGATGATGCGCTTAAGCATGAAAAACCTGCATTCGTCCCGAGATTGGGTAATACCGGGAAAGTACTTTTAAATTTTTGAAAGTACAAGACCTTATTAGAATAAAGCGCGTTTACCAAGGAACCGGTGTTAGCGCCGTGCGCAGTGGTTCCGCGCTATCGCCAATACCGCAGGTTTATGCAATTTGACAGCGACGATGAGCGCAAAGCAAACTATCGCCAGGTTGTTAAACAATCCATAATGAACCGGGCGAATCGCCGGGGATTGATCGATAACGTCTGCCATACCGCTAAATTCAAGACAGATGTCAGCCGGCGTTTTTTGTTATTAAACTGTCACATAGGATTTATAGGCTGCTGCTTAAATAGCCAGACCCTAACGAGATGAACATCATCGTTGTTGAAGACGATCGCGACATTCGCGAAATGGTATGCCAGTCACTAGCGCAAAACGATTTTAATACCATCGGTTGTCCCGACGTGCAGGAAGCGAAACGGACGATCCGGGAAAACAACCCCGATTGCCTGGTCATCGACTGGATGCTGCCCGACGGTTCGGGCGTGGAGCTGGTGCGCTGGCTGCGCCGCACAGAGCCCTACAGTCAAACCCCGGTACTAATGCTTACCGCGCGCGCCCAGGAAAACGACATGATTACCGGTCTGGAATCCGGTGCGGACGACTACCTGACCAAGCCGATGTCGCTGCGCGAACTGAACGCACGTGTGAAGGCCCTGCTGCGCCGCCCGCCAGCCTACCACGAGCAGAGCGACGCGCTTCGGGTCGGCTCGATCAGCATGAACACCCGCACCCACGAGGTGCACGTCGGTGGGCAATCGATCGACCTGACCAAAACCGAGTTTAATTTGCTCAGACTATTCCTGCAGAATCCCGACAAGGTCTTCAGCCGCGAGCAGATCCTCGATGCCGTCTGGGGAACGAATGCCTATCTCGGCGACCGTACCGTAGACGTGCATATTCTGCGTCTACGCAAGCTATTGAAACCGTACGGGGCCGACAAGATGATCGTTACGCTGCGCGGCAGTGGCTATCGCCTGTCGCACAAGATTCAATAGTCAGGACACGGTCGCGCGATGGCTAACATCTGGTCCACCGAAACCTGGGCAATCCTGATCGCAGCCTGCGCGTTGATCATAATCGGCGTACTCACGGGTAACTGGTTTCTCGCTTGCGCGGTGACGCTGGGTTCATATATCGCGTGGTTGTATCGTCGATTACTAAAGCTCGAACACTGGATCCGCCAGGGCACCAAGGCCAGCCAGGTATACGACGACAGCGGCTTCGTCGGTATTATCATCCGCCAGCTTTACCAGCAAAAGAAGGCTCAGAACAAAAGCAAGCGGCGTACCAAGCGCCTTTTGAGGCGCCTTCATCAGAATATATTGGCTCTGCCCGACGCCACCGTCCTGTTAGATGGGAATTTGCAGATCGAGTGGTGTAACGAACCGGCCCGATACCTGCTAAACCTGCGCTCACCGCAGGATCTCGGTTACAAACTCGGCAACCTGATCCGTGATCAGGAACTGGCGACGTATCTGAATGATCCAGACAGTCGGGAATATATCGAAATCGTCTCGCCGATCGACCCAGCCGTGGTTCTTCAGATCAAGATCGCGGCTTTTGCCGGCAACCAGTTTCTTTTGATCGCGAGAAACGTCAGCGATCAGAAAAAGTTCCAGGAAAGTCTGAAAAACTTCGTCGCCAACGCTTCGCACGAGTTGAAATCCCCGTTAACTGTGATAGCGGGTCACCTCGAAATGCTCGAGAAGGAGGATAACCTAAGCGAATCAGGCCAGCGTTCGCTCGAAATTGCCGAGCGGCAGACCAAACGAATGAAAGAACTGATCGAGGGTTTATTACTGTTGTCCCAGGTGGAAGGCCGCCGCCTCGATCTCGGCGAAGGAGAAAATATTTCGATCACGGAACTTATGGTCAACGTCATAACGGCGCTCGAAAAGTACGATAACCAGGACCGGATCGAGCTGGAACATCCCAGCGGCCTGTATTTACTCGGTGTTAACACCGAGATCGAAAGTATCTGTATCAATCTTATCGAGAATGCAATCAAGTACACCACCCCAGGAACGCCGATCAAGGTGCGCTGGGAAGTCTCACCCAGCGGTGAGTATATCTTCAGCGTCGAGGATCAGGGCCCGGGAATAGAGGCCGATGAAATACCCAGGATTACCAAACGCTATTATCGGGGCGCCAGGAGCAGGGTCGAGGCCCCGGGGTCGGGTCTCGGGCTTGCGATCGTCAAACATGCAGTAAACAAACACGGTGCTACGTTTCGGATCGAAAGCGAGCCCGGCCGGGGTAGCTGCTTCCGCGTGTTCTTTCCGAGCTACCGCTGCCAGCAAGAAGCACGCAAATCCGCCCGCATCATCAAGCTCTCGAACTATTGAGCATCGGACTATTACTTTCTGCGATAGTCGTGATATTGCGGTCATCCTCCGGTTACATACATCAGCCTGAAGTTAACGACCCCGACCGCGGGTAGAGTCATGAAAATCATCCCAGATGATTCCCGGCAGCAGGCTTTCATCTGTCTCTGACCATTGATTGTCAAGCGAAGCGATTTTATCGCAGTCGATGGCGGCCGGAATCCTGATTTCCGAGCAAAGAACTGCGCTTCATTCTGGTCACAGGTTGAGGCAATTTTACATTTCGATTGTTTTTTAACACTAATGACATATTCAAGACTTAATGTGACATGGGTTAACTCAGGCTGGTTCAGGTTGGATAGTATCGAATAATAATAAAAGGGCTTCGATCCTGCTGATGAAGACTTATCAGTTACTATAAACGAGGACGTAAGACATGAAATTAGCAAGGTTTATTGCCGTCTCAGCCTTAGCCGGCGCAGCTTTCAGCGCGCAGAGTCTGGCTGCTGATACACTGATTCAAAATAAGGGTTCAGACACCCTGGTCAACGTGGCCCAGGCCTGGGCAGAGGAATACAAGGCAGCGAAAGCCGATGTTGCCGTTGCCGTATCCGGCGGCGGTTCGGGTACCGGCATCGCGGCCATGATCAACGGCACGGTCGATATCGCAAACGCCAGTCGCAGCATGAAGGACAAGGAAATGAAAAAGGCCAAGGAAATGGGCCAGGATCCGGTCGAGCACGTGGTCGGTTACGATGCACTGGTGGTATTCCTGCACAAGGACAACCCGATAAACGAGCTCAGTTATATACAGCTCGGCAAGATTTTCGGCCGCGGCGGCGATTTCACCAAGTGGTCCGATCTCGGCGTCAGCGTGCCGGGTTGCGGCAGCGATAAAATCGTCGTCGTCAGCCGCCAGAACAATTCAGGAACCTATGCCTACTTCAAGAAAGCGGTACTGAAAAGCGCGGCCAAGGCCGGTGTCATCAGCAAGGGCAGCTTCCGCCAGGGCACGCTCGACATGCACGGTTCCAAGGACGTGGTCGACCTGGTCGAAAAAACGCCCTGCGCGATCGGCTACAGCGGCCTGGCCTACGCCACCGACCACCTGAAACTGGCCTGCGTATCGAAGGATGACGGCGGCAGCTGTGTCAGCCCGATTGCACGGCCGCTTTTCATGTATACCAACGGCAAGCCCGAGGGTGCGATCAAGGAGTACATGGACTGGATCCTGTCCGATACCGGTCAGTGCATTCTGAAAAAGAAAGGCTACGCCCCGGTGCGCGACGTCAGTTGCTCCTAGGGGATTGAATCGGGCCGGGAGAGTAGTCCTGCGGCGGCTTACTTTACCGGCTTTACCATTAACCGGAAATAAAAATGTCTCATCTCGAAGAACGCCTGGAACACGATTTAACCGAAATTCGCGACCACATCGCCAAAATGGGCAGCGAAGTAGAAAAGGCGTTGGACAGGGCCTTCCGCGCGCTGGCAAACAACGACGACAAGCTGGCGTTTAAAACGATTCTGTCGGATTTACCGATCAATCGGCATATGCGCCAGATCGATCGCCTGTGCCACGCCTTCATCGCCATTCACCTGCCGAGCGCGGGGCATTTGCGCCTGATCTCGTCGGTCATTCGCGCCAACATCATCCTCGAGCGTATCGGTGATTATGCCGTCACGATCGCGCGCGAGGCGGTGCAACTGGGCGACGTGCCCGAGGGTTACATGTCGAAACAGTTGAAAAAAGTCAGCG
>JAACFA010000197.1 GCA_009937625.1 Gammaproteobacteria bacterium | reverse complement strand
ACCAGGCCCGCAAGGATCACCGAACCAGGTTTGGTTAACTTCGTAATTCTCATTATTAACTCCCTAGAACATCGGCCCGCTGCTTCGCCCCAAAAGCATGGAAATTACACCGATGTTTAAACATAAAACGCCGCCAGTAATTTTTCGATCTGGCGGCACTATAAATCAACCGCGAATTATACAGTCTTTCAATTGAAACGCTAGGCGATCCTTTTCAGATTTATCAAGAAACTCGCCGACCTCCACGTAGTTGCCGTGGGAGCCGATAGCGAGCTTTCGAACTCGACCCAGCCTGCCCGCCGGCTCATCGATCAGACGGATCCAGGGGGTTTCGAATTCCCAGCTCTGGTCGATGCGTTGCACCCCTTTCTCGACCCTGGTACGTCGTTGATCCAGGGTGATGACCTCCTTGCGATTAACCTTGCGCGAAGTCAGGTAAAGTGCAAATCCGAGCGCCAGCATTTCGAGGCCTGAAAACGGCAGCACCAGCCACAGGCCCTGGAGTGTGAAGAAGATGCCGATCGCAAGCGCGACGACGCAGGTAAAAATGTAGAACAAAACCAGTTCGCGCCAGCTAATCGAGCAGTTGGGAGACAGCACGAAGCGAAAGGAATCGCTGGAATCGAACTTACTGACGCTGACCATGATGTAATACAATCTACTCGCGATGGGGTATACCGGCCACCAGTGCCGGCTGTCACAATCGCTAATCTAGAACAATCAAAACGGGATTTCAACCTTGAATCAGGCACCGGACGACAGCACCGAAGAAGAGAGAAATTTAAGCTTCTGGCAATTGCTAAAAAGCACCCTGTCGGCTTTTATCGGCGTGCAGAGTAACGCCAATCGCGAACGTGATTTCAAGCACGGTAAGGTTTCCCACTTTATCTGGATGGGATTACTGTTCGGCCTGGTTTTTGTGCTCACGCTGGTGGGCGTGGTGCAGGTGGTGCTGCATTTCGCCGGTGCCTAGAGAAACCAGCCCCGGATAAAGACGCGCGCGTAATGATCCGCGAGCAGGAATGCGAATAGCAGGCTGAGATAAAATATCGAATAACCGAAGGTCTTCATCGCGATCGCGTTAGGCTGCTCGTCGCGATAAAGCTTGATTGCGTAATACAGGAAACCGACACCCAGGGCCAGCGCGCCAGCCAGGTATATGAGGCCGCTCATTTGCACGATGAAAGGCATCATCGTCACCACCACCAGCAGCACGGTATACAGCAGGATCTGGATCTTGGTGAACAACACGCCGTGCGTCACCGGCAGCATCGGGATGTCCGCCTTGGCGTACTCTTCGCGCCGGCGGATCGCCAGCGCCCAGAAATGCGGCGGAGTCCAGACGAAAATGATCAGGAACAACAACAGGGCCTCGGTATCGACGCTGCCGGTGACCGCGGTCCAGCCCAGCAGCGGCGGCGCGGCGCCGGCGGCGCCCCCGAGCACGATATTCTGCGGCGTCGCCCGTTTCAGATACATGGTGTAGATCAAAGCGTAGCCGACCAGCGAGAAAAAGGTCAGAACCGCGGTGAGCAGGTTGACGAAAACAACCAGCATTAATATACCGAGTGCGCCGATCGATAAAGCGAAAATCAACGCCGACTTCTGATCGAGTTCACCGCTGACCAGCGGTCGATTGCGGGTGCGCTCCATGATGCGGTCGATGTGTTCGTCGACCACGTGGTTGATCGCCGCACCGGAGGCCGCGGCAAGGCCGATACCCAGCAGACCGAAGACGAAGATATCGATCGGCACCGCGCCCTCGGCGGCCAGCAGCATCCCGACCATCGCGGTAAACACGATCAGCAAAACGACCTTTGGCTTGGTCAGGTTGTAATACTGGTTCCAGGAGGCAAGCGTCAGCGCGGTCATCGGATTGTCGGTATTCTTCCGGGATTCAAGAAAGCGGGCGTTATACAGGCATTCAGGTTGCGGATCAATCGCCGGATGATAACAGACTCACCCGATTTGCGATAACTTCATCAGTTTCTTGATATCTTCGAGCACACGATCTTGGTCGTTATCAGGCGGATAATGCATCATCAGGTTTTGATCGGGATCGATCAGGTACAGTTTGGGCGTGCTGCCGACCTCGCCGAGTTCGTCCAGCTCGAACTGGGAGTAAAGCTGTGGCCGGCGATCGTTCTCGATCACCACCAGGTTCGGGTAGTCGCGCAAAAATACCCTCGTCTTTTCGCTCAGCGGCTGGGCAGTGATCAAAACATTTTGCAGGCGCATGGTGTCGCGACCCAGCAGCGTTCGAATCTGGCGCATGTAAAACAGGTTCGAATAACATAACTCTTCGCAGTCGTCGCGCATGAACATCAGAAAAGTCCAGCGGCGTCCGAACCCGTCCTCGAACTGCCTGCCATCGTGACCGGTTAGCTGCGGCCAGTCGATTTTTCTTACCGGATCCACCAGGGTGCCGTAGTTGCCGCTCTCGGGCCTGACATCGAATACATAAAAAGCCAGCCAGCCGCCGATAAACGGCGACAGAAAGACCGCGACCAGGGCCAGAAACTTGACCCGGTACCAGACCAGGCTCTGGGGTTGTTCCGAATTCATTCAGTTTTCCGCAAGTTCAAGACTACAAATAATATCAGGGCAATAGTGGCGAACGAAAACCATTGCACCGCGTATGCCCTGCTTTTTTCGGGCGGCAACCAGACCGGATCCCATTCGCGCACGTAAGCGCCGGGTTGCTCCGGCGCCAGCCATAGCACTAGCGGCAACAGCTGCTCCGAGTACTGCTGCTGTAAAGCCACCAGATCAACATAGGGGATCAGCTGCGGCCAGTTCCCGCTGAGTTCGACCTCGCCAAGTGCCAACGCCGGCTCACCCGGAACGAACGCGATACCGCTGACGGTGCCGCCCGCGTCAGCCGGCAGTATCTCTGGTACCTGCTCGCGCGACGCGCCCCAGGCAGCCCAACCGCGGTTGACCAGCAATATATGGTCACTGTCGGTCAGATAAAAAGGGGTAATTACCTGGTAACCCGCCCTGCCCCGGTGCACCTGGTTATCGAGCAGGAAATGGTGCGCGCCGTGATAACGCCCCCTGAATCTCAGCTTGCGGTACTGGACATCGGCGAGATCGTCGGTTGCGGTCAATTCATGGTAATCCTCCGCAAGGCGTTGTTCGAACCTGGCCTGAATCGAATCTTTGAACGCCGCACGCTCCAGTTGCCACATTCCTAACGAAACGAACAGCGCCGTGCCGGCGGCCGTCAGTAAAATCGACCACCGGGAGGGATCAAACTCGCGTTCGCCGAATTTCATATCGACATTGTCCGGTGATCCAGTAAACTGACTCGTTGCGTACCCATTACAAACCTATGCTATTTGTAAAAGTCATCATTCTTGTGCTGCTCGGGCTGATCGTACTCAGCCTCGGCGCCGGCATGTTTAGCCTGGTCAAGGAACGCGGAGAGTCCAGCCGCACGGCCAGGTTTCTGACTATTCGTATTGCACTGTCCATCTTTACTTTCATTTTCATCGCAATCTCGTTCTTCATGGGCTGGATTCAGCCGCACGGCGTACTGCCACCCGGTTACTGATCTCTGCGGTTACGGCTCCAGCCACGCGTGGCCGTAAACCACCTCGTAGCTGGCAATGAATCTTTCGTTTTCAAATCCCTGTTCTCGATAACTGGCTTCCAGCCGAGCCAGCTGGCGCGGCGTCGTCAGCCCTCGCCGGCGGCCGCAGTCAGCATTGCTCGCGCCGACCTGCTTGAGGTCATCCAGCAGAGTACGAAAATCGCGATACTCCAGGCGAATGGTTTCGGCATCCACCACCGGTTGCGCAAAGCCCGCAGCGAGCATGATATCGCCCACGTCATGCATATCGACGAACTGGTGCACGTGCGGATAATCGTCCAGCGTGCGCCAGCTTTGCGCCAGCTCCTGCAGGCTGCCCGGACCGAAGCTGGTAAAAAGCAATAGCGCGCCGGGTTTCGCCACCCGCGCGAATTCGGACATCGTTGCGCTCAGATCGTTACCCCACGGCAAAGCCAGCGAGGAAAATATCATGTCAAAACACCCCGACTTGAACGGCAGGCGCTCCATATCCGCGGCAAGCAGTTGTTTCCTGCTCAGAAAACGATAGCGGGAGCGCGCCTGCAACAACATTTGTCGAGCGATATCGACAGCGTATACCTGCGCCCGCGGGTAGTGTTTTTGCAGCCCCCGGATGCCCTTCCCGGTGCCGCAGCCGATATCGATTATTGTCGCCGGCTGGTGACGCATATACTGCAGCCTCTGCAACAATCGATTTAGCACCTCTTCTTGTAATATCGCGGCATTATCGTAGCTTTTAGCAGCACGATCAAAGCGATTTATGACAATTCGTTTATCCAGCCGGGGCCGATTGAGCAGGTCCAAAACCATTCCTGGGTTATTTACGGGAGCGCGCCTGGCGGGACAAGATTCGTGCTGCTAGCGGTCGCGAAGAATGCGGCCAGTAAACCCGGTAGAGCGCGCCAGCGACGGATTTTACCTTAATCCCGGGAGCAACATCAGCCATTTGTTGCCGCCTGCAAGCATTGCAATCAAATGTCGCGGCTGTCAGCACCAAACTAATCTGGTAGAGTGCCGGCAGCCAAACAATTAGATCAATAATGCTCGAAGCCTCCGCTTTACTGTGTCTTGCCTACCTGCTCGGGTCTGTTTCCTCGGCAATTTTGCTGAGCAAAATCATGGGCTTCGAGGATCCTCGCAAACAGGGTTCGAACAACCCGGGCGCGACCAATGTACTGCGCATCGCCGGTAAAAAAGCCGCTTTTTTCACGCTGGTGGGAGATTTTCTGAAGGGGCTGCTCCCGGTGCTGGTCGCACACTGGCTCCAGTTCGATCTGCTGCTGGTAGCGCTGACCGGCTTTGCCGCATTCGTCGGTCACTGTTTCCCGATATTCTTTCGTTTCCAGGGCGGCAAGGGAGTCGCCACGGCGATAGCGGCGACGCTGGCTTTCGACTGGATGAGTGGTGTGATTCTGAGCGTAACCTGGCTGCTGTTCGCCAAGGTTTTCAAAATATCGTCGCTGGCGGCAATCATCTCGTTTGCCGCACTGCCGCTGGTTATCCTGTGGCGTACGCAGGACCTGCAGCTCGCCAGCGTATTCGTCCTGTTATCGGCAATTCTGATCTGGCGCCACAAGAGCAACATCCAGCGCCTGATTCGCGGCACTGAAACCTGACAATCCAGAACTCGCGCGCCATCCTGCGGCGCGCCCCCGAGTACCGGCATAGACCCCACCGCGGGACAAAACCTGTCAGGCCATCAAACTCCAAAGTCAACCTGTCTGCAGCAGCGGCAAGGATTCGAGCGACCAGCGCGGTAAAACGTCGTTCACGGTTTCATCGTACTGGCCCTGCAGCAGGCGCAAAGCGCCGGCATAGGCGATCATGGCGCCGTTATCGGTGCAGTACTCCAGCGCGGGAAAATACAGCCGCGCACCCTGCTTGCG
>JAACFA010000196.1 GCA_009937625.1 Gammaproteobacteria bacterium | reverse complement strand
GCTTGCCCTGGTTAAAATAGGATTAAGAGATGACGCATAAGATAGCGGTGCTTGCCGGCGATGGCATTGGTCCGGAGATTGTCGATGAGGGCCTAAAGGTGGTGAAGTGCCTGCAGGCTGATTTCGGCTTCGACGCGGAAATCGAAGCTGCTGCGATCGGCGGCGCCGGCTATGATCTGGCCGGCGATCCGCTGCCCGAGCAAACCCTGGCGTTATGCCGCCAGGCGGATGCGATACTTTTCGGGGCGATCGGCGGCCCCCAGTACGACGATCTCGAGCGCGAACTGCGCCCCGAGAAAGGGCTGCTCAGGTTACGTTCGTCACTGTCCCTGTTTTCCAACCTGCGCCCGGCGATGCTGTATCCGCAGTTGGCAGATGCCTCGAGTTTGAAAAACGAACTGGTTGCCGGGCTGGATATCATGATCGTGCGTGAACTGACCGGCGGTATCTATTTCGGTCAGCCACGCGGGATTCGCCACGAAATCGAGCGTATCGCGCGCTCCGCCTTCGATATCTCGATGCTGCGCAATCGCAAACTGTGCTCGGTGGACAAGGCCAACGTGCTGGAGGCTTCGGAGCTCTGGCGCGAAGTCGTGACCCGCGTCGCGGCCGAGTACCCGGAAGTCGAGCTTAGCCACATGTACGTGGATAACGCCTCGATGCAGCTGGTGCGTGCGCCCAAGCAATTCGATGTCATCGTAACCAGCAACATGTTCGGCGATATTCTGTCGGACACCGCCGCGATGCTGACCGGTTCGATTGGTATGTTGCCCTCGGCCTCGCTCGACGCCGATGGCAAGGGCATGTATGAACCGATTCATGGTTCGGCACCGGATATTGTCGGCAAGGGACTGGCTAATCCGCTGGCAACCATCTTGTCGCTGGCCATGATGCTGCGCTATAGCCTGCGGCAGGCTGAACTCGCCGGCATGATCGATACCGCGGTGGGCAACGTGCTCAACCAGGGATTTCGGACCGCGGATATTGCCGGCGGAGCGCATAGCGTTAGCACAGCGGAAATGGGCGATGCGGTAGTCGCGGCGCTGCGCGAGCTTGGCTGAAAAGGTTTTTACGGAGATTGAGTGATGAAGAGAGTTGGATTTGTCGGCTGGCGCGGGATGGTGGGCTCGGTGTTGATGCAGCGCATGCTCGAAGAGCAGGATTTCGCCGCTATCGACGAGCCGGTGTTTTTTACGACGTCGCAACTGGGGCAGGCTGGTCCCGATATCGGTAAGGACGTAGCGCCGTTACAGGATGCCACCGATTTCGAGCAGTTAAAATCGATGGATGTCATCGTTAGCTGTCAAGGCGGCGACTACACCAGGCGGGTACACGCCGACCTGCGCGGCAGCGGCTGGCAGGGTTACTGGGTCGATGCGGCATCCACGCTGCGCATGCAGGACGACAGCGTTATCGTGCTCGACCCGGTAAATCGCAGGGTGATCGACCAGGCGCTCGCGGCTGGCTGCAAGGACTTCATCGGTGGTAACTGCACCGTCAGCCTGATGATGATGGGGATGGGCGGCCTGATCGATAACGACCTGGTCGACTGGATGAGCGTGATGACTTACCAGGCGGCCTCGGGTGGCGGCGCCCGCCATATGCGTGAACTCATCAACGGCATGGGTAGCCTCTATAACAGCGTTGCCGAGTTGCTCGACGACCCTGCTTCGGCGATCCTCGAAATCGATCGACAGGTGACCGAGTGCCTGAATTCGCCCGACTTCCCGAGCGAGCAGTTCGGTGTGCCGCTCGCCGGCAGCCTGATCCCGTGGATCGATAGCAAGCTGGACAATGGGCAGAGTCGCGAAGAGTGGAAGGCGGGTGCCGAAGCAAACAAGATTCTCGGGCGCGTGGACGACTTGATTGCGATCGATGGCCTGTGCGTGCGCGTCGGCGCCATGCGCTGCCATTCGCAGGCCCTGACGGTCAAGCTAAAGCGTGATGTTCCGCTGGACGAGGTGCATCAAATGCTGGCGGATTCCAATGACTGGGTCAAGGTGTTGCCGAACGACAGGGAGATAACCATGCAGGAGCTGTCGCCGACCGCCGTTACCGGCAAGCTCGATATCCCGGTTGGCCGGTTGCGTAAACTGAATATAGGTAACGAATACCTTGCCGCCTTTACCGTCGGCGACCAGTTGCTTTGGGGCGCGGCCGAGCCGCTGCGGCGCATGTTGAATATTTTACTCGAGTCCTGACATGGAACATCGCATCGCGATATCGCACGCCTGCGGGATTGCCGCCGAGGCGATCCTGGAAAAACTCTCCGAATCCGGTTTCAAACCGGATTCGTTGTTTTTACTGGATCATGAATCGAACGCCGGTAAACGCCTGCCTTATGCGGGTGGCTCCCTGACGGTCCAGGACCAGCGCGAATTCGACTTCTCGAATTGTGCCCTGATGTTGCTAACCCAGGCTGATGTCGAGCTCGAGTCGGAGGCGCTGAATCAGGGTTGCCTGCTGCTGAGTCATGCGATCCGGCGCGACATCGACGCCCTGTTTATGGCTGATGCAAAGATGGAGCCCGCCATTTCCTACTCCGAGACCAGCTTGCGTCTCGCTGGCACGGAGCTTTCCTGCCTGTTGCCGGTACTATTGCGGCTCCACCGCATGCAGCCAATCGACCAACTCAATATCACGCTGATACGTAGCGCCGAGTTCCAGGGCAAGCCCGGCGTCGATGAATTGGCCAGCCAAACCGTCAACCTGTTGAACGCGCGCGAGGTTACCCCCTCGGTGTTTCCCGAGCAGATCGCTTTTAATGTTTTACCCGAAGCCTGCGATAGCCAGCTAAGCTCTGATTTGACTCGATTTTTAGGAACTATTTCCTATCCTCCGGTGCTGCAAAGCCTTAATGTACCCATTTTCCACGGATTTGCCGCTGCGGTGCAGCTACGCTTCGTCTCCGAGGTTGCGTTGGCGGACTGCCGTAAGCTGCTCAAATCGATGGATAACCTGGTTCTGAAGAAAGCTCCGGCAAGCCCAATTTCCGATTGTAAACAATCATTTAGCGCTGTTATAAGCCAACTTGAACAGGCGCCGCATCAGCCTGCCGGCCTGCAGTTCTGGATGATTGCAGATCCGATGAGATATGGATTAGCGAATAATTTCGTGAATGTTACAGAGTTTTTGCTAAAATCTTATTTGTAATCTATAGTTACATCTGCTTGTGAAAGTGTTTTCTTTAAAGTAAATTCTCTGACTGCAATCCTAGGTGCATGGAATTAAGGCACTTTTTATAAGAAATAGGTTGGGGAGCTGGGAGACTAAACGTGCGTAATCTGGGACTAATTGTTGCATTATGGTTGTCGGCTTTGTTGCCGACAAACAGTCTTGCCCTGGGCCTGGGCGAGATTGAAGTCAATTCATTCCTGAATCAGCCCCTCAATGCTGAGATCGAAGTCATTTCCGCCCGACCCGGTGAGATCGATGACCTGCTGGTAAGCCTGGCATCTCGAGAAGCCTTTGCACGCGCCGGCCTGGCGCGGCCGCGATACCTGCTGGACTTGCGATTCGCGGTAAAAAAGAACGAGGAGGGTGACGAAGCCGTCATCGTCGTTACTACCAAGTCCGGGGTCAAAGAACCTTTTCTTAATTTTCTGATCGAAGCCGACTGGTCCAAGGGCCGGGTGCTGCGCGAGTTTACGATATTGCTCGATCCGCCATTTTTCGCGGATCAACCGGTTCCGATCGAATCTACCGAAGTCGCGGCTCAACCCGTTGCACAACCAATTACTGAAGAAGCCAGCGTCGCCGATATCGTCGAGCAGGCCGGTGTCACGACAATGGCCGAAGCCGATACCAGCGAGCCTGTCGCCAGCGACGAGCCCGTTCCCGAGCCCATCGTAAACGAACCCATTGCGTTATCCGAGGATGACGCCGCACCCTTGTCCGAGGATGTCGCCGAACCCGAGGAAAGTAGCGTAGCCTTCGCACCCGAGCCTTCGCCAGGCATCGTCGACGATGACGATATTTTAGTCTCGAAGGGAGATACTCTTTGGAGTATCGCGTCGCGCTTTAAGGACGACTCGCATTCCATGGCGCAGGTAATGCTAGCGTTTCAGCGCACCAATCCCGATGCGTTCAACGACGGCAATATCAATAACATGAAGGAAGGCGCGATACTGCGCGTTCCCGACAGCTATGAATTCGATGCCATCGGCCAACAGGAGGCCTATGCCGAGGTCTTGACTCAAAATGGCCTGTGGGATGAATACGTCGCTCGCGTGACGGGAGTATCGCCCGCGGTTGCCAGCGACGAAGATACCGCTACTGAAATGGCCGCTGTAGAGCAGGAGGTTGCCGAGGAAGGCGGGGAATTGAGCCTGCTGTTGCCTGGTGAGGGCGACAGCGAATCCACCGGCACCGGTGATACCGGGGATGTCGACGAATTGCGTACCAAGCTGGCGCTGGCCGAAGAGGAGCTGGAGGCGTCTCGCATCGAGAACCGGGAACTCGAGTCCCGCATCAGCGAACTCCAGGCCCGCCTGTCGAAGGTCGAAGAACTGCAGAAGATGGTCGAGATCGAAGACGACAGTCTCGCCCAGATGCAGGCCGACCAGGTCGAGCAAGCGGAGCAGGAAGCGACTGAAGGTATCGAGGAAATCGAGACCGAAGCGGCCGATGCCGTCGGCGACGCTATCCAGGCCGACGAAGAGGCCTTGCTCGAGGAGTTGCTCGCCGAAGAAGCGGCGGCCCAGGCTGAAGAGCAGACCGCTACCGAAGGCAAAGCCGACGACGAAATGGTCAGCGACGAAATGGTTAGTGAAGAAGCCACTACCGAGCCTGCAATGGTCGATGAAGGTTTCACCGAACAAGCCGCCACCGACGACGCGATGGCCGAAGACGAAGCGGTGACGCCACCGCCCGCTCCGGTAATCGTTACCGAGCCGGTGACCCGCGTACCCTCGATCTTTGATGGCATACTGCCGCCCGAAATCATCGACATGATCCCCTCGATGGGTGGTTTGCTGGGCGATCCGATTATCCTGGCAGCCATCGGTGGCGTTGTGTTGCTGCTATTGATCCTGGTGGTTCTGAAGCGTCGGAAGGGCGGTTCTGACGACGAGTCAGGGATCACCGTCAGTGGTGACGACGACCTGTTTGCCGGAGAAGATGATGAGGAACTGACGCCGATACATCTTGCCGACGGTGTCGAACCGGCGGCTGAAACCGATATCAATCTCCCCGTCGAAGAAGATAGCATTGTCGAGGAGCCGACTATCGAGAAACCTGCGGCGGCCCCTGACGAGGACCTTTCCGCTACTGCAGGAATCTCGCCGACCGAGATGCCCGAGCCCGAGGCGCCGGCACCGGCGGCGGCGAGTTCCGAGCAGGACGATGTCTTAAACGAGGTCGACGTCTACCTGGCGTACGGCCTGTATGACAACGCCGAAGAGTTGCTCAATAGCAATCTCGCGGAGAATCCCGAGCGCGCAGACTATCGCTCGAAATTGCTGGATACCTATTTCGCAACCAAGAATACCGACTCGTTTGTCAAGGAAGCCGAGAAGCTCAAGTCGATGGGCGATGTCGCTACTGGATACTGGGACCGTGTCCAGATAATGGGTTACGAACTGGCGCCTGATAATCCGCTGTTTTCGGATGCCAAAGACAGCGATATGAGTGCCGCCGACCTCGAGATCACCAAGCCCCAGGAAGCGGATTTCGACCTCGGTGCGTCCGAAGATGACGATACCAACTTTTCGACTACCGATTTTAATCTCGGCGAAGAAGATACCGGCGGAGATTTCAGCGATACCGCCAATATGGGTGAAGCGGGTGAGATCGCCGCCACCCAGCAGATACCGCAACTCGACCCAATCTGCGCACGGAAGCGGCGTCGACCGACGGCGAGACCGGCCTCGAGCTTCCCGACGATATCGGTGATGAACTCGAATTCTCGATGGACGACAGCGCGGCGGGCGGCAGCGACGCGACCGGCGTAATCGAATTGCCCGACGACCTCGATCTGGACGCCGTGGATGCCGCCGATAGCGTCGATTTGGACGAAATGGCGATGGAATTCGACATCGATGCAGAAGAGGCGGCCGCTGTTGACGACGCTTCGGAAGTCGATATCGGAGCAGAGTTCGACGCGGCGCTGGAAGAGGCCAATGATCTCGATCTCGATAACTCCGAAATGGCGGCGTTCGAGGAGAACGTCGTGGGCGGCGGAGACATTGATATCGCGCCCGATGAAGATGCCGTCGAACTCGGTATTCCGGATGAAGACGAGGCGGACTATGCCCCCACCTCGATTGTCACCCCTAATTACGAAGACACCGAGGTGGTGCCCGACTTGGCCCCCGCTGAGGACGAGGATGTTTCTGAAATTGATCTCGGTATGGAAGATACCGCGATGATGGGCGCGGACGAAACCTCGCTCGCTACCAGCGAATTGAACCTGGATACTGGTGAGTTGAAGCTGCCCACCGATGACGAGATCGACGACGATGAGGATATCTCTATTATCGATTTTGGCGGCGAGGACTTCGTGGAGCCCACCGACATAATCGAATCGGTCGAAGGTGACGACGAAACCGCCGCGCTCGATGTCGATGCCGAAGACGTTAAAACCGGAACCTTTGCGCCGGGAGATTTCGAAGAACCCACTGCTGCGACCGAATCATTGAACGATATCGATGATATCGGCGACCTGATGCTGCCGGACGATGTCGACGAGGTATCTACCAAGCTCGACCTGGCGCGCGCGTTCATCGATATGGGTGATACCGAGGGTGCGCGCGGTAGTCTCGAGGAAGTCATGTCCGAAGGTAACGAGGAGCAAAAAGCGGAAGCCAAGGCGCTGCTGGACCAGATTTAGCGGATTGTCCCTGCCGCCGCCGCGGTGCTGACCGATCAAAGCCTGTCGTTTTTGCGGCAGGCTTTTTTTTACCGGGCGGCAATCGTGCGGGTCCGGCGAGCCGGTTAAATTAGCTCGAAAACGGCGTTTCTAATTTGTTAAACTCCGCCTCCTTGTTTAAGCCGTTGTCTTGTCGCCACTACGCCCGTGTCCTTGCCAGATTCTAAATTCGAAAAAACGATCGATCCGGTTATCCATCTCTATCGAACGCCGATTACGCCTTGTCTGGACGTTTTAGCCCGGTGAAGTACGCGCTTGGCATCGAGTATTCGGGAACGGCCTACTGTGGCTGGCAGCGGCAGCCACACTGCG
>JAACFA010000026.1 GCA_009937625.1 Gammaproteobacteria bacterium | reverse complement strand
AGATGGGGATCGGCATTCACGGCGGCGAGGCCATCGTCGGCACCATGGGTCCGCCGAAAACCCCGCTGCTGACCGCGGTCGGCGATAACATCAATATCGCGGCACGTCTCGAGGCACAGACCAAGAACCTTGGCTGCGACCTGATCGTTTCCACCTCGACGCTGGAACGCGAGGGTATCGATTTTCCGGCCGCTTGCGTCGACGAAATCGAAGTCCGCGGACGCGAAAATCACGTGCGCATCTGCCGTTTCGATCGCGATAACCTGCCCAATACCGCCGGCGACTGATTGCACCCGGTAAAACCTTGGTTATCATAGCGTGGCACCCGTTCGAGGGGTCGTCATGCAGCAGAGAAAACCTGGTCCGTTTACCGTTTCTGCGATTTAATTGGGCTGTATAAACCTGTCGATGGGCTAAGGTCCGCATATCGCTGAAGGCGAGGCCGGTCGATTATTCAACGCCCCGCTGGACCATGGTTACACCTTCCTCGACACCGCCTCGCTGTACGGCCTCGGACACAGCGCGAGTCACATCCACACCACTCTCGCTGCCGCCGCAGGCGAGCCCGAGATTGCGCAAAAGGTTCTGCAGGAACACGAGCAACCCATAGTCGGCGTTAATAACCTCGACTACTGGATGGGCAAGACCGACGAAAGCGCGCGCGACCAGCTCACCGCCGGACCGCTACGGCCGGCCGGCGGTGAGCTGGTCGCGCAGCACGCGCAGCGACGCGTTGGTCGGTAAACGCAGCAAAGCGGAATCGACCACCTCCAGAGCCTCGTCGGTTCGCCCGGCGCTATGCAGCGCAACGGCGTAGACGTAGGCATAACGCGGATTGTCCGGCGCGAGCTCGGCCGCTCGCCGCAGCGAAACGATAGCGTCCGGCAGTTTTCCCAGACGAACCTGGGCCAGCCCGAGGCTATGGTACAGGTCGGCCGATTGCGGTCGAATTGCGATACCCGTACGCAACAGCGCGACACCCTCGGTGTCACGCTCATCGCGGCGAAACAGGTCGGCAAGATTGACATAGGCCGGCACCCAGCCCGAATCGAGATCGAGCGCTAACCGGTAAGCCTGTTCGGCATCGACGAACTTGCCCAGCTCGGTATGCAGGTTGCCGAGATTGACCTGTGCCGACGGGTGGTCGGCATTGAATGCCTGCACCTCGACGTACTCGTCGAGCGCGCGTCGCAGGCGCTCGCGCTCGGCCGCGGACAGGGATTCTGCCGGCGTCGCGGCCAGCGCTTCTCCGGCGGTGATGCGCACCGCGCGCACCGGGTCGTCCAGCAACGGCTGCATGACCTGCCAGCGGTAGTCGGGCGGCAGGTAACGCAGGCCCTGTAACGCGGCCTGGCGCAGCAGCGGGTCGGGGTGATCGATGACGCCGACCAGCGCCCGCGCGGCATCGGCATCGAGGCGGGATTGCAGCGCCGCGGCGGCGGTGGCGCGCGCGATCGCAGGCTGCCGCGTATCGCCGAGCAGCGCGGAGAGTTCGGCCGCGGCGTTGCCGGCATCGCGCCGCGCCGCGTGCAGCGCGACGGCGTAATTCTGCAACCCGCGCGGGGTTTTGCCGTACCACTCACGCAGCTTGCCCGCGGCCCAGGCGGGCGTTTGCTCCTGATGGCAACCGTTGCAGGCGTTCGGCGCACCGAGCCGCGCCGACAGGTCCGGCCGCGGCACTCGAAAACTGTGGTCGCGGCGGGGATCGATGACCATGTAATTCTTCGCCGGCATATGACAATCGACGCAGCGCGTCCCCGCCCCGCTACCGGTGTGAAAATGATGCACTTCATTATCGTAGGCATTCGCCGCGTGGCACTGCAGGCAAACGCCGTTACCGGACAGGCGCAATTGCAGGCTGTGCGGTTCGTGGCAATCGCTGCAGGTGACGCCGGCCTCGTGCATGCGGCTTTGCAGGAAGGAGCCATAGACGTATACCTCGCCGTCGATCTGGCCGTCGGCATGGTAGTTACCCGGCTCCAGCAACCCGGGCTGGTAGCCCTGCATGAACGCCTGGCCGCGGCGGTCGTCCTCGAACAGCTGCGCGCGGCGCGCGTGGCAGGCGGCGCAGGTCTCGATTTCGACCGCGCTGGTCCGCGGACGGCTGCGCCGCGGGCGGCCGTTCGCCTCGTCGGGCAACCAGTCGACACCGTCGCGCTCGGTGAAACGATGGGTCAGCCCCGTGGCGGGCGTGTCGAAACGCTCCCAGCCGTCGGTCTTTTCGGCCCAGGCGACGTGGTCCGCACCCGGTCCGTGGCAGGCCTCGCAGGCGACGTCGATCTCGGCCCAGGTCGTCGCGTAACTACGCGTCGCGGCGTCGTAGTTCTTGTCGAGGCGGGTCGAGTGACACTCGGCGCACATGTAGTTCCAGTTCTGGTTCAGTGCCGTCCAGTGCAGCTCGTCCCCGTGGGTCACGGCCTCCCCCGGGTAGAGGTGAAACCAGCGCTGACCGCCCTGTTCCGCCGGGCGGCTGTCCCAGGCGATGCCGAGCGCCTGCAGCCGTCCGCCAGGAAACTCGACCAGGTATTGCTGCAGTGGATCGACACCG
The DNA here is from genome assembly GCA_009937625.1 of Gammaproteobacteria bacterium. GTDB lineage: Bacteria > Pseudomonadota > Gammaproteobacteria. The sequence continues at coordinate 18,842 of JAACFA010000026.1, read as the reverse complement.
AAGGTGTAACGGATTTCGAACTCGCGCAACTCGCCTTCGGCGCCGTCGGTGCGCACGAAGAAACGCCCTTCGCGCGTGTAAAAAGTGCTGGTGATACCGGCGTAGATGAATTTCGCGTCGGCGAAATCGCCGAGCACGCTGTCGGCGGTCGCGTGCTGCATCGCCAGGTCGTGGTGCGAATCCCGCCACAGGCGCGCCTGCTGCTCGTGGCAGGCCTGGCAGCGCGCGCCGCCGACGTATTCCGGGGTCTCGGCGCCATCCACCGCCCGAACTTGCGGACAAAGAGCGCAGAAAGAGATCAGGAGAGCAAGCAGAAGCCGGAATCGCGCCATGGTGACTCGTTTCTACTGCAGTGGCGGATAAATAAGCTTCCAGTCGCGTTCCATGTCGACCACGGTCCAGCCCTTGCGGCGCGCCTCGTCGAGCCCACGGTCGAGCCTGCCGATATGAGACTCGCGATCGTAGGCCCATTCGCGCACGGCGTCGGTGTGGTGCACATAGAGCGCGAAGCGGGGACCGTCGCCGGCCGTGGTCCACTGCAGCATTTGCAGGTCGCCGTCGGAATTGCCGAAGGCAGCAATCGGCCGGCGGCCGATGTGATGGTTGATCGCGACCGGCTTGCCTGCCTTGTCGTCGATAAAATTCATTTCCGGCAGGCGCTCGATCACCGGCACGCCGTCGCGCAGTGCGAATTTCGTCCTGATGCTGCTGCCGATGACCTGCTCCGGCGGAACACCGTAGACTTCCTCTGCGAATACGCGCAGAAATTCGATACCGCCGCCCGAAACGATGAAGGTCTTGAATTCATTGGCGCGCAGGTACTCGAGCAGCTCGAGCATCGGCTGGTAAACCATTTCTGTATAAAGCCGCCCGGTCGTCGGATGGCGGGCAGTCGCGAGCCACTGGCGCGAGATTTTGGCGAATTCTTCGGTGGTATAGCCGGCATGCGTGGCCATGACGAGTTCGAGAATCGCCCTCTCGCCGCCGGCGAGCACGGATTTCAGGTCGCCTTTCAGTACCGAGGCGAAAGGTTCCTGCGTCTTCCACTCGGGATGTTCAGGCGCCAGCGCCTTGACCCGATCGATCGCGAAAAACAGCTGGAAGTACGCCGGCTGCTCTGACCACAGGCAGCCGTCGTTGTCGAAGGTCGCGATGCGTTCGGCCCTCGGCACGTAACCCGGGCTGCCTTCCTGCGTCACGCGGCTGACGAACGCGACAATAGCCTGCTTCGAAGCCGTGTCGCTCCACGAAGGCAGCGGGTCCGCGGCGCGCACCGGCAAGGCGAACACGAGCGTCGTTAAAATGAAAAATACGGCTGACAGCCGCGAGCAGGTTTTCATGATTGGCTCCAGGACCAGATATATTCTCCGGCGCAAAAAGTAACGGCGCCGGGTCGTAAAACCCGGCCGGCTTACGCTATGCGTCGAGCCGGCCGGGACAGCCTGACATCAATGCGAACCGAGCTGCCCCTTGAGTTTCTCGACGATGGCGCTGATGTTGAACGAGCCGGGCTGCTGGCTCGGCGGGTACTCGATGAAGGTCTGGCCAAACTTCGCCGCGGCAGCCTGCATCGGCACGATGAGATAGGGGCGATCGAGGAACCAGTCGTAATAAGTATTCGAGTTATGCTGCGCTTTTTCGAACGGGTCGCGCCGCAGGTTGAATAACAGTGGTATACGCAACTCGGTAAAAGGTTCCATCCAGACGCCGAACTTCTGCCCTCGGTTCTCGTAGAACACCGTCTTCCAGTCGCCGAGGCGAATCGCAACCACCTGCGCGTCGTCGTTGAAATACCAGAACTCCTTGCGCGGCGATTTCTCGGCCCTGCCCGAGAAGTAGTCGAGCATGTTGTAGCCGTCGAGGTGCGTCTTGTAGGTTCGGCCGATTGCCTTGTAGCCGTCGAGCAGGTCTTCCTTGATATCGGTCTTGCCGGCCGCGGCGGCGAAGGTCGGCAGCCAGTCCTCGTGCGCGACAATGCCGTTCAGCGTGGTACCGGCCGGGAACTTACCGGGCCAGCGGACGAAGGCCGGGACGCGGTAGGCGCCTTCCCAGTTCGAGTTTTTCTCGCCGCGGAACGGCGTGGTGCCGGCGTCCGGCCAGGTATTGTAATGCGGGCCGTTATCAGTCGAGTAATAGACAATCGTGTTATCGGCGATGCCGAGTTCGTCGAGCAGGTCGAGCAGTTCGCCGACGTGCATGTCGTGCTCGACCATGCCGTCGCTGTACTCGTCGCCGCCCGGCCCGGAAATGCCCTTGTGCTCTTGCTTGACGTGGGTACGGAAGTGCATGCGCGTACCGTTCCACCAGGTAAACCACGGCTTGCCCTCGCGGTGATTTTTCAGGATGAACTCCTTCGCCGCGGCCAGGGTTTCCTCGTCAACGGTTTCCATGCGCTTCTTGGTCAACGGGCCGGTGTTGACGATCGTCTGCGTGCCGTCGCCGTTAGCCATCGACCTGAGCACGCCGCGCGGGCCCCACTGCTCGAGGAAGGTCTTGCCGTTGGGTAGCACCAGGTCCCTCGGATAATCGCGGTTTTCCGGCTCTTCCTCGGCGTTCAAGTGGTACAGGTTGCCGAAGAACTCGTCGAAGCCGTGGTTGGTCGGCAGGTGCTCGTCGCGGTCGCCGAAGTGGTTCTTGCCGAACTGCCCGGTGGCGTAACCGAGCGATTTCATCACCGCGGCGACCGTGATGTCGGATTCCTGCCAGCCTTCTTTGGCGCCCGGCAGGCCGACCTTGGTCATGCCGGTGCGTACCGGCACCGTACCGCCGACGAACGCGGCGCGCCCGGCGGTGCAGGATTGCTGGCCGTAGTAATCGGTGAAGGCCACGCCCGCTTTGGCGATACGATCGATGTTCGGCGTCTGGTAACCCATCATGCCGCGGTTATTGTGGCTGATGTTCCAGGTGCCGATATCGTCGCCCCAGATGACGAGCACGTTGGGCTTGTCGGCGGACTGCGCGGCGGCGTTGCCGGCGAGCAGCAACGCTGCGGCGCCGAACAGCAGCACAGCGAGAGAAAGGCCACGAAGCCTGGTTTCCTGATTGAGCATTTTTCTAATTTCTCCTTAGGCTGAAAGGTACGGTCGTCTGTGGTTTTTTCCGGCGAACATGCATGACCGGGTAACAACTCGTTTCCAGGTCTTCGCGTGGGTTCTGACGGAAACCGAGCGAGAATTGTACCAGCATCGGGCGTCGAAGGAAGGTCCTTTTCCGGCCCGCTATTTTCTACCTGGCAGCGTTTTCGCATTGTGATCGATTCCTGCCAATAGCAATCTCGAGCAATATCGGGCTGAAAACGGGGCGGCAGTTTTACTTTTCCAGGCGAAAGGTGGAATCAGGCGGGACATCGCGGGCAATCGGGTTAACCTGAATTGCCGTCACAGGGCCTTGCCTGTAAACCTGCCGCCCTGGTCGGCAATACTGGCTGGTAAAAAGAATTGCTGACACCGTCGCCACCAGTCTTTCTCGTTTTTCTCTGCCATTCAGGGTTTTCGCGCCGACTACCGTGAGCACAGGGTTTTCATCCGGGATCTCTATCCTGAAGCCGAAATCGCGAACTACACCGAGGAAGGCGATCTCTGCTCCTCCGAATCAAAGCCAGCTGGTTATTCGTACCAGGCCTCGAGGGTCGCAACTTCTCCGCCGGGGCCATAGAGCATCAACCAGGTGCCGCGAATCGCGTAGCGCTCGACCTGCTCCAACACCCGATAAAACCGGTCCTCCAGCGCCATGAAGGGACAGGTTCGCATCGTGCTGGCGAGGTTGCCGAACTCGAGCGCCTCGCCGCCGCCGCTCCGCACCAGCACCAGATCCACGCTTTCGGAGTAGCCGCGGGTCAGGACCGGGTGATTCCGGTCAGTCACGAACAATAGTTTATCGCCGCGCTTGATCGTCGCGCGCACCGCGTATGACATGCGCGTATCGATTGCCGTGGGGTCGTAACCGAGGGTGAAGGGAATCGGCACCTGCTGTTTCGGCACGATAACCTGCTGCGCGAGTATGGTTGCCGCCACGTCCATGCGCGACAAGTCTAACAAAACGACCTCGACCACGGCATCGGGAGGTAGCGCGATCCGTTCGCGGTAGGCCACGGTCCCGGTTACCTTGCCCGACAGCCCGGGGGCGGGTGAAGCCGTGTGCTGGCCGGTCAAGGCACAGGCCACGAGGCCGAACGACAGCACCAGCGAAGCGGCACCGCCCACGATCCGGCGACAATGGAGAAAAGGTTTCGGCTGCAAGGCTTTCATTTTCGCTCCCGGGGACATGGCGGCTGCCATTCTATACCATCCGCGGCGGATAATTGCCACCGGCGCCGGCCGCTTCGCTCCGACCGCCGCACTCGGAATCCTGATCGACATTGGGTATGATTATCGTCCTGCCTGAAGCGCGAGGAAACGATGCAACAAAGACGAATCGGACCATTCGAGGTCTCCGCGATTGGATTGGGCTGCATGAACGTGTCGATGGGTTACGGTCCGCGTATCCCCGACGACGAGGCCGGCAAGCTGTTCAATGCAGCGCTCGACCAGGGATATACTTTTCTCGATACCGCGTCGCTTTATGGACTGGGGCACAACGAGAGCCTGATCGGCAAATACCTGGCGGCGCGGCGCGACGAGTACGTGCTCGCCAGCAAATGCGGGTTCTCGCGCACCGAGGAAGGCAAAACCGTCATGGACGGCCGTCCCGAGGTGCTCATCCAGACCTGCGAAGACAGTCTGCGGCGACTGAACACCGACGTCATCGACCTGTACTACCTGCACCGCATCGACCCGAAAGTGCCGATCGAAGAAAGCGTCGGCGCGCTCGCGCGACTGGTGGAACAGGGCAAGATCAGGACCATCGGGCTGTCCGAAGTGAGCGCCGACAGCCTGCGCCGCGCACACGCCGTGCACCCGATTACGGCAGTGCAGTCCGAGTACTCGCTGTGGACGCGAACCCCCGAGCGCAAGATACTCGGCACCTGCGCCGAGCTCGGCGTGGGCTTCGTGCCGTTCTCGCCGCTGGCGCGGCAATTCCTGACCGGCAAATCGCCCGACGTCACGCAGGTGCTCGAGGACGACATCCGCGCGACCATCGCGCGGCCCCGGTTCGAGCCCGAGAATTTCGCCAGGAATCAGCAACTGCTGGAGCCGTTCGGCGTAATCGCGACGCGTAACGACTGCAGCATGGCGCAGCTCGCGCTGGCCTGGCTGCTGGCGCAGGATGGCGGCCTGATTCCGATCCCCGGCACCAAGCACATGGAATGGATGATCGAAAACGCCGGCGCAGCGGAGATCGAGCTCGACGCGGCTACCGTGGCCGAACTCGATGCGCTGATCAACGAGGATACTGTCGCCGGGCATCGCTATACCGATGCCCTGATGAAATCCACCGACTCCGAAAAAGACTGGCCGCGATGAAACTGAACGCCGAAGAGCAGGCGATGCTGAATGGCGAACTCGGCGAGCCGCGCCGCTGGGCGATCGAGCACATGATGCGCGTCGGACGTTTCTTCGACGCACCGGATTTCGTCGAGGTCACCCAGGCGCATATCATGGCCGACACCGAGTCGCTGGGCGAGGCCGGGGTCGAGTTTCTCGAACAGATGGCGGCCCTGCCCGAAAGCGAGCGGCGCGTGCGCATTCCGATGATTACCGATCCGCGCGGCATCGACTTCTGCCACTACAAACGCCTCAGGCAAACCGACGCCATGGCGGCGCTCGAGCAGCGCGCGATCGACGCCTTCGAAGCCTTCGGCATCATGATGACCAACACCTGCATCAACTACCAGACCATCATGCCGCCGGTGCGTGGCGAACACCTGGCCTTCGGCGATACCGGTGTCGTGATCTACTGCAACAGCGTGCTCGGCGCCTATTCCAACTTCGAGGGCGGACCGTCGGCGCTGGCAGCCGGCCTGACCGGGCGCACGCCGCGCTACGGCCTCCATCTGGATCAAAATCGCAGGGCGACTAAGCGTTATCGCGTGAGCTGCCAGCCGAAGTACCTGTCGGACTGGGGCGCGCTCGGCGGCATCGTCGGCGCGCGCGCGGGTTCTTACTGGGAAGTGCCGGTAATCGAAGGCATCGAATCGCTGCCCGGCTCCGACGAAATGAAACACATGGGCGCGGCGATGGCGAGCTTCGGCTCGGTGCCGCTGTTCCACCTGGTCGGGGTGACGCCCGAGGCGCCGACGCTGGAATCGGTTTGCGACCCGGATGCGCTCCCCGCCGAGACCATCGGCGAGGCCGACTTCGAGGCATTCTTCTCGCGCTACGGTGGCAAGGGCGAGAAAGTCGACGTGGTGGTGTTCTCCGCACCGCAGTTATCGCTGCTCGAAATGCAGTCGCTGGCGGAATTACTCGACGGCAAGAAGCTGCACCAGGATACCGACCTGCTGGCGGTGACCAGCCCGGTGGTGGCGGCCGACGCGCGCCGCATGGGTTTGGTGGAACGCATCGAGTCTTCCGGAGCGCTGGTGCTCGAGGGCATGTGCTTTTACCAGTCTTACGCGCGCGAAATGGGCGAGGCCAACGGCTGGAAACGCTTGCTGACCAACTCGGTCAAGCTGACTAATATCATCGGCGGCTACGGCTATGAGCCGACGCTGTCGAACATGGAAAACTGCGTCGCCTCAGCCATCGCCGGGGAGATCGTCTGATGGCAACCATCAAGCTCAGCTGCCACGTTGGTGTCGGTCCTGAAGTATCGGGAGAGGCGCTGGTCACCGACGATAACTTTTCCGCGCGCTACGATCTCGACCGCATCGCGGGCATCTTTTCACGCCCGCAACACAAGCTCGCGGGCCAGAGCTACGTCGACAAGATCATGGTGTTCAACACCGCCAAGGGCGGCGTCGCGTCGGCCTGGATGCTGCACGAAATGAAATCGCGCGGCGTCGCGCCGCAAGCGATCCTGTTCAATAACGTCAACCCGATCCTGGCGCAGGGCGCCGCGCTCGCCGACATGGCACTGTGCGATCGCTTTGACGATGGCGACGTCACGCAACTGATCCGGACCGGCGACCGGGTGACGGTCAATCCCGGGGCGGGACTGGTCATCGTCACGCGAGGCTGATTCATCCGGGGAACTGCCGGTATCCATAAAACTGTTTGACCGTATCGTTTTTTTGCCCGTAGCCGAAATCCAGCGCCTAAGACACTACTGCCTGACTTGCCGTCGATAACGCGATCAAAGACAGTCGGGCACGAAATCGCATCGACACGATCCATCGTTGCAGGCGTCCTCGTGACCTGATGCGGTCGACTGTCTATAATTCACCGACTCCCAGCAGGAATCGAGAAGATGGATTGCAACTACCTTGATTGCAGTAACGAAGTATCCTCGATGAGGCGGTCACCGGGCGGCCGCCTGTGCTGGCTTGCACCGGAGCTGTCCAGGGATGATTATCGGGTCACGTTACCGGACGCGGCGCGCGACGAGATCGATTTAATGGCGCGCCATTTCGACGATAATCCCTTGCCCGTCCTGTGCCGCAAACTCGACGAGTTCGAGCTGCCCGCCTGCCGCGCGATCATGGCGCAGATGAAACGCATCCTCGACGATGGCGTCGGTTTCGCGGTGCTGGACCGGCTGCCGATGGACGACTACCCGGTCGATACCATGCTCGCGGTCTACTGGGTGCTGGGCCAGGAGATCGGCCGCCCGGTGGCGCAAAAATGGAACGGCCAGATGATTTACGACGTCAGCGACACCGGCGCCGATTACGCCTACGGCACGCGCGGCTCGCATACCTCGGTGGAACTCAATTTTCATACCGATAACGCGTTTGCGCGCATGCTGCCCGACTACGTCGGCCTGCTGTGCCGCAACCCGGCGAAGCGCGGCGGCGTCAGCCGTTTCTGCAGCCTTTACTCGGTGCATCAGCGGATGCTGGAGCGATATCCCGCAGAACTCGAGCGCCTGTACCAGCCGATGTATTACGATCGCCAGAAAGAACACCGCGAGGGCGCCGCACCGGTATGCCGGGCGCCCTATTTCAGCTGGCGCAACGACCGCATGTTCGCGCGCGCCAATGCGTCGCTGGTGCGCAAGGGCTACGAGGTCGCCGGCGAACCCATGGACGCTGCGCTCGAGAACGCGCTCGCTGCAATCGACGAGGTTTGCGCGGCCGAGGACCTGTGGTTCGAGGCGCCGCTCGAACGCGGCCAGATCCAGTATCTCAACAACCACGAGATCGGGCACTATCGCAGCGCCTTCGAGGATTATCCCGAGCCTGAGCGCAAGCGCCATCTCTACCGCCTATGGCATCGTTCGGCCGGATCCACCAGCTACGACGGTCGCTATCTTTGATCACGCTCTCCCGTCGGCCAGAATTCAGGCCTGTTTTCTGAGCCAGTCCAGCGTGAAGTAGTTCATGCCTCTCAGGATTCGCATCAGGATCCGTTTCCAGGCTGGCGCTTTGAGGTACTCCTCGTACCACTCGTTCATATTGCCGGCCTCATCATGGGTTTCCAGCCCCGCCTTGTAACCGTGCGTTTCGATCATTCTGGCCAGGTCTTTAAATATCTTCACCTGGTGCTCCGAAGCATCGGCGTCGATAATCGAGATGAGTTCCCTGTTGTAGTAGGCCGAACGAAGATCCAGGTTAAAAGTGCCGACCAGGATAAGCGGATTCTCTCCGGGATTTTCGATCAGGGCCGCCTTCATATGCAGCGTAGTGGCAATCCCGGTGGCGTTGAAAATTTCCTCTTCTTGCTTGCTGCGATAGCCTTTGAATTCAAAGATATCGACGCCCGCCTTTACCAGGAAATCTTTCGATGTTCTGTGCCGATAAAAGGCCTGGGCGAACACATTGTCGGACGAGACAGCGGCGTTGGTGTAGATCCTGAACGTAACGTTCATTTCGTCGATTAAATAACTAATAAGCTCTCGCGCGTTTCTGCCGAGGATCACGTAAGGAGAAAAGATCGTAATCTCGGCACCTTTTTTAATTCGTTTTTCGACGAATGTTTTTAGTTGTGTCGCAATACCCTCTACCGATTTTGCTTCGGTGGGATCGTCATAAAATACGTTGACGGGCCCGTTTGCCACGAACGCTTTATGGGTATCGAGATCTGCCTGCGTAATCACGGCCCTGGTATCTGTTACATCGATGGCAAGGTTGTTGCTGATTTCTCGCACCTGCTCCGTTAGCAAACGGTCCTGTTCGATAAAGAACGCTAACGCCTCTTCAGTTGGATTTTTCAAGGCCTGCAGTTCTCTCGTAAGACGCTGTTGCGTGTCCGCGATTTGCTTATGCTTGACCCTGGCCTGCTGCAATTTGTCAGTGGCCTGTTTCAGGGCCTCCAGGTATTCGATTACCTCTGGAATTTTCCTGGTTCGAACCCATTGGCATTGGTCGTCAAATCGAAAGTCATCGTGACGACAGTGTTGAATAGTGTCGAAGTCATTGTTGGTTAACTGGAATGGGCTGACATGTTCGCCGTTCCAGAGACTGTAGAAATAGCTCCGCGTATGTTCCCCAATGCGGCCTTCCAGGTACACGTCCGCATCGAAGAATCCACCCGCCTCGATGCCGTAGTATTTGTTGGAGATATTTCGCCCGCCAGAGATGACCTGATGACCGTCGACGATTATGGCCTTGTCGTGCAGGCGGGCTAACCAGGTGCCTGGAGAAAATATACTGAGCGGATTGAACAGGCGGATTTCGATATTTTGCCGGGCGCGCGGGTTGTACACCGTGGCGGCGGCGAGGGAATCCTTTATCTGATGAGTGATACCATCTAGCAGTATCTTGACCTTGACCCCGCGGTTCGCGGCCTCGACCAGTAAAGCCAGGCCGGCAATCGAGATGCGATCACTCGCCACGGTGTAATACTCGATTAAAATTTCGCAGTTCGCGTTCTCGATCATCACCCAGCGGGCCCGCAGCGCTTCCCTGTTATCGATGATGATCTTGCCCCGCTCGGGACCCTGCACAGGATCATCGACACACGACGCATCGAGTTCCCTGTATTCCTCTACACGCGTTACCGGCGCCGGGGGCAACAAGTGAAGATCCTCGAACTTGGCCACGCCCGTGAGCGGGCTGATAAAGAGGGCAAATCCAATCAGGGCAGAGACCGGCTTCATCTGGATTCAATCGGTAAAAACATATTATTCGCCAGCCAACGGCACAGAGCCCTGTCATTTAACTGAAAATATTCTGGCAGACGCAAAAGAGAAAATCATTGACGAGCAACAGTATAAAACTGAATCGGAGGGCAGCCATCGAACCGGCAAGCGCCCGGCCATGGCGCTGTACATCCCGATATCGAAATTAGCAAATGCAGATCAACAGTCCCGGAAACGGCGCGCCTCGCACTCGACCGCAAGCCGGCGCGCGGTCTGCACTTCTTCGGGTGTCATGTCGTTTTCGATTTTCTCACGACTGTAGGGCGCGTTGTAATTGTCGCGCGACGCGGCCAGGTTCCACCACATGTGCGCCAGCACGTAATCGCGACTGACGCCTTCCCCGTTGGCATACTTTGCGCCGAGATTGTACTGCGCCGTGGCATCCCCCTGCTCTGCGGCCGCGCGGTACCAGTCCACTGCCAGTCCATGATTCTGCGCCACACCCAGACCGCGCGAATACATCGCACCCAGCAGGTTTTGCGCCGTGGCGTAACCTTGTTCGGCCGCCAGGCGAAACCACTTGACCGCGGTTTCGAAGTTGCGCGTGACACCGCGGCCTGATTGATACATTTTTCCGAGGCTGAGCTGGGCCTCCTCGTCACCCTGCCGCGCGGCCGCCAGGAACCATTTCAGTGCGAGCTTGTAATCTTGCGGCACCCCGTTGCCCTGCTGATAGCGGGTGCCGAGATTGGTTTGTGCCCGCGATTCCCCCTTGCTGGCGGCTGACTGGTAGTATTCGATCGCTTTCTCCATATCGTGCAACACGCCTGCCTCGTTCTCGTACATCCAGCCAAGATTGTACAGGGCGCCGGCATGCCCCTTGCGCGCGGCGAGTTCGAACCATTTGATTGCGGTTTTATTATCCTGCCTGATCCCCAGCCCCTTGTGATAACGGGTGCCAAGGTTAAACTCGGCGTGCGAATTCCCCTGCGCCGCGGCCAGCCGGTACCACTCGACGGCGACCTTGTTGTCGCGCTCGACCCCTTTTCCGTTCTGATACATGCTGCCCAGGCTGTTCTGCGCCGCGGCGTCGCCCTGCTTGGCCGCTCGGTTGTAATAGCGTAAAGCGGCCTCGTAGCTGCGGCTGACTCCCTTGCCGTGCTCGTACATCGAACCCAGGTTGGTCTGGGCGACAGCGTTCCCCTGCCTCGCCGCCAGCTGGTACCACTTGAAGGCGGCGTCGAGATCGCGCCGGGTACCCTTGCCGTGTTCATACAGCCAGCCGAGGTTATTCTGCGCCTCGGGATAACCCAGCTCGGCCAGCGGTTTCCACTGGCCGAAAGCGCCGGCGTAGTCCTTATTCTTGTAGAATTCGACACCGCTGTTAAAGTCGGCGGCGAACGCCGATGCGCCGAGCAACAGGCAGAGCAGAACAGGAAAAACTAGCAATCCTTTCATACAGGTTTTAATGCCATCGGCTCAGTGTTTTTGATTTACTGCAGCAGCCAGGAACGGACTGATTGTTGTTTTATCGACGTGGAAACCGCAGTCCGTTCAATAACCCGGCATCTTAAAGCCTTCCCCGAATTTAACAAGTCGATGAAAAACTTTACCCGTCTAGCACCATCCAGCGGGACGCAAACACCGGACCGATCAACCGGCAATTGGCTTGCACGACGAGATCGAAGTCACGGCGAAATATTACCGAAAAAAGTGTTTGTGCGAGGCCCAGGCCAATGCGATGGTCGAGACGGATCGCCGGAGCGGATATACTGGGCCCTGACATGAATCGGCGCGACTTTCTCAAGCTCACCATTGCCTCCAGCCTGCTCGCAAGCTGCGATCGCTGGATGGATGGCGATAAGGTCGGCATCGCGCTCGGTGGCGGCGGCGCACGCGGCCTGGCGCATATCCTGGTGCTGGAAGTACTCGACGAACTGCAGATTCGCCCGCGGCAAATCGCCGGCACCAGCATCGGCGCCGTGATCGGCTCGATGTACGCGGCGGGCATGACGGCGCACGAGATTCGCGAGCTGGTCGACCGGCTTACCGTATCGGAAAACGAATCCTGGCTCGGCAGCCTGTTTCGACAGGACGTGGCCCGCTGGTGGGACTTCATCGAGCTGCGCCTCGGGCGCGGCGGATTGGTCGACACCGAGGCTTTCGCGAAATTTCTCGAGCAAACCATCGGCGTTTCCCGTTTCAGTCAGTTGTCTATCCCGCTCAAGATCGTGGCGGCCGATTTCTGGCAACGCGGGCAGGTCGTGTTCGAATCCGGCAAGTTGCGCCCCGCGATTCAGGCCAGCATCGCGATTCCGGGATTGTTCAATCCGCTGCATTATCGCGGGCGCGTGCTAGTCGACGGCGGACTGGTTAACCCGGTGCCTTACGACCTGCTGTTCGACAGCTGCGACGTCGTGATCGCGGTCGACGTCTCCGGCAACCGTCGACCCAAATCCGACGATAGTCCCGGTTACTTCGAAACGATTTTTAACACGATACAGATCATGCAGGCGGCCATCCTGCGCGAGAAAATGAAGCAGCGGCCGCCGCACATCTACGTGCGCCCCGAGCTCGAGGATATCGGCGTGCTCGACTTCAACCGCGTGGACGAAATCTATCAACAATCGAAGCCGGCGCGCGACAAGCTGAGGATAACCCTGCGCCAGCATTTCCCGATCTGACAACCGGCCGGCGTCGAATGCCGGGGTGACTTTCCCGTTCGGCAACACCGTCATACCGGCGCAAGCCGTCATTCCCAATAATGGTCGTCATCCCAAATAATGATCGTCATCCCCGCGCAAGCGGGGATCTTACAACTCGCCACCGTTACGAGATCCCCGCTTGCGCGGGGATGACTACTATTCTCGGGGATGACTACTATTCTCGGGGATGACTACTATTCTCGGGGATGACTACTATTCTCGGGGATGACTACTATTCTCGGGGATGACCCCTATTGGGGCGATGGCCCCTATTGGGGCAATGGCTCCTATTGGGGGATGACTACTATTCGCGGGGATGGCCTCGGGATTGGCAGGCGGCTATTCGCCAGCGGTCGTTTTTGCGATCAGTTCGGGTAGTTTGAGTCGCAGGATTTTGCCCGACGGGCCTTTTGGCAGCTCGTCGAAGAAGTAGACGGTTTTAGGCATCTTGTACTTGCCGACGCCGGCTTCGCAGAACGCCTTGAGCTCGTCCTCGCTGCATTGGTAACCGTCGCGCAGCGCCACGCAGGCAACCACTTCCTGGCCATAGTTTTCGTCGTCGACGCCGACCGCGGCGGCTTCCAGGATGGCCTCGTGCTTGTACAGCACGTCGTCGATCTCGCGCGGTGCGATGTTTTCGCCACCGCGAATAATCAGCTCCTTGGAGCGGCCGGTGATAAAGATGTAACCGTCCTCGTCCTTCATGCCGAGATCCCCGCTGTAAAACCAGCCCTCCCTGATCGATTCCGCGGTCGCCTCGGGATTCTTGTAGTACAGGTCGAGCAGGTTACTGCCGCGCATGATCAGTTCGCCCACGACCTGCGGCGGGCATTCCTCGCCGTGCTCGTCGACGATCACGATCTCGTTACCGTACGGCAGCCCGACCGAACCCGGCTTGCGCGGCGCCGGCGGCAGCGGGTTGCTGGCCACGGTACCGGCGGTCTCGGTCAACCCGAGGGTTTCGATCATCGGCACCTTGAATGTCTGTTCCCACTGCTCCAGCGTTACCGCGGCCAGCGGCGCCGAGGCCGAGCGCGCGAAACGAAAGCCGGCCAGGCGCTCGTCGTTGCCGAAATCGTAAGGCTCCTGCGCGGCGCGATCGAGCAGGTACTTGATGATGGTCGGCACGATGCTGCTCCAGGTGCAGCGGTGCTCCGCCACCAGCCGCCAGTAATCGGTCGCGCTGAAGCGTTGCGGCATGACCACGCTGCTGCCGCTGTAGAGCGGTGCCGACACGGTAACCATGGCACCGTTGATGTGGTACACCGGCAGTACGCAGAACGCGCGGTCCTGCGGCTGCAGCTGGTGACCCTCGACCACGTTGCGCCCCCCGCTGGTCACCGCGCGATGGCTCAGCACCGCGCCCTTGGGCAGGCCGGTGGAACCAGAGGTGTAGAGCAACAACGCGGTGTCCTCGGGGCCGGGTGGTGGCGGCGGCTCGACCGGGTCGGTATCGCCCGGCCACTCTGGCCCATCGGCATCGTCCATTTCGACGATGCGGATTGGCCGCTCGACCTGCGCCATGATTTCGTCGAGCTTGTCGCGATATCCGGGCGTGACGAACACGACCTCGGCATCCGAGTGATCCAGCACGTGCACCAGCTGCACGGTGCCGGCCACGGCGTTGAGCGGCACGATGACACGGTTACTCGCCATCACGCCGAGAAACAGGCGCGTGGTCCAGAAGCCGTTGTTGAGCAGGAAGGCGACCCGGGCGCCGGCGCCGAGTCCGAGGCGATCGAGCCGATCGCCGACTTCATCCACCGCGGTCTTCAACTGCGCGAAGTTCAGCCGCTGGCCACTCTCCGGCGCGATCAGATAATCGCGTCGCGGCGAGTCGGCGGCATGCCGCTCGATGCAGGCGCGCACGGTCTCCATCTTCAATCCTTGCCGTAACGCGCGTGATAGGCGCCGAACAGGGCCTCCTCGGTGGGCTTGTCCTCGGCCACCGTGGTCACCAGGTGCGTGGTGTTGATAAAGTGTTTGTAGTTCAGGTTTTCGCTGATGCTGTTGCCGCCCCAGGTGCCGCAGCCCATGCTCAGCGTGAAATTGAGCGCGTTGTTGAAGCTGCCGCCGTTGCCGAAGGTATGCGCCTGGTTGACCAGCACGCGCACCACGTCGATTTCCTCGGCCAGCCGCACCGGGTGATCGAGGTTGCGCGTGTGGATGCCGCAGGAATGACCCTTGCCCTGCACCTCGAGGACATTCTTCACCAGTTCGACCGCGTGGTCGAAGTCGCGCGCGCGGTACACCGTCAACACCAGCGACAGTTTTTCGTCGGCAAACGGGGACAGCGGGTCGAAGTCCTCCTCGACCATGAAAAAGCGCGCCTGCCGCGCCGACTCGTCGAGACCGACGCCGGCGGCGAACACGTCGGCATCTTTCGCGATCAGGTCGCGGTTCAGGTTGCCGTCGACCCAGAGCCGCTCGCCGATCAATTCCCGCTCCGCCTCGCTACAGCGGTAGCCGCCGGCACTCCTGAGCGCGGCGATCGCTTCGTCGTAACGGTCGTCGAGGATCACCAGCGAGTTTTCCGACGAGCAGGAAGTCGAGTTGTCGAAAGTCTTCGAGGCACAGATTTTCTGCGCGGCATCGGCCAGGTCGGCATTGCTGTCGATGATGACCGGTACGTTGCCGGCGCCGACCCCGATCGCGGGCGTACCGCTGCTGTAGGCCGCGCGCACGTTGTTCTGCGAACCGGTGGCGACGATCAGGTCGGCCTGCTCCATCAGCAGGCGCGTCATGTTGCGCGACACCGGTTGCGGCAGAATCTGCACCAGGTCAGTGGGAGCGCCGACTTTCTCGAGCGCGCCGCGCATCAGCTCGACCGTGGCATTGGTACTGCTCCAGCCCGCGGGCGAGGGCGCGATCACGATCGCGTTGGCGCCCTTGAGCGCCATCATGGTCTTGTTGACCGGGGTTGCCGCGGGATTGGTCGACGGCGTGATCGCGGCGACGACCCCGACCGGCTTGCCGTACTTGATGACGCCGTGCCCGGTGTCGTTTTCGATGACCCCCACGGTGCGCACCCGCATCAGGTCGCGCAATGCGCCGAAGGTTTTACGCTGGTTCTTGATAATCTTGTCGGCAACGTTGCCGATACCGGTATCCCTGACCGAGAGCTCGGCCAGGTGCCTGGCATTCTCCGGTTTGTATAACGACCAGGCGACCGCGGTCACGATTTCGTCGACTCGCGCCTGGTCGGCGCCGGCAAACTGCCGCATCGCCGCGCGTGCATTGTCGATCAGTTGCGCGACGCTCGCTTTTTCTTCATCGGTGGCGTTTGCCACCTGGGAAACTGCCGGTTTGGCCATTTCTGCAACCTGGATATGACGGAACGCGCAAGTTTACCCGCAGCGTCGCCGATTTCAAACCGGCAAACAGGGCAGCATTGCAAGTTCCCGTCTGTTCGCGCAGACTTTTCAATCCGGCGCAAACTGCTAACATGCGGCGCTTTGCTCGAGGATTATCGATTTGCTCGCCGAATACGCGCCCTGGATCATAGGCTGGTGTTTCTTCGCGCTTTGGTGCGGCGGATTCATCAAGGGCGCGCTCGGTGTCGGCACGCCGCTGCTGACGGTGCCGATGATGGCGCTGGTGCTGCCGCCGCAGATGGCGATCGCGATCATGGCAATCCCGGTGGTAGTCGCCAACCTGTGGCAGTTCGCACAGGCCGAGCGCAGCACCGCGGTGATAGCGCGTTTCTGGCCGACCTTCCTCGCGATCCTGGTTGGCACCTGGGTCGGGGTAAAAATCCTGTCGGTTATCGATGAAAAAACCCTGCTGGTGGTGGTCGGCATCTCGGTCATCGGGTTCGCGCTGCTGCAGGGTTCACGCTTCCGCCTGCACCTGCCGGACCCGATGGTTAAGCCCGCGGGCTTGTTCTTCGGCGGCGCCTCGGGGCTGATCGGAGGCCTGTCGTCGTTTTTCGGACCGATGCTGATCGTTTACCTGATATCGATCCGTAACCTGGACAAGAACCAGTTCGTCAGCTCGATCAGTTTTCTCTACGTCAGCGCGGTGGTCCCCTGGATTCGGCCCTGGCGACGATCCCGGTCACCATCGGCCTGCTGATCGGTCAGCGCATCCGCCGGCGCATCAGCGACGCGCGCTTCCAGTACCTGATAATCGGTATCCTCGTGGTATCCGGCTGTTCGATGCTGTGGCGCGCCTACAACTAGATAATAATTGGGACGCTCAGGGGGGGACGCTGAGCGAATCCATGCGGATTCCCATCGGCCCGCGCGCCAGGTAAAACTGCAGGGTCGTGCCGTCGCGCTCGACCTCGACCGCGACCGTGTCGCTGATATCGCCACCGGTGGTGGCCTCGCGCAGGTCCATCCAGTTATAGATGCGCTGGTTGTCGTAGCGCAGGATATGATCGCCCGACTGAATGCCGGCCTGGCCGGCCTGGGCGCTCGCCAGCACGCTGGTAACCGCCACGCGGTTAGGCCGACCGGAGGCGTAGAGGTAGGCTTCGTAGGCCTCGTCACCGAGGCGCTGCCGCAAGTCTTCTTCACGGCTTTCGATGGCTTGCAGTTCCGCGCGCAGTTGTGCCCGATCCCAGCCTTCACGGGCCGAGCGATCACGCAGGTAAAGGCGGTCCATTTCGAGCTGCTCGAAAAAAACCTTTAGCTCGCTCACCAGGCCGCTGTCCATACCGTTATCCAACAGCGCCTGGTCGTCGAACCAGTCCCTGTCCCGCTCCTCCGGATCGCCGACCGGCTGCTCACCGGGATCTGCCGTGCCGGTCGCCCCGTTAGTAATATCCAGCACTGCTACCTGCCGGGACAGTGACTCCAGCTTCAGCTCCAGCGCCTGGCGCGCGCGAATTTCATCCTGCAGCCGGCGATCCAGCTCGGCCAGGCGGTCCGCCGCTGGATTCGCAACCCGCGGCGCCTGGATTGTCGAATCGGGATTGTTGACCGGCTGATCGCCGGGCATCGCCGGTGAGGACGCTTGCATACCACCGGCAAACATGCTGCCGATACCGATGCCGGCAGCGACGGCAAGACCGATGGCTAACAGCGTGACTGGCAATTGTCTGGTCATTTCCCTGAGTCTGACAAGCTAAACGGCCGGGAGTTTAACCGCTCGTTTGGTTTAGGCCCAGGCGCACGTCCTGATCCCAGATTCGGTCCCAGACCAGCTGCAGCATGCCCAGGTCGCGCTGCGGACTGATTTGCTCGGCGACAACCGGCTTCGGGTGCGGATTGGAGATTTTACCGACCTTGAACTGAAATACGTAACTTGGCTCATATCCCATCCGCAGGTCGCTGATAACGATGTCGCCCTGGCGCTCGGAGACGGCGTAGAATCCCCGGCTAAACCACTGCAGCCGCTGTACCGGCCAGTGATCTGCGATTTCGGTCAGCAGCGCCTCCTGGCTCGGGTGATAACTGAAACGGATATCGTTATTGTCATCGAACAGCGAGTAATAGCCCTCGTAATAACCGCCCTCGTCCCGGACGACAGCGCGCCACAGCAGCGTGTTGAACGGCGCGGGCGTGCTGAATATCCTCTGGTAGCTAATACCCTGGTCGACCAGCGCATCCTCGAAGTTGCGATCTACGATTCCCTTGGCAACCAGGCTCCAGGCGAGGTAGGCCGTGCTCGCGATCAGGCCGAAGCGGTTGACCAGGTGCCCGCGGTCGCTGTCGCGCGTCATCACCAGTGCGGCGATAACCCCGATCAGCAGCGGGAGAGTATAGGTCGGATCGATGATGAATACCGAGGACAGCGACACCGGCGTGTTCAACAGGGGCCAGAAAATCTGGGTGCCGTAGGCGGTCAGGCTATCGAGCAGCACGTGGGTCGCGAACACCAGGAATATCGTCAGCATCCAGCGTTTTCGCAATTCCCTGGTATCGGCATGAATGCGAGTGATCAGCCACACCAACAGCGGCGTCACCAGCGCCAGCACGAACAGCGAGTGACTCGCCGAGCGGTGGTAGGTGAAATCTTTCACCACGTCGCCGAGCGGCACGAACACGTCGAGGTCCGGCATCGTGCCGGCGACGGCACCCCAGAGGATGGCCCGGTTGCCGATCTTGCGCCCGATAGTCGCCTCGGCAACCG
>JAACFA010000195.1 GCA_009937625.1 Gammaproteobacteria bacterium | reverse complement strand
AAACGAGTCCTGTAACGCCTGCTATGACGCCCCGATAAGCCAGTTTAACCCATTTGGGTGATGAGGATGATTCGGTTACCTGTGTATTATCGTAGCTCTTGAGGGTCATGGACGAGGTGCTATGGATACTTCCCACCAAATTGAACCAACATCGACAGCCGGCCTTTTAATCTGCCTGGGGCTCGCTATTGATGAAACCAAGCTGGTCAAATCTATCAAACGCTCGAGAGCTACGATCAAGCAGCTAGAAGCGAGCAATCCTGGCTCGCACAGACTGCTTTTCCTGAGACGAGAAATATCGAATCTTGAAACGAGACTGGCGAAAATTCGCAAAAAAGCCAACCGAATAAGAACCGTTACCAAATTGCCAAAACTCAGGTAACTGCCGCACTTTTTCAGAGCGCCTACCTCCCCGGTAGGAAATATCGTAGAGCTTCGCTCCCGTAGCGGCAGAAACTTCACGCAATCACTCTGTTTCGTAATCCCTTGATTGCCGGCTCGAGCCCGACCGGAGCCGTTACTCTCGCCTGACAAATCTATTATCTTTAGAGCAGGAAGACGAAAGCCGGGACAGCCATTAAAATCGCCGTACTCGGAACTAAACATAACCGCTTAGGGACAGGTATCATATGCCGGTCGTGAACCAAACCTGGCGTTACCAGGCTTAGCAAAAGATTCAGTAACAAGATTCGGAATAATATGAAGATTAAAACGACCTTGCTGATTGCCATGCTGATTATATCCGGCCAAAGTAAGGCGTGGATTGCTTATGGTTTCAAAAGCGGTATGAGCCGTTTCGATGTCGTCGAATCCCTGTCCGATAAAGAATCCTTCGTTGTAACCGAAGACGCCCGGCAAACCTTTGCCGGCCCGGCTGACAATACGACCAAATACAATCTAGTCTATTGCTCCACACCTCAAAAATTATACTTAATGAAATTCAGGCTGGCTGATTCACACGCGGTATTCATGCAGGCAAGGGAAAAATATGAAAAGCGGTACGGGAAGCCGGAAGGCCAGGATTATATATCAGACAACCTGGCAACCGGGAACTGGGAAGATGCCGTTATTTCTTTGATATGGGACATAAACGAATTCGAAACGATTCTGTTGACGCACGGTAAAAATGGAACAAGCGCAGAATTTCAGGATGTGTCTGTATGCCAGTAATACCCGACTAGCTGTTTTTACTAATCACTAGTGTGAAATCGAACCTGAGCGACTTCTCGAGACACTTAAATCAACCGGTTTTCTTCGCGTAATTGCGGTATTATTCCGACTTTTGCGGCGCGACGATCAGCGCCGACTCAACTGCATAATCAGGAGTAGCAGATGTTGCGACACGCTAGAGCTTGCTTGCTTGGCCTGGGCTTGATCTTCATTGCAACGGGGGCGTACGCCTCCCATGACGGCGGCCCGGATGTAAAGATTGACGACATCGAGGTTGGCGAGGGCCTCGAGGCACTGCCATTTTCGGTTGTCGAGGTTCACTACACCGGCAAACTCGAGGACGGCGTAGTGTTCGATTCCAGCGTCGAGCGCGGCGAGCCGTTTCGCTTCACGCTGGGTTCGGGCCAGGTGATTCCGGGCTGGGATATCGGTATCAACGGGATGAAATCAGGCGGCAAGCGGGTACTGCAGATTCCGCCCGGGCTGGCTTACGGTAAACAGGGCGCCGGTGGTGTCATACCGCCGAATGCGACTCTGTTCTTCGAGGTTGAGCTGCTTGCGGTACAGCCCCCACCATTCGCTAACATCGACAATACCGAGCTGGTGGCGAAACTCGAGAACGGCGTCAAGCTGATCGATATCCGCCGTCCGGAAGAGTGGCAACAGACGGGCATCGTCGCCGGCAGCATCAAGTCCACCGCCTTCGACGCCGAGGGCCGGTTCCAGCAATCGTTCATCGATATGCTGCAAAAAACGGTGCAACCAGACGAGGAGTTTGTGTTGATCTGTCGCACCGGCAATCGAACCGCAACGCTGTCCAACTGGCTGGCAACCCGCGGCGGATACCGCAACGTTGTAAACGTCAGGGACGGTATCACGAACTGGATAAGCGAAGGTCGCCCGGTCAGCAAATCGGGTAGCTGACGCCCGGTCTGTTTTGCCTTTCCATTAAAATCAGGGGCTGCGGATGATGTGCCCTGTCGACCGATACAGGTCTTTCGACACTTACCCGCTCGATACGACACCCTGGCTCTCGTCGGCATTCCTTCCGAAAAAACGACGGCGCAGCGTTATCCCGATGTAGCCATTGCGCTCCGGTGCCGGTTCGAAATACCGGCCGCCGAAGGCGTTGATCCGAATGTTGTTATTGTAATCCTCGTCGAACAGGTTGTTTATCCCCAGGAAGGAGGCAAGCTCCCAGTCATCGAAAATTCCGCTATACCCAACGCGAAGGTTCGACACGCTGCTGGATCCGACACTGGTTCGATTGGCATTGTCGGCATAGAGTTCACCGGTGTAAGTCGTATCCCATTTCGCGTAGTAACCGGCATCCCCGAACCAGGAAATGCCCAGATTCAGCAGGTTTCGAGGAATCCCGGGAATTCGTTTACCGTCAAACTCGTTGCCGTTCTCGTCGGTAAAACGATCGAACACGAAATCCGAATAGGTATAAGCCAGGGCAAAACGCAGCTGCGACAAGAGTGAACGACTATACGACAGCTCCAGTCCATCACGGCTGGACTCGCCGGCATTTTCATAGAAAGTTCGGCCAGGCTGGGACGGAAGCTCGAAGGGCGTTAACTCGTTTTCGACATCGATATGGAACAGGGCGGCTTCAAACCGATAGCGATCGCCCCGGGTTTTAATACCCACTTCATAATTGGTGGATTCCTGCGGTTCCAGCGACTGGTTAAATCCGCCGCCGGCGGGATTGGCGAACTCGGTGGTCGTCGGTGTCTCGAACGCGGTCGAAATGGTCGCATACAGCCGGGTGTCGTTGCCACGCTTGATGCTGATACCGGCCATTGGGCTGAACTGGGCGAAGTCGATTTCGCCGGAATCGTCACCATCGACGAGAAACCGATCGTCGACATCGAAGTTGACCTCGTCATAGCGAATCCCGACGGTGAGCTCGGTAACCTCGTTTAGCCTGGTTTCGTTCTGCAAAAAAACACCGACGGAAGTAACCAGTTCGTCTTGCTCGAAGGTCTGCGCACCGGTCTCGCCCTCCAGGTTGTCGAATCGGCTGCGGTCATCGTCCTGGCGATCAAAATCGCTACCCAGCAGCAGTCGATTCTGTTTACCCCCCAGGTCACCCTCGACGGTATATGTCAGGCCGGCCCCGGAAAATCCCCGGTCAAGCTTCACAATGCCGCCATCCTGGAACGGAAGCCTGTTACTGAAATCCCGGTCGCTATGGTAGGCACGCGCGCTCAATTCCCGGCCTGCGCCAAAACCGGTTTTGTACAGCAGGCCGATACGGGTTTGTTCCAGCGCCTCTCCGGCATCGAAGACCAGGTTCGCCGATCGCGCCTGGGTCGGGTCGGCCTCGGCATCCTCCGCGGTGAGGCCGCCGGGATCCCTGGCAACGGGCTGGTCGGTATGGTGAATCGTGGCTAGCAGGCTCGAGGATGCCGACAGCGTGGTTTCGAAACGCGTGTTGAACTGCGTATTTTCGAACTCGCTGTGATCGCGATAACCATCTATCGAAGTATCCGACAGGTTAAACAGGTAATTCAGCTTGCCCGTATCGCCACCCAGTTTCAGCTGCGACTTTTCGAACCCATAATCTCCAGCGGTGCCGCGGACTTCCGCGAACGGTATCGCCGGCCCCTGCTCCGACTCGATCAGAATCGCCCCGCCCGAAGCGTTCCCGTACAGCGACGATGCCGGGCCGCGAATTACACTGATACTGGCGGCGGAACCGATGTCGATGCCATCGACCGATCCCTGGCCGTCCGGCAGGGTTTCGGGAATTCCATCGACGATAACCTTGATCCCGCGAATACCAAAACTTGAACGAGCACCGAAACCCCTGATAGACGCTCGCAAATCCTGGGCAAAATTATACCGGTTGAGCATGAACAGGCCGGGAACCTGGCGCAGCGACTCATCCAGCCCGAGTTGCTCGGCGCCGAGTTGGATTTGATCCTGCCCCACCGTGCTGATTGCCGCGGGGATATCCGCGGGGTCTTTCGCCACCCTGGTCGCCGTTATCTCGATGGGCCCCATGCCTTTGTCCTGCGCCATGAGAGTCGACGACGCCAGGAGTAGGACTGCTATTGAAATTTTATTGACTCGCATGCCGCCGCAGCTTCGGGAGAATCAAGGACACAACGACCACCACTCGTAGCGGCGGGTATATTTATTGTAAATATATTCCTTCGGGCAGGGCCCTGTCCTCCCGGGCGGTATCGCTGACTGGTCCAAAGGCCGCGTCACTTGCGGCTCTCTCGGGCAGACCTTCGGCGGGCACAGGGGCTTGACGTCCATTATGCTGGCGCAAAGCGGCTGGTTCAATCCATCGACGCAGACACAGGTGCACCCGGCCAGGCTTACCTCACTCGTAAAAACTGATCCGGCACCAGACAATAACGCAGCGATAAAAACGACCGGTAATCTCAATTTTTTTCGCAGAAGCCCTTTGCTATTTCGACGGCAGTATATCTGTTTTCTGAAATACAGAACAAAGCAGCATAAAGGGCACTTCCCGGGACAGGATACTCATCTTATCATTGGTCATACGACGATCATCGCCCTGGAGGGACTGGTAGTGTTTGTACAAACCTCTCGCCTGGTGTTGTTCGAGTTCTTTACCCAGTTCCTGCGCGCAGATGGACGATTCTTCCAGCCACTGTCCTCGTCGGAGTCGCCTCGTGATCGATAAAAGATTCAGGGCACAGCACTCTTGTTACCGGGTCAGGGAATCGTATTACCAGTTTCTTGATCGGCTCATGTTGCGCTATCGTCGAAAACCTGGTTTTTGAGGTATTTTGCTTTGGCTTGAGCTTGACCTCTTCAGGCTCCTTCTGCGACTGCTTGGGTGGTTTATCGGTGAAATGCAACTTGCCATTCTCGTCAGTCCATTTATACACCTGCGCCTGAATTCCCTGCGCTGCAAACAGCGCCGGGATGATCGAAGTAACCACCGAAAAACGCAGCATCTTATTCATTGCCAAACATTCCTCTTACCTGGCTTTATCGCGCAGCCGACTCCAGTATCGACAAGGAGTGTTAGGACTGTAGTAAAGGCAGGCGGTTTTTTATTCGAACTCGGCATTTATTGGTAACATGTCACTTCCTGGTATTGCTAATCATCGGCGAGGCATATTCTTGAATCGACGTATCCGTATAGCTGCACTGGCGCTTTCTTTGTCTGCATCGTCAGGATTGCTGCCGGCGCTGGCGCAAACTGACGACCCGGCGCCGCAACCGTCCGCGGCGCAGAGCGAGCAGACGATCCGTCGGCTCCAGACCATTAAATCAGTGCTCGAAGACAGGCGCGAACAGGTCAGGGCCTTGCTCGAGCAACTCGCCGTCGCGGATGAACTAAGCAAGGCAAAAATCCGTGAACAGATCACCGAACTGCAGCAGAGGATTCGCGAGCTGACCGATTCGTTCGAGCGCACCGCGAGCAACGGCGTCAACCTGCGCAACCTGGACGAGACGGAAGATAAAAAATTCGACTGGCACCAGGAACTGGCCCTGATCGCCCGGCCGGTCATCGATGGTCTCAAGAGCGCGACCGAAAAACCCCGCAGGATCGCGGAGCTGCAAACCTCGATCAGCCTGTACCGGCAACAACTCGAAGCGACGCGCAAAGCGCTCGAGGCCCTGTCCCAGCTGGAGCAGCAGGATATTCCGACGGAGGTCGCCGGGGGAGTCGCCGAAGTGGGGGCCTCCTGGCGCCAGCGAAATACTGAAATCGAGCAGTCGTTAATCGCGGCGCAAGAAGAGCTGAAATTTCTCGAGACTGCCGAAAGCCGTATGTTCGAAACCGTGGGCAGCGCGGTATACGAGTTCATCCTGGGGCGTGGACTCACGCTCGTGCTGGCGCTGATAGCCGGCATCGTCCTGTGGTACCTGATGCGCGCGCTGCGTCGGCTGGTTCGCAGCAGGCGACAATCCGTACCAGACCGGCAGCAGGCGGCGCGGATTCGGCTGCTGGCCTACGGCTACCATTTACTGACTATAGTGCTGGTTGCGTTCGCCGTCCTGTCGGTATTCTACCTGCGCGGCGATGTGTTGCTACTGTCGCTGGCGATTATCGCCCTGGTGATGCTGGCGCTGGGTGTCTGGCGATTCCTGCCGGGTTACGTCCGCGAGGCCCGCCTGCTGTTGAATGCGGGCGCCGCGCGCGAAGGTGAACGCGTCATTTACAACGGCCTGCCGTATCGCATCGCCTCGCTCAACCTCTACTCCGAGCTGCGCAATCCCGAACTGGAAGGCACCGTCCGCCTGCCGTTAGCGACACTTTCGCAGTTGATTTCGCGCCCCGCCGGCGAAGAGGACTGGTTTCCCTGCAGCGTCGGGGACTATCTATTATTGCCGGACGGCAGTTTCGCCCAGGTCCTGCAGCAGAGCGTCGAACGGGTCCAGCTCAAGGTGGTCGGCAGCATCCTGCAGTATTCCAGCGCAGAATTCTTACAGCTCAACGCGCGCAACCTGACGCGCGAGGGATTTGGCATCATCGCCAACTTCGGCATCGACTATCGGCATCAGTCGATTGCGCTCGATCAGGTACCCGAGCGATTGAAATCCGGTTTGATCGATGCCTTCCGGCAGGCCGACCTCGAGCAGGATCTAAAGAGTCTGGTCGTGGATTTCAGCGCCGCGGCCACCAATTCCCTGGACTACCTGATCTACGCGACGATGGACGGGCGCTGCGCGGCCTCGTACTTTGCAATTCAACGCATGATCCAGCAAACCTGCGTGGATGTCTGCAACCGGGAAAACTGGACCATCCCGTTTGCGCAGGTCACCATCCACCAGGGCGGGTAACGCAAAACAGAGGGTTGCTCTTGAGTGCTCGCCGTCCAGCCCATGCCAGGCCTGCAGCCTGGGCCAGGCTGTACTGAATTAGTTTTGAATCCGTTTTAGGATTTTGGTCCTCCGTCAATCCACCCAAAGGCAACGATACTTGTCCCGCTACAACCTCCCCATCGAAGATTGTCTGGATACGCTCAAGCAAGACTTGTCCGAGCGTGACGAGGTGGTGCTGCAGGCACCGCCCGGCGCCGGTAAAACGACGGTGGTTCCGCTGGCGCTGCTGGACCAGCCGTGGCTTCGGGACAAAAAGATTCTGATGCTCGAACCGAGGCGAATTGCGACCAGATCCGCCGCCTTTCGCATGGCCGGACTGTTGCACGAAGAACCTGGTCAAACCGTCGGCTATCGTATGCGCCTGGAATCCAAAATCGGCAGGCACGGCAGAATCGAAATCATTACCGAGGGTATCCTGGTCAGAATGCTGCAACAGGACCCGTCGCTGGCCGACGTCGGCCTGGTGATATTCGACGAGTTTCATGAACGCAATCTCGACTCCGACCTGGCGCTGGCGCTTTGCCTCAAAGGACGCGCGTTGTTCAGAAGCGAAACCGGGGATGGAATTTCCCGTTTGAAAATCCTCGTCATGTCGGCCACGCTCGATAGCGAGCGGATCGCGGAATTGCTGGATGACGCCCCGGTCGTGACGAGCGAAGGCAAGCTGTTTCCCGTGGATATCGTTTACGGCCGCGCCCGAAAACCACAGGATAGAGCGGTCGAGCGCACGATCGACGCGATCAAGCAGGCGCTGCAGGATAATCCGGCGAGCAGCGTACTCGCTTTCCTGCCGGGCCAGGGGGAGATTCACCGCGCGGCCGAAGCCCTGTCGGACTGGCTGCTGGAGAGAAAAATCAAGGGCGTCCACCTGCACCCGTTGTACGGCAACTTGTCGATAGCAGATCAGCAGCTTGCGATTGCGCCACTGTCCGGCGCTCAGTCCCAGGAGCAGAAAGTCGTGCTGGCAACGAATATTGCAGAAACCAGCCTCACCATCGAAGGCGTCGATGTGGTCGTCGATTCCGGCCTCGTACGGGAAGCCCATTTTGACCCGACGATCGGCATGTCAGGATTGCATACGGTCAGGATTTCAAACGCGTCGAGCGTGCAGCGCGCGGGACGGGCCGGCAGGCTCGGGCCAGGCAAGTGTTATCGCCTCTGGTCGGCCGAACAGCAGCAGCAACTCACGGCCCACGCCGCGCCGGAGATATTAAAGGCAGACCTGGCGCCGCTGGCGCTGCAGTTACTGCAGTGGGGGGTGGACAATCCGGTCGAATTGAGCTGGCTGGATCCGCCGCCGGCAGGACACTGGCAACAGGCGATCGACCTGCTCGAAGCGCTCGGCGCCCTGGAACGTAAAAACGATGCGCTGGTACTCACGGCCCATGGACAGGCCATGACCGCGCTGCCGGTGCATCCCAGGCTCGCGCATTTACTGCTGCGCGGCGCCGAAACCGGCTTCACCAAACCGGCATCGCTGCTGGCGAGCCTGCTATCCGATCGCGACCCGTTAAGCCAGGAAACTCCGGATATCGGGTATCGACTCGATATTCTAACGGGTGAAACTGCTTGCCCGCCCCGGTATCGGGGATGGTTAAACCGAACGCGCCAGCTGGCGCGGCAGCTCGAACAGCAGGTTGTAAAACTGGACATCCAAAAGCCCAGCCTGAACTATTTGCTGGGAGACGCCCAGGTGGCAGCCGTCACTCGGGTGGCTACCAGCTGGCCAACGGCCGCAGCGCCAACATCGCAGGCACTCATCGTCTGGGCCAGAACCGCTGGCTCGCCGTCGCCGAGATCAGCCGCATCGCCGGTGGCAAGGGCGACGTTATCCGCTCCGCGGCGGCGCTCGACGAAAAGCTGTTTGCCTCGGGCCTGCAAGATTTCGTGCGGCTCGAAACCGTTGCCGAATGGGATAAGAAAAACAAGCGCTTCGTCGCCGAACAGCGACAAAAAATCGGGGCCCTGGTACTGCAAAAAAAGATCCTCGAAACGGTTCCCGCGGAGGTAAAAACCAGGGCGTTGATTCAGTATCTCCGTGGCGAAGCGCTCAAGCCCCTGCCCTGGACTCCCGGGCTGCGACAATGGTGCGCCCGGGTTGAACTAATGCGATCGATCGAAACGGAGCAAGGCTGGCCCGAAGTCAGCCAGCAGGCTTTACTCGACACGCTCGACGACTGGTTGGCGCCCTATCTCGATGACGTCAATTCGTTACAGGATTTCAAGAAACTCGACCTGAATGCAATCCTTCAGGCATTGCTGCCCTGGGACCAGCAGCAGCAATTAAACCAACTGGCGCCGGTCCGTTTTACCGTACCATCCGGTTCGTCTATAGCAATCGATTACACTCAAACCCCTCCGGTACTCGCGGTTAAGCTGCAGGAAATGTTCGGCTGTGAGCAAACCCCGAGCGTGGCCGCCGGAAAAGTTCCGCTCGTCGTTCACCTGCTGTCTCCCGCAGGCCGGCCACTGCAAATCACGCAGGATCTCGCCGGATTCTGGCGTTCCTCTTATCAAGACGTTAAGAAAGAAATGAAGGGGCGTTATCCGAAGCATCCCTGGCCCGACGACCCATTGATCGCGACTGCTACCCGCAAGACAAAGCGTCGGGGGTAAACGGGACAAAACCATTGAAACAATCGTCAAAATTGGAGCGGGGTACGAGGTTCGAACTCGCGACATTCAGCTTGGGAAGCTGACGCTCTACCAACTGAGCTAACC
>JAACFA010000194.1 GCA_009937625.1 Gammaproteobacteria bacterium | reverse complement strand
CCGGTTCGGGCGGCGCCGCCTCGGCCGCGGCCAAGGGCTGCCTGGAAAAGATCGACTATAGCGTGGTCGACGTTTCCGATTTTTACCCCAACCTGTACACCGATTACTGCGTCGGCTCCGATGTCTTCGCGACCGTAATGGCGTGGAACACCGATAAATACGGTGCACCGGGTAGTGCGGGCGCACCCAGCTCCTGGGCCGACTTCTGGGACGTCAACAAGTACCCCGGCACCCGTGCCTACCGCGCCAATAATGTCGACGGTGCGCTCGAGCCAGCGCTGATGGCCGACGGCGTGCCGCCGGAGAAGGTCTACGAAGTGCTGTCGACCACGGAAGGCATGCAACGCGCGGTGAACAAGATCCGCGAGCTGAAGCCGCACATCGCCGTATTCTGGGGCTCCGGTGCGCAGCAGGCACAGCTGATGAAGGACGCCGAGGTGGATATGAGCACCGGCTGGAACGGCCGTTTCGACAATGCCAGGAAGGACGGTGCCAAAGTCGGCTATACCTTCAACCAGGCGCTGCTCGACTACGACTGTTTCGCGATGCCGAAAGGTGCGCCGAACAAGAAGGTTGCGATGAAGTTCCTGGCTGAAATTTCGAAGCCGGAATACCAGGCCAACCTGCCGTTCCATATCACCTACGGGCCGACCAACAAGAAGGCTTACGAGGTAACCACCGCGCCGAAAGACTTGATCGAATCCCTGCCGTCGCATCCGAAGAACGTACCGATGATGCTGCCGGTTAGCCTGGATTTCTATGCCAAGCATCGCACCGAAGCGCTCGAGCTCTACATGGAGATGCTGAGCGAGTAAGCAAAGCGTTACTGCTGCCGGGCGGCGTGACCGCCCGGCAGTACTTTTTCCGGGGGGCTCTTATTTTGGCCAACGATTCGAATCAGTCGGCAGAGGCGTCGACCGCGTTACCGATTCACATTCGCGACCTGACCAAGCGTTACGGTCAGATGTACGCGCTGGATTCGGTCGACCTCGAAATTAAAAGCGGCGAGTTTCTGACCCTGTTGGGACCGTCGGGGTCGGGCAAGACCACGCTGCTGATGGCCATCGCCGGCTTCAACCGGCCCGACGCGGGCAGTATCTGCTTCGGCGACACCGAAATGATCCTGACGCCGCCGCACAAGCGAGATGTCGGCATGGTGTTCCAAAGTTACGCGCTGTTTCCGCACATGTCGGTAGCGGAAAACGTCGCTTTCCCGCTGCAGTTGCGCAAGGTCGGCGCCGCGGAATGCACCGAGCGCGTCGCCGAGGCGCTGGCGACGGTACAGCTGTCCGAGTTCGGCGAGCGCGGCATCGATCAATTGTCCGGCGGGCAGCGTCAACGTGTCGCGCTGGCGCGGGCATTCGTCTTCGGTCCGCGCATTCTGCTGATGGACGAGCCACTGTCCGCACTCGACAAGAAGCTGCGCGAGCATATGCAAATCGAGCTCAAGCATTTGCATGAAAAGCTCGGCGTCACCACGGTGTACGTGACCCACGATCAGCGCGAGGCGCTGACCATGTCGGATCGCATCGCGGTCATCAACCACGGCCGGCTGGCCCAGGTCGATACGCCGCATGTGATATACAACCAGCCGGCAAACGCCTTCGTCGCCGATTTCATCGGCGAGTCGACCATGCTGCCGCTGTCTGGCGACAGCGCGGGGCGATTGATGTTCGCCGACCAGGTGGTAACTACCGAACTTCCGGCGGATGCGGTTGCCGATCATTTACTGGTTGTGCGGCCGGAGCGACTGTTCGTCGTGCGCGACGAAACGCTGGATCCGCAAAAGACGATCGCATTCGACGGCACCGTGCGAGAGTTCGTGTTCCAGGGCGAGACTGCATTCGCGCTGGTGGCGGTGGACGATCGGCACGAGCTCTCGGTGCGTTTCAGCACCGACTCCGCTTCGTCGCAAAACGAATTGCGGCCGGGCGACAAGGTTTCGCTGGGCCTGCATCGCGAAGACGTAATCACGATACCGGATAACGCCTAGTCATGGAAAGCCGGGTCGAAACCGCGGGTATCAATGAGCAGGCGCTGCAACAGCAGGAGGCACGCGAGCAGTGGACCCTGCTCGGCCTGGCGGCCCCGGCGGTGCTGGCGGTCGTGGCGATTATCGTGATTCCCGTCGGCTGGCTGTTTTACCTTTCTTTCATTGGCAGCGACGGGCAATTCTCGCTGGAGCATTATCAGAAGATGATCCAGTACAAGTCTTACGCGCGGGTTTTCCTGATCACTTTCGAGGTCAGCCTGCTGACCACGGTGATCTGTATCCTGATCGGTTACCCGTTAGCGTATTTCCTCGCGCTGCTGCCGCAGCGCTGGGCCGGGATTTTTATGCTGGCGGTGTTGCTACCGTTCTGGACCTCGCTGCTGGTGCGGACCTATGCCTGGCTCGTGCTGCTGCAGAAAAAGGGCATGCTCAACGATTTCGCAATTTACATCGGATTATGGGAAACGCCGGTCAAGCTGGTACACAACATGACCGGCACCCTGATCGGCATGGCGCACATCATGCTGCCGTTCCTGGTGTTACCGCTTTACGGTTCGATGCGCAAGATCGAGCGTGACATGATGCACGCTGCCGCGAATCTCGGCGCGTCCCCGGTGCACGCCTTCTGGAAAGTCTATTTCCCGTTGTCGCTGTCGGGCATGGTGGCCGGTTCGCTGATCGTGTTCGTGCTGTGCCTCGGGTTTTACGTGACCCCGGCGGTGCTCGGCGGCGGCCGCGTGGTCATGGTTGCCACGCAAATCACCGCGATCCTCGAGAACCAGTTCGACTGGGGCGCGGCCAGCGCGCTCGGCGTGGTTCTGCTGATAGCGACAATAATCATCCTGTATCTCGCTGCGCGCTTTCTCAAGTTCGACGCGGCGCTTTTCGGTAAAAACTGATATGGGCTGGCTGCAACGCTCCGCATCGGATACCCAGGTCACTCACCGCGACCGCCTGTGGCTCTATGTTGTCGCGGCGATCATCATGCTGTTGCTGGTGATTCCGACCTTCATCGTCATCCCGATGTCGTTCTCCGATTCGCAGTACCTCGAGTTTCCACCGAGTAATTGGTCGGTGCGCTGGTACGACGAGTACTTTGGTTCGTCGAAGTGGATGCGCGCTACGGTGACGTCGTTTCAGATCGGCGTGCTGACGATGCTGGTGGCGACGCCGCTCGGAACCGCGGCGGCCTATGCGCTGTTCGTCTCCGGGCACCGCGCGGCGCGCGCGGTTTTCATGTTTCTGATTACCCCGATGATCGTGCCCGTGATCCTGATCGCGATCGGCGCCTTCTACGCCTTTGGCAGGGTTGGGCTCAACAATACGATTACCGGTCTCGTGCTGGCCCACACGGTACTGGCCGCGCCGCTGGTGATGATCGTCATCACCGCGTCGCTCAGAACCTATGACCTGAACCAGGAACTCGTCGCGCGCAGCCTCGGCGCGTCGCGGCTGAAGGCGTTTTTCGCGATCACGTTACCGCAAATCAAGTTTTCGGTGGTGACCGCGGCGCTGCTGTCGTTCCTGACCTCGTTCGACGAGGTCATCATCGCGATCTTCGTCTCCGGCGGTGTCAATGCAACCCTGACCAAGCACATGTTCGCCGCGCTGCGCGATTATATCGATCCGACCATTGCCGCGATATCGACGATCATGGTCCTGGTCTCCAGCGTACTTTTACTCGCGACGCAGTTCATAGGTAACCGCGAGAAGTAATCTACATCCGAACTCCGTGCGCTTGCGCGTAGGGTCGCTCAAGTGAGCCGTCATTTACTCCCGCCTGAAGAGTCGCCGCGCGTTTTCCACGCTGATCTTGCGCCGCAGGTCGGCGGGCAGGTCCGCGAGCCAGGCGCGGTGCCAGGCGATCAGCTGTTCGAAGTAATCCCAGCCGTCGTCGGCGAGATCCCAGGATTGGGTTCGCGTGACTCGCCACACCGGGTCGGTGCCGGTGACGAAACGGTCCGGGTAATCGATTACCAGCTCGCGCCATTCGGGCAGCAGGCGGCCGTCTTCGCCCGCCAGGCCGCCGAAGCGCCACGGGTCGCGCGCGGAAAACTCGATCCAGGCGTTCGGGCAGGTCTCGACGATGCGCCGGATGTGTGACGGGTACAGGTTGCCACCGGCGTGTGCGAACAGGATGTCCAACGACGGGTAAGTGCGGCAAATTGCGAGAAATGCCTCCTCGTTGCTCGAATCGATGTGTATCAGCACCGGCACCCGGTACTCGACCGCGAGCGCCATCAACTGCAGGAACACGCCATTATCGAAACGTGGCCTAAATCCGACCATGAAGTGAATTTCGCCGATTCCGTGGTAGTCGCCGGCGCTCAATCCGGCCTCCGCCATGGCGACGACGCGCGGGCTCAGGTGCCAGTCGCTGCGCCCCAGTTCGTGAATATAGGGCGAAAACAGCGGGATGACGCGGCCGCCCGAAGCGCGCGCGAGCTCGAGCGCTAGTTCTGTCGGCGTTCCGGCGGCGACCGCGAATTCGACGTTTGCGGCTTGCAGTTTGGCGGCAACCTGCTCGGCGTCGATCACTTCTCGCTGGTCCCAGTTGAAATGCACGTGCACGTCGGCGAAGGGTTGTGCCGTGATGGCTGCACCCGACCAGGCAAGCATGGCGAGCGTAGCCAATCCGCGTATGCAGGATTTTGGTCTTTTCAATTTGACCAGGCGATCGAATGCGTCGATTTTCATTTCAGGATCAGGATAACAGGTTAGTCGATATGGGGGTGACGTGAGAGTCGGGAGATTCCCGCTTGCGCGGGAATGACGGGATCAGGGCAGGAATGACGGGATCAGGGCAGGAATGACGGGATCAGGGCAGGAATGACGGGATCAGGGCAGGAATGACGGGATCAGGGCAGGAATGACGGGATGAGGGCGGGAATGACGGGATGAGGGCGGGAATAACGGGGGCGGGAACGATTTTTTTGGGGGGATTCGACTTTTTTTGGTCGGGTATAGAGAAATGGCTGGCAGGAAGATTTCCACCTGGGAGTTGCCTGATTCCCCGGGATTTTCCATTTATTCAGGAAAAAACGACGTCTATCGGCCGATTTGCTACGTCTGTCGGTGACGCGAGTTGGTCACTCTTATCAAACAGCTCGAAGTTCGCGCCGGAAGTCATTGGGAATCAGCCAAAAGTCCCGCCCCACTTGCCTTTCAGTGCATATTTTTACCTGTAGATCGTGAATTCTTGAACTATACATATCAGTTCGATCATGATAACGAGGGGGGGGCGAAAATTGGCCAAACCTGCATTATTGGTTACCGGCGCTGGCCAATGGACGAGCACACAGGATCACGGCGCGTATCCCGCGCCCGATGCGTTAAACAGGCCAGGGAAGCCCGCGTGCAATAAATCGCAGCACCGAAGCATTCGAGATCTACCGTTGACGGTGCTATCTGGGCCTGACGGAACTCGAAACCAAGGTGCTCAAAAGCATCTTCACTCTGGCCCCGCAACTGAAGGAAAACTTCACCCTGATTCCGCCGGAGCAGATCGAGCACGCGGATCTGATCCTCGTGAACGGCGACGATCCAATCGCGATCCGCCGCTGGACCGACCTGCGGCAGGACAACGAACTGCTGTCTTCGCTGATGCTGACCGACAATGCCGACCTCGTGGGCACCGCCAGCACCATTCAGCGTCCGATTCGGGTACAGAAGCTCATTACGGCGCTGGAAGGCATCATCGATCAATCCACGTTGGACCTGGATGACGACAGGAGCGCGCCCTCGGCGCTCGACATTCTCGTCGTCGACGACAGCTTCCCGGTACGCAAGTACATGGAGCACAAGCTGGAGCAGCTGGCCGAGTCCCCGATCAACCTCAGTTTTGCGACCAATGGCGAAGAAGCCATTCACAGGGCGTCCCGGCACGACTATGACCTGATCTTTCTCGACGTCATGATGGAAGGCGTCGATGGTTACAAGGTCTGCAAGCAGATCAAGGCGGACAATGGCGCCTACGTGGTCATGCTGACCAGTAAAAAATCACCTTTCGACAAGGTCCGGGGCACGATGTCCGGTTGCGATGCCTACATCACCAAGCCGCCGGCGGACGAGCGTCTCGTCGATGAGCTTCGTAAAAGTCTGGCCCGTCGCAAGGAACAGTTTGCACAGATCGCACGGGCGCAGTGAGCGGCCGGACGAAAGAGATCCTGAATTTAGCCGATATATGAATTTGAAACCCGATTGGAGATAAACGATATGGCGATGAAAAAAGTACTGGTGGTCGACGATACCGCCGCGCACCTGCAACAGCTGAAGGA
>JAACFA010000193.1 GCA_009937625.1 Gammaproteobacteria bacterium | reverse complement strand
ATCGGTAGTTTGATGTCACTCACTTCATGTTCTCCATCTAGGCAATCGCTTGCGGACGATTGATGAATCGGCCGTACTGGATATCCTGTTTCTTCACAAGTTCACTAATGTCTGGGCGGTTCACGTATTGATCAAGCTTGATCTCGTTTAAAAATCGATACAGGTTGCAGGACAGCTCGAACCAGAGTTGATGGGTCAGGCATTTCTCGCCCTGCGAGCAATTACCCTTGCCACCGCACTTTGTCATGTCCAGTTTCTCGTCCACCGACTGGATTATATCGGCCACCGAAATCTCTTTGGCGGGACGCGCCAGTCGGTAACCACCGCCCGGGCCACGTACGCCCTCTACCAGGCCGCCCTTGCGCAGCTTGGCGAACAGCTGTTCGAGATACGACAACGAAATACCCTGACATTGCGAGATGTCGGCCAGGGTCACCGGGCCAACCCTTTCGTGTAACGCTATATCCATCATCGCGGTTACGGCGTATCGGCCCTTGGTAGATAATCTCATGGGAAACTCTGAATTCCTGACTAATTTAGTCAGGAATTATATCGATGACCGAGGTCAGGTCAAGGTGTATTTACGGGGGATGTGATTGAATTTTTTTAACGCGTCAATTAAATGATTCAATTACTTAAATTTCAATCATTTATTGTTTTAACTTAATGTTAAATATTACCCGATTTAAGGTGCTGCATCGGATGGAAGTAGTGTCCCTGGTGCTGACAGTAACCCAGCCATTTGTATAAAAATCGATTCATCATCCATTTTTGTTCGATCATATCGGCAATATACAGTGGGCCACGGGTGCGCGAATGAAATTGCTGGACCTCGACCACGCGCGCGTCGTGATAAACCTTGAGATGCAGGTCGGGTTCGAACAACGGTTGCCCGTCTTCTTCGAACTGGTAGGTCAGGCGCAGCATGGTGGTGTACTTGCAGCGTTCGGTAATCGAAAGGAACAGGTCCTGGTGCCGGGGCACCGTCGATATCATTTCATCGGCTACGTTCAAATCAGGCGCCATGTTGCGCAGGCGAATGTAGTTATGTTCGTACAGTTCCATCAGGCCTGCGAAACTGCGGGCGTTTGCCGCGCGTCCCTGGCGGACCGGAGCAAGATCAATCTGCATTGCCCTGCTCCATCTGGCAAAGGGCAAAGCGCAGTTGCCGGTATGACTGGATTGAATCGAAACGATCTGGATTCAAAATAAAGGTCCTGTTCTCGTGATTACTCAGTAGCTTAAGAATAGCAAACCAACGGGTGGCGTAAACCTTGTATTTACCGCAGAAATATGGTTGCCCGCCCTGCTCTACCTCGATTGTAGCGGCTCCTGGATTTAACTTCAGACGAACGAGACCGGGGCGCAGTTGCTCCCGGGTCTCGCGCAGCGCCAACAGGCCGACCAGCGCGAGGCTAGCGAGCATAAACCACAGCGGCGTGACGTAGGATGCAATCGCCAGGCCGACGACGACATGAGCGCCCAGCGTCAAACCGAGTTGAGAATTCGATGGGTGGATTGTGTAGATTTCCTGCAAACCAGCATTCCCTGTCAGTGGCGCCCCGACATACCGCGTAAAAATCCGATAAAACGCTCGAGTTCGGGGTCATCGATCGTGCTGCGCCCCAGCAGCAGTGCATACAATTCAGGATCCTGCATCTCGAGCAAAGCCCTGAAATGCGCCTGATCCTGTGCGCTGGCCTCAGCGTAATAGCGTTCGAGGTATCCGCTCATGACGACATCCAGTTCCTTCATGCCTCGACGACATAACCAGCGCAGGCGAGATAGCTCGGACACAGGCGGCTACATCTTGCGCTGCACCATCAGTTTCTTGGTTTCCGCGATGGCCTTCGCGGGATTCAAGCCCTTGGGACAAGCCTTGGCGCAATTCATGATGGTATGGCAGCGGTACAATTTAAACGGGTCCTCGAGGTCGTCGAGACGCTCGCCGGTGGCTTCGTCGCGGCTATCGACAATCCAGCGGTAGGCGTTGAGCAACGCCGCCGGGCCAAGATAGCGATCGCTGTTCCACCAGTAGCTCGGGCAGCTGGTTGAACAACAGGCACATAGTATGCATTCGTAAAGCCCGTCGAGTTTTTCCCGGTCTTCGCGCGACTGCAGGCGTTCGCGATCGGGCGGTGTCGCGGTGTCGGTTTTCATCCAGGGCTCGATCGAGGCGTACTGGGCATAAAAATTGGTCAGATCGGACACCAGGTCCTTGACCACCGGCTGATGCGGCAGCGGGTAAACCTTGATGTCGCCCTTGATCGAGGCGATCGACTGGGTGCAGGCAAGCGTATTGGCGCCGTCGATATTCATCGAACAGGAGCCGCAAATCCCTTCACGACAGGAACGGCGCAGCGATAACGTCGAATCCATTTCCGCCTTTATCTTGAGCAACGCGTCGAGCACCATCGGCCCGCAGGTATCGAGGTCTACCTCGAAGGTATCGGTGCGCGGATTTTCGCCACTATCGGGATCGTAACGATAGATAATGAATCGCCTGGTATTGGTCGCGCCCTCGGGCGCCTTGAACAACTTGCCCTGTTTGACTACGGAATTGGCGGGTAAGGTAAATTCTGCCATCTTGCTTACTTCCTCACGACTCTAGTAAACCCGATTTTTCGGCGGGATAACGTCACATTCATCGGTTAAGGTGTACATGTGCACCGGACGGTAATCGAAACTGACCTTTCCCTGGTGGTCGATCCAGGACAGGGTGTGTTTCATCCAGTTTTCGTCATCGCGTTCAGGAAAATCCTCGCGTGCGTGCCCACCACGGCTCTCGGTGCGGTGCAACGCGCTTTGAATCGTGGCCTGCGCCTGCAGCAACAGGTTTTCCAGCTCCAGGGTCTCGATCAGATCGGTGTTCCAGATCAGACCGCGATCATTCAATCCGACATCCTCGAAGCTGGCGAAAATTCGATCCATCTTCTCGACCCCTTCGCGCATCGAATCACCGGTACGGAACACTGCGGCATGTTTTTGCATATCGCGCTGCATTTCGTTTCTGATCTGGGCAGTTCCGGTGCTGCCCGAGGCGTTGCGAATCCGGTCGAGATGATCGACTATGCCATCGCAGCTATCCTTGGGAAGCGGCTTGTGCGGCATACCGGGAGTAATGATCTCGGCAGCGCGCAGGGCCGCGGCGCGGCCGAACACGACAATATCCAGCAGCGAGTTCGAGCCCAGCCGGTTGGCACCGTGCACCGATACGCAGGCGGCCTCGCCGATCGACATCAATCCCGGCACTACCGAATCCGGATCGCCGTCCTTCAGGGTCACGACCTCGCCGTGGTAGTTGGTGGGTATGCCACCCATGTTGTAATGCACGGTCGGCAACACCGGGATCGGCTCCTTCGTGACATCGACACCGGCGAATATCTCGGCCGATTCCGAAATGCCCGGCAGGCGTTCGTCGATGACTTCGGCGCCCAGGTGCTCGAGGTGCAGATGGATGTGGTCCCTGTCGGGGCCGACTCCGCGCCCCTCGTTAATTTCGATCGTCATCGAGCGGCTTACCACGTCGCGTGACGCGAGGTCCTTGGCGTTGGGCGCATAGCGTTCCATGAAGCGCTCGCCCTCCGAATTAGTCAGGTATCCGCCCTCACCGCGCACGCCCTCGGTTATCAGCACGCCGGCGCCGTAAATGCCGGTCGGGTGGAACTGGACGAACTCCATATCCTGCAGCGGCAGTCCCGCGCGTGCCACCATGCCGCCGCCGTCGCCGGTACAGGTATGCGCCGAGGTGGCTGAAAAATAGGCCCTCCCGCAACCGCCGGTGGCGAGTACTACGGTGTGAGCGCGGAAGCGGTGCAGTTCGCCGGTGGCCAGGTCCAGTGACACGACGCCCCGGCAAACACCGTCGTCCATGATCAGGTCGATGGCAAAATACTCGACGAAAAATTCGGCCCGGTGCTTGAGTGATTGTTGATACAGCGTATGCAAAATGGCGTGCCCGGTACGGTCGGCCGCGGCGCAGGTGCGTTGCGCGGTACCCTCACCGAAGTTGGTCGTCATGCCGCCGAAGGGGCGTTGGTAAATCTTGCCTTCCTCGGTGCGTGAAAACGGGACACCGTAATGCTCCAGTTCGATAACCGCGGGCACCGCTTCGCGGCACATATACTCGATCGCGTCCTGATCGCCGAGCCAGTCGGAGCCCTTGATCGTGTCATACATGTGCCACTGCCAGGTATCCGGCCCCATGTTGCCCAGCGAGGCACTCATACCGCCCTGCGCCGCCACCGTATGACTGCGCGTCGGAAATACCTTGGTAATGCAGGCGGTCGAAAGCCCGGCCGCCGCCATGCCCAGTGTGGCGCGCAGGCCGGCACCACCGGCGCCGACGATGACGACATCGTAGGCGTGGTCGATTAACTTGTAGTCGTTTGCCATGACCTAGGCTCCAAAAGCGATCTTTAGCACTGCCACCACGCCGACGAGGCCGAACAGCAGGCACAGAAAACTCGACAGCAGCAGGATAAACGTGCGGCGAGAGTGCGATGCCACATAATCCTCGATAACGACCTGTAAACCGAGTTTAGCGTGATAGAAGGTGGTGCCGATCAGCAACACCAGCGCTATCGTGACCAGTGGCTGCCGCACCCAGTCAACCAGCGTGGCATGATCGACGGGCATCGCCGCGAGGCTGAATCCCAGCCATAGCACCAACGGAATCAGTAACAACGAGGTTAGTCTTTGATGCCAGAAATGATGGGTACCGTCTTTGGCCGAACCCAGTCCTTTCACTCTCGATAATGGGGATCTCAAATCTCTCATTGCACTAGCCCATACCGGCAACCACCCAGGTCGCCACGGTTAGAATGATTGCCAGCGCTATCGCGAGCTTGGCGGTAAGGTCGACGGTTTCGAGTTCGAAACCGAGGCCCGCATCCCAGAACAGGTGCCTGACGCCATTGCAGAAATGCAGGTAGAGCGCGAACACGAAGCCGAGTAGAAAAATCTGGCCGTACCAGCTCTGCAGATGCGGCACCATCGCCTCGTAATAAGAAGCGCTGTGCGCGGCCGCGGCTAACACCCAGACCAGCAAGATACAGCCAAGTGCGAGGATTACGCCGGTGATGCGATGCGTGATCGACAACAGCGCGGTAAGCGGCAAACGATATATTTGCAAATGCGGCGAGGTAGGATGCTTGTTATTCGACATCTTCGGTTACCTGGTTACGAGTTACGGTTCCGGCAGGCCCGACGTCTACATCAAAAATCGATGCAGCGCCCGTTCTTTTCCCAGTCGCCGTAGCGTGTTGGTTCCTTGCCTTTCGGCCCGCCATACTCTTTCGGCTGCTGGTCCTGCCTGGTTGCCTGAGCCCGGTCCTCTTCGATACCGTCAGGCTCGTCTGGTGATTCCTGTTTTGACATTCAAGCGTAAA
Source organism: Gammaproteobacteria bacterium (assembly GCA_009937625.1). GTDB lineage: Bacteria > Pseudomonadota > Gammaproteobacteria. The sequence continues at coordinate 143 of JAACFA010000193.1, read as the reverse complement.
CTCTATTCTTATTACTGCGAAATGTTAACACAGTAGAGTACGTATCCGCGCACAAAACCGATCACCGGCGCGGCCCGTGACAAATCTCTATAGAGGTTATTGAAAATCTACTGCTTTATCAGTTGCGGAATCAACTGCTGGTA
>JAACFA010000192.1 GCA_009937625.1 Gammaproteobacteria bacterium | reverse complement strand
CCGGGCGATACCCACCACTTGCCAGGAAACCGAGTTATTGGTTTTTCCCAGTTCACGGCAGCTAGCGACCTCGGTCGGGTCGAGTACACGTACTTTCTCGCCCTCCTCGGTGAGCTTCAGGCCGGTAGCGCATGCGCCTAAGGAGAGTGATGCTGCGAGCAGCAGTAGGGTTTTCGTTTTCATGATTTAGCCGGTTTCCCCTGATCGGATTAAGTACGTGAAGCCTGGAAGATGCTCTCGATCGACGCATCCAGCACCTGGTTGAATTCCTCATCGCTTTGCTGCGCGCTCAAACCCTCGGTCAGCGCGCGCGAAAAACTGGCGACCATGCCATGTTGCCGGGCCAGCCTCTCATTAGCTTCCCGCCGCGAGTAGCCGCCGGAAAGCGCAACCACCTTTACCACATTAGGATGCTGAATACAGTCGGCGTAAAAGTTATCCTGTTCCGGTAATGTCAGCTTGAGCATAACCAGCGGCCCATCGCCGAGTTGATCGAGATGCCGCAATAATTCCCCTTTAAGTAACTCTTCGGTTTCAGCTTTTTGCGGGCTATTGATATCGACTTCGGGTTCGATGATCGGCACCAGGCCCGCGGCGACGATCTGACGCCCTATTTCGAACTGCTGCGCCACCACGTCGTGAACCCCTGTCGCATTCGCGGTCTTGATAACCGAACGCATCTTCGTGCCGAAAACGTTTTTTTGGCGTGCTTTCTGCAGCAGCTCATCCAGGCCGGGCATGGGTTTCATGACCTGCGCGCCATCGGCCTCATCGGCCAGGCCCTTGTCGACCTTGAGAAATGGCACCACGCGCTTGACTTCCCACAGGTAATCGGCCGTGCCCTGACCTTCGACCTCGCGATCCATGGTATTTTCGAACAGGATCGCACCCATGATGCGGTCGCCGTTAAATGCCGGGCTGGTTACGATGCGGGTGCGCATCGCGTGGATGACGTCGAACATCTCATCGTCGTTGCTGTAAGCCGATGAGTCCACGCCGTAGTTGGCCAGCGCTTTGGGCGTGCTGCCGCCGCTCTGGTCCAGCGCGGCGATAAAGCCGGGTTCGTTATTGATCTTGTCGAGCTGTTGATTGAATTTGGTCACGTTCATAGACTCGCTTATGAATGAATAAAGTATACCTGTCGCCAGACGCTAGCGAAGTATAAACATAGTGATTTTTGAATACAATTGACTTGCGTCAGAGGTCTATCCGGAAGCTGCCCGCGGCATCGCGATATAACCCGGAAGTTGCTCGATATTCGTGATCCAGTTACGTATCGACGGATAAGAGAATAAATCGAATCCACCTTCATCGGCCACGTGGGTATAGGCAAATAATGAGATGTCGGCAATGCTGCAGCTGTCATCGACGAGGAACTCGCGACCTTCGAGCCGGCGCTCCATCAGATCGAGCGCGCGATAGCCTGCCTTGAGTTTGGCCTGGTATTCCTGCCTGCGATCTTCCGGAAGGCCCTGGTAGCGCATGATGAAGCGCGCCACCGCGACGCTCGGTTCGTGAGTGTATTGCTCGAAGAATTGCCATTCGAGTACGCGGGTCTGCGCCAGCCTGCCATCGGGCCAGAATTCGCTGCCGTGGGCGAGATAATACAATATCGCGTTGGATTCGGTCAGGGTCTGCCCGTCATCGGTGATGCAGATAGGGATTTGCCCAACGGGATTCAGCGATAGAAAATGATCTTCGCGCGTCTCGCCGCGCATGATGTCGACCGGAATCCACTCGTGCTCGAGGTTCAGCAGGGAGCATATCAGTTTGAGTTTGTAACAGTTTCCGGAATAGATATCGCCGTATATTTTCATTGCGCCGGGTATCGCGATTAATACTCGGTCCTGATATCGCCCATGCGACTCGACATCAAGGTATTATTACCCAGCGACTTATCAAATACCGTGGAATAAGCCAGTACCGCCTGAACGTAGTTTCTGGTCTCGCCGAAGGGAACCGTTTCGACCCACAAATCGGCCGACATCGATGAATCCCGGGGTAGCCAGCGCTGCACGTTTCGCGGCCCGGCGTTATAGGCCGCGGCAGCCAGTGCAACATTGTTGTCGAAACGATTCATTACCGTTTTCAGGTAATGGGTACCGAAACGGATATTGTTCTCGACATGCAGAATATCGGACTTGCGTGGACGCTTCATGCCCAGCGAGCGGGCAACGAGCCGCGCGGTGCTCGGCATCAGTTGCATCAATCCCAGGGCGCCAACGCTGGAGCGCGCCAACGGATCGAACAGGCTTTCTCGCCGCATCACGCCATAGATCAGCGATGGATCGAGTTCACGCGCCTGGGCATACTCTAGCACCTGCTGCTTGTAGGGCATCGGAAAGCGCAGGCTGTAGTCGCTGCGATGCGGAGTTTTAGCGACCGTGCGTATAGCGCTGTCGTGCCACTTCCATCTCGACGCCAGGGTAGCGGCCTGCTTGATGCCATCCTGATCGAGATACCGCAGCGCCTGGAACCACTCGCGCTTGGCGTCGACCAGTCGGTCCAGGAAATAAAGTTCACGTGCCCGCAACAGGTGGGGATTGGCGTCCAGAAACGCCTCCTCGTCGATCTCGCTGCTGGCTGCATTTTCCTGTTCGATGTGGTAATCACGATGCAGCTTATCGGCCGCCAGGAAACCATAGTAGCTGCTCTTGCCGGACAATTGTTCGAGTAAACCGAGCGAATCGACCAGCTGACCTTCCGCTTCCATCGAGCGCGACAACCAGTATTGCCACTCGTTTTCTTGCTGCAGGTGGGACGGCATGCGGCTGATCGTCGCCTTTAAACCTGCCCAGTCGCGTCCGCGCAACTGAATCCGCGCCAGCCACAGGTGGGCCTGATCGTTCATGATCGATGGGTCGAGACTTGCCAGCAAGGCGCGCGCCTCGGGCTCGTGTTGCAAAGCCGCGGACAGCGCGATGCGCAATTGGCTTTGGTCTATTTGCGCCTGGGTAAATTCGAAGCGGTCGTGTATCAGGTTCCAGTGTTCGAGTGCCTTGAGACTATCCTTGCGCGCCAGGCGGTCGATGGCGTGTACGATGATGGCCCGGGTATGCTCGGAATCAGTCTTGTCGGCCAGTTTCCCGAGTGAGCGTTCGGGGCGGATATGGGCCTGGTACCAGGTCTCCACTGTGGCGCGCGATTGCTGGTCCAGCTTCTTGCCGAGATAGCGTGCCAGGTTAGGTCGTCGCGCCTTGAAGGCTTTTTCGATACGCAGCCAGATCACCTGTTCTGCCTGCTCATGACTGGCCAGGTAATGTTCGAAAGCCGGATCGCATTCCGAGGGCTGCGAGTATCCGCGCAACCAGACCTTTGCGATTTCGTCGTTGATATTTTCGAGGCGATCAAGTTTGAGCCTGGCCTGAAACGCGAGGCACTTCAGCCGGGTATTTTCGCGTCCGTCGAAAAACTCGAGATATTGTTCCCAGTCGCCACGGCGAGCGAGCACCTTCAGCCATTTGCCGCGCGCGTGATAAAGGAAGGGATAGTCGGCAAAGCGTCGAAAAAACAGTTCGACCTGCTGGGATTTCAGCTGGCTGGCACTGCGCCTGAAGGCGTCGTACTCGAGATAGGGTTTGGCCGGGTAGTCATCGAGTTGCTTCAGCAATCGATTGAACTTGCTGATTTGATTGCGCTCCAGCGCTGCAGAAGCGTCATGAAACAACTGGCGTTGTTGCTCGATGCTCGCCTGCGCCTGTGGACTGGCCAGCACGGCACCTGCGATTAACGCTACTGTGAGCTTTCTCAGACTTGCTGATGATCTGAAACCTGAGAATCTTATGGCCACTATAAACCTTTATATTTCAGAAATTTAGAGAAAATTTTAGAAGTAAAATGTCAATTAGGCAAGCGGCTTATTCGGGTTTTTCCCGATGGTAGCCTGCCAGCCTGCCCGGATCGAGAAGTTCCTTCAGTCTGGACTCATCGATATCGGTCATTTCTACCGCTAATTCAAGTATAGGACGGTTTTGCTCGAGTGCCCGTTTTGCGATTTCGGCAGCCTTGCGGTAGCCAATCACCGGGTTGAGCGCGGTTACCAGAATCGGATTGCGCGCCAGGTTTTGCGCCATGGTTTCGCGATTGACGCTGAAGTCGTCGATCGTAGCGGCCAGGTGGTGACTGGCGTTGGCGAGAATTTCGATGCTTTGCAGCAGGTTGTAGGCGATTACCGGCAGCATGACGTTGAGTTGGAAATTTCCGGACTGTGCCGCATGCGTGATCGTGGCGTCGTTACCGTTAACCTGGGCCGCCACCATTAACACCGCTTCGGGAATGACGGGATTGACCTTGGCCGGCATGATCGAACTGCCGGGCTGCAGCGGTTTGAGCCGGATTTCGCCAAGACCGGTCAAGGGACCCGAGTTCATCCAGCGCAAGTCGTTGCTGATCTTCGTCAACGAACTGGCCAACACGCGCAAATGACCGCTGATTTCCAGCGCCGTGTTCTGCGTGCTCAGGCCTTCGAACAGATTCTCCATCTGTACCAGGCGCATGCCGGTTGCGGCCTGTAATTTAGCGCACACGCGCGCGCCAAAATCGCCGCTGGTATTAACGCCGGTGCCAACCGCGGTGCCGCCGATCGCAAGCTGCTGCAGCCGGGTTAATCCGGTTTGCAGACGGTAACGGTCATTCTTGATCTGCGACGCCCAGGCGGATATTTCCTGCGCCAGCGAAATCGGCATCGCGTCCATCAAGTGCGTACGTCCGGTCTTGATAGTGTCGCGATGCTGTTCGATGCGCCTCGCCAGTGCGGATTCCAGCTCTTGCATGGCCGGCAACAACTGCTCGTGGATACCGAGGCCGGCGGCGACATGGATGGCCGTGGGGAAGACATCGTTGGAGCTCTGCCCCATATTGACATGATCGTTCGGATCTACCGCCAGTTCCTCGCTGGAAGCGAGCGTTGCGATAACCTCGTTAATGTTCATGTTGCTACTGGTGCCGGAGCCGGTTTGAAAGACATCGACCGGGAATTGATCCGCATGCGCGCCCGCTGCAATACTCGCCGCGGCCGCAGCGATCTTAGCGCCGCGCTCCGCATCGAGTTTACCCAGCTCGACATTCACTTCGCAGGCGGCCTGTTTGATCAGCGCCAGGGCTCGTATCATGCCCGCCGGCAGGCGTAACGAACTAATTTTGAAGTTATCCAGCGCACGTTGGGTTTGTGCCTGGTAAAGCGCATCGGCCGGTACTTCAACCGTGCCCATGCTATCGCTCAGAGTGATTTTCCTGGTTGTCATTGCAACGCGTCGAACAAATTCGTGGTATCCGATTGTAACACCGGCACAGCCAGTGGAGTTGATCATTCGGCCTAATATTTAGCCTGTGCCCAAACTTGCTACAAAAGCGCCTGAACTGAACTATAATCCGACCGAGGCTGAAAGCTCACATTTCGTTCTAATATTAACCCCTGAGGAAAAAGATAAGATTCTGAAAGACGTCCCCGAAGAGGAACAGCAGGACGAAGACGAGAACGAAGACTAGATCTCGCCCTGACTAGGCCGGCAGGTGACGGATTGCTTTAGCCGTCCCGAGCAACTCCCTGTTAGGCAGTTGCTGCGTATGCAACACGTAGAGCCCGTTGGCCCCCACTTCGGCCGCGTCCTGGCGCATGTTGTGAAGCATCGAATTCATCGTAAAGTAACCACCCGTGAACCGTATATGTGCAATTGTCTGAAAATTACAGGTCGGGCGATCGATATGGTAGATCCGGACCGCATCACTGGACAGGCTAGTGCCCGGCTGTCCCACAACCATCGCCGGATCGACGCAGCCACTCAGCAACTGGCTCGATAACAGTAATGTCAATACGATAGATTTTTTCATTGCAACCTCTGACTGGTTTATCGACCGCAAGGCAAAAATCTTAATCGGCCTGGCGAGCTATCACTTCTACCAGCGCTCGACAAAGCCGCGACAGCTCATCATCGGTAATCACGTAGGCCGGCATCAGGTAAACCAGGCGACCGAACGGTCGCACCCAGACTCCCGCCTCGACAAACTGGCGGGTGATGCTCT
>JAACFA010000191.1 GCA_009937625.1 Gammaproteobacteria bacterium | reverse complement strand
GTCGAGTGCCTGCTCACGTTCGTCGACCAGGGCATCGAGATCGTCCGTGGCATTACCGGGCTTGCTCTCGCCCAGCATGCGCCTGGCCTCGATCAACTGCTGGCGTTCGCGTGCGATCGCAACCTGCTGGCGGCTGTAGGCGTGGTAGTCGCGCACCGTGGTGGCAATCTCTGCCAGGTAACGCACCCGGTCGGAGGGGACGATGACGGTACGCGCGGTGGATTTGCGGGTCTCGACCCGGGGTAAATGCGTAGCGTCGATGGCCAGCCCGAGTTCGGCCAGCTTGCCGAGGATTTCCTGGTACAGCGCGGTGGTGCCATCGTCGTTGAAACGCGACGCAATCGTGCCGTAAACCGGCATTGCCTCGATCGGCTGCGCAAAGGCTTCATGGTTGCGCTGGACCTGTTTGCAGACATCGCGGTAGGCGTCGTCGGCGCCCTTGCGATCGAACTTGTTGATCGCAACTACGTCGGCGAAGTCGAGCATGTCGATTTTCTCGAGCTGGCTCTGGGCGCCGAATTCGGGCGTCATGACGTAGAGCGAGGCGTCGACCAGCGGCACGATGGCGGCGTCGCCCTGTCCGATGCCGGGGGTTTCGACAATGACGAGATCGAACTGGCACAGCTTGCAGGCGGCGATCACGTCGCCGATGACGTCCGGGATTTCCCCGACCGAGTCGCGCGTCGCGATCGAACGCATGTAGATATTGGAATGATTGATCGCGTTCATGCGAATGCGATCGCCGAGCAGCGATCCGCCGGTTCTGCGCCGCGTCGGATCGACCGCAACGATCGCTATGCGGAGCCGATCGGCGTGGTCGAGGCGAAACCGACGGATGATTTCGTCGGTTAACGACGATTTGCCAGATCCACCAGTGCCGGTGATACCAAGTACGGGCACCGGTCGGGTTCCCGCCTGTTGCCGGATTTGCGTCAGCAGCGATTCTGCCACCGCGTCGTTTTCGAGCGCGGTAATCAGGCTGGCGAGCGCGCTGGTATCATGTTCGGCCAGAGGCTCGAGCGAGGTCGGCGCCTGCTCGCCGGGGTCGTAGCGGCAACGCTCCAGCATATCCTCGATCAGGCCCTGCAGGCCCATGGCCTGGCCGTCTTCGGGCGAGTAAATGCGGGTTACGCCGTAAGCTTCCAGCTCGCGGATCTCGGCCGGCACGATAACCCCGCCGCCGCCGGCGAAGACACGCATATCGGGTCGCTTCCTGTCCCTCAGCATGTCGACCATGTATTTGAGGTATTCCACGTGCCCGCCCTGGTAGGAGCTAAGCGCGATCGCGTGCGCATCTTCCTGGATCGCCGCGTCGACGATCTCGGCCACCGAGCGGTTATGCCCCAGGTGAATCACTTCGGCGCCGGAGGATTGCAGGATTCGGCGCATGATATTGATCGCGGCATCGTGGCCGTCGAACAGGCTCGCGGCGGTCACGAAGCGGACTTTGAGCGGATTTTTCGAGCTCGAAGGGATGCTAACCACTTTTTCCGGGGCGGAACTCATTATTCAGGGCCTCAACGGGATGATTTTTTGTTTGCAATCTGCGGCGCGTTAAACTACCTTACGTTTACGTTAACGTCAACTCCTCAATCAACTAATCAGAATTGTCGCTTTTTAGGAAAACCCGACCCATACCAGCATGAGCAGCCAGTTCGAGCCCAAAGATCCGCATTTCAAGTCCCGCGTAAGCCGCAGTTTCGACGAGCAGGCGGTGATGACGACCATCGGCGCGGCGTTGGCCGAGGTCGAACCGGGTCGGGTCGTGATCGAGTTGCCCTACCGGCCCGAGTTGACCCAGCAGGACGGCTTTATTCATGCCGGCATATCCTCGACCATCATGGACAGCGCCTGCGGCTACGCCGCTTTTTCGTTGATGCCGGCCGAGGCCAGGGTGCTGACGATCGAATTCAAGATTAACCTGCTGGCGCCAGCCGCCGGTGACCTGTTTCGCGCCGTCGGTAAGGTGCGCAAGCCCGGACGCAGCGTTTATGTTGCCGAATCCGAACTCTACGCCAGCCGCGATGGCGCCGACAAGCTGGTCGCAACCATGCATGGCACCCTGATGGCGGTCTATCCGCAATAAACCTGGCGAGAATCGAATGGATCAAACCGAAACCGGCAACCAGACCTACAGCATCGGACAGCTGGCCGAGGAATTCGACGTCACCTCGCGTGCGTTGCGGCTGTACGAGGAAGAAGGCCTGCTGAACCCGCTGCGCGAAGGCACGCGCCGGATCTACCGCGAACGCGATCGCGTGCGGCTGCGGCTGATTCTGCGTGGCAAGCGACTCGGCTGGTCGCTATCCGAAATCCGGGAATCTTTCGATCTCTATGATTCGAGCCATGGCGAGGAGGCCCAGCTCGAGCTGATGCTGGAAAAATTATCCCAACGGCGCGACGTGTTGCACGCGCAGAAAAGGGATATCGATAATGCGCTGGCTGACCTGGAGCGTCTTGCCACCAATGCCGAGGCGGCACTGCAGGAAATTCGTTCCAGCCAACGCAAGCTGAGCCACGGTTAAAACCGGGAGAAACCTGATGATACATATCCCGTCCCTGAACTTCGACCTCGGTGAAACCGTCGACATGCTGCGCGACGCGGTGCAGGATTTTGCGCAGGCCGAGATCGCGCCGCTGGCGGCTGAAATCGATCGCAGCAACGAATTTCCCAACCAGCTGTGGCCGAAACTCGGCGACATGGGCCTGCTTGGCATTACCGTGCCGGAAAGCTACGGCGGCAGCGCCATGGGATACCTCGCGCATATCGTCGCGATGGAGGAAATCAGCCGCGCCTCGGCCTCGGTCGGCCTGAGTTACGGCGCGCATTCGAACCTGTGCGTCAACCAGATCAACCGCAACGGCAACGAACAGCAGAAGCAGAAATACCTGCCTAAACTGGTCAGCGGCGAGCATATCGGCGCGCTGGCGATGTCCGAACCCGGCGCCGGCTCGGACGTGGTCAGCATGCAGATGAAGGCCGAAAAGACCTCGGCGGGCTATCTCCTGAACGGCACCAAGATGTGGATTACCAACGGCCCCGATGCAGACCTGATCGTGGTTTACGCCAAGACCGACCCGGCGGCAGGGTCGCGCGGCATCAGCGCCTTCCTGGTGGAGCGGGAGTTCGGATTCACCACCGCGCAAAAGCTCGACAAGCTCGGCATGCGCGGTTCCAACACCGGCGAGCTGGTGTTCCAGGACGTCGAGGTGCCGGCGGAAAACCTGTTGGGCGAACTCAACCGCGGCGCCGCGGTCCTGATGAGCGGACTCGATTTCGAACGCGCGGTACTGTCGGCCGGGCCCACCGGCATCATGCTGGCCTGCATGGATGCGGTCCTGCCCTATATCCATGAACGCAGGCAGTTCGGCCAGCCGATCGGCGAATTCGAACTGATGCAGGGCAAGATCGCCGACATGTACACCACGATGAACGCGACCCGGGCCTATGTCTATGCCGTCGGCAAGGCCTGCGACCGTGGCGAAACCACGCGCAAGGACGCCGCCGGGGCGATTCTTTATGCCGCCGAAAAGGCGACCTGGATGGCGCTCGAGGCGATCCAGGCGCTGGGCGGCAACGGCTACACCAACGATTTCCCGGTGGGCCGCCTGTTACGCGATGCCAAGCTCTACGAAATCGGAGCCGGCACTTCCGAAATCCGCCGCATGCTGATCGGGCGGGAACTGTTTAACGAGACTTCCTAGGGTAACAATCATGAGTGAAAATATCGTCATTACCGGTATCGCCCGCACCCCGATGGGTGGCTTCCAGGGCGTATTGTCCGATGCCAGCGCGGCGCAGCTCGGCGCCACCGCGATCCGGGCCGCGGTCGAACGCAGCCAGTTGCAGGGCGACGACGTCGATGAAGTCATCATGGGTTGCGTGCTGCCGGCCGGCCAGGGCCAGGCGCCGGCGCGCCAGGCGAGCTTGGGCGCCGGATTGCCGCTCGCCACCGGGTGCACCACGATCAACAAGATGTGCGGCTCGGGCATGAAAGCCACGATGTTCGCCCACGATATGCTACGAGCCGGTAACAACCGGGTCATGGTGGCGGGCGGCCTCGAAAGCATGACCAATGCTCCCTACCTGCTGACGAAGGCGCGCGCCGGTTTCCGCATGGGCCATGGCCAGGTCTACGATCACATGTTTCTCGACGGGCTCGAGGACGCCTACGACAAGGGCAAGCTGATGGGCGTGTTCGCCGAGGCCACCGCCGACAAGTACGGCTTTACCCGCGAGCAGCAGGACGAGTTTGCCATCACTTCGCTGAAGCGCGCCCAGGCTGCGATCGAAAGCGGCGCCTTCGCCGATGAAATCGCGCCGGTCGTGCTCAAGACGCGCAAGGGCGAAGTCACGGTCGATACCGACGAGCAGCCATTCAACGCCAACCTTGAAAAAATCCCCGGCTTGCGTCCGGCGTTTCGCCAGGACGGCACCGTGACCGCGGCCAATTCGAGTTCGATTTCCGACGGCAGCGCGGCGCTGGTATTGATGAGCGAGTCCGAAGCCGGCAGACGCGGCGTGAAGCCGTTGGCCGCAATCCGCGCGCATGCCACCCACGCGCACGAGCCCGCGTGGTTCACCACCGCCCCGGTGGGTGCGTTAAAAAAGGTGCTCGAAGCGGCCAACTGGTCCAGCGACGAGGTCGATCTGTACGAGATCAACGAGGCATTCGCGGTGGTGACGATGGCGGCGATGACCGATCTCGGGCTCGATCACGCGAAAGTCAACGTCAATGGCGGCGCCTGTGCGCTCGGCCATCCGATCGGCGCGTCCGGTGCGCGTATCATCGTTACGTTGATTTCGGCACTGCAGCGCCAGGGCCTGAAGAAGGGCGTCGCCGGGCTCTGCATCGGCGGCGGTGAAGCGACCGCGGTGGCGGTCGAGCTGGTTTGATACCTGGCCGATGAACCTCAACGAAGAACAGCGCCTGATTCGCGACAGCGTGCGCGACTACGTGCAGCAGCGCGTGCTGCCGTTCGCGGCCGACTGGGATCGCGAAGGCCGTTTTCCGGCCGAGCAGTTACGCGAAATGGCCGGGCTCGGGCTCTACGGCATGATTATTCCCGAGGAATGGGGCGGCAGCGGCGCGGATTACCTGTCGTTCGCGCTGGCGCTGGAAGAGGTCGCTGCCGGCGACGGCTCCTGCTCGACGGTGCTCAGCGTCAACAATTCGGTAGTCTGCGGTTCGCTACTCGGGTCCGGCAGCGACTACCTTAAACAAACCTATTTGAGGCCGCTGGCCGCGGGCGAGATGCTGGGTTGCTTCTGCCTGACCGAACCGCAGGCCGGTTCCGACGCCGCCGCGCTCGAGACGCGCGCGCGGCGAGACGGCGACGATTACGTGCTGAACGGCAGCAAGGCCTTTATTACCTCGGGCAAGAATGCCGATGTCGCGATCGTTTTCGCGGTATCCGATCCCGCGGCGGGCAAGAAGGGCATCAGCGCCTTCGTCGTTCCCACCAGTAACCCGGGTTACCAGGTCGGCGGTGTGGAGCAGAAAATGGGACAGCGCGCGTCCGATACCGCGCAGGTATTTCTGAAGGATTGCCG
>JAACFA010000025.1 GCA_009937625.1 Gammaproteobacteria bacterium | reverse complement strand
ACAAGAAACTACGGATGAACGTAACTGATTGATTTATATATATTGTCCCCGTGGCACAACTGGATAGCGCGACGCCCTCCTAAGGCGTAGGTTGCAGGTTCGAGCCCTGCCGGGGACACCATTTTTTTACTCCGGAACTACGAATTGGCCGGAATCATTATCCGTGACCGAGCCATGAGAACGAGCCTCGACCTCCCGCAACGTCGTTCGAGACGATTATCTATCAATTGCGGGGATACGGCTTTCATTTCACACCGCATCCGCATGTTCAATATTTTGACTTCGCAAATCCAATATCATCGGCGAGAATATAGCAGGACGATAAGGGAAAAGATTTCCTCACTAAACTGGCTGTGTCAATCTGCGACAAGATATGATTAGCTCCGGCCAGAAATAAGGGAGCAAGGGCTATGGTTTTTGTTAAAAAGCTTGTACTGGATGTGCTCAAGCCACACCAGCCAAATGCACTCGAGTTTTGTGAAGCGATCGCCAGCGCGGGAAATGACTATCGGGTGCATTTGACGGTACTTGAGGTAGACGAGAAGACCGAAACACTGCAGATCACGGTTGAAGGAAACGCGATTGATTCCGCGACTCTGCTGGCCAGAATCAACGATCTGGGTGGGTCGCTGCATAGTATCGATGAAGTCGAAGTTCACAGTGAATCCTAAACTGATCTCGGGTTCATGAATCTGCTGGATCAAACTTCCTTTCTACTGCGCATCACGCGAACTCACGACATTGCCCGACGCTATTTCGTGGTAAACGGTTTCGACGGGGCCCTGACCATGCTGGGCCTGATCATTGGATTCCTGATCAGCGAAACTACAGATTTATCGGTCATCGTCAACGTGTGCCTGGGAGCCGCGATTGCGCTGGGAATGAGCGGAATCAGCAGCGCTTATGTCAGCGAGTCAGCGGAACGAAAGCGCGCACTGCTGAAGCTCGAAGAAGCAATGATCGAGGATCTGCACGACAGTGCGCACGGCGAAGCGGCACGCGAGGTGCCGATACTCATTGCCCTGGTCAACGGATGCGCGCCGTTGATTATGTCGCTATTGATCCTGACCCCGCTGTTCCTCGCCAACGCGGGTTTCCAGTTAGCGCTTTCCCCGCTATACCTGGCGGTTATCGTGGCGTTACTACTTATTTTTCTGCTTGGCGTGTTTCTGGGCCAGATATCCGGCGTCTCCTGGTTACGCAGCGGGATACGTACCCTGCTGGTCGCGCTTGCTACCGTTACGTTCATCTATCTACTGACCGGGTTCTAAAGCTGACCGACCCGGCGCCTCGAGCCAGACTTCGTTATCATCGAGTCATCCGCGGGTGGCCCAGACCGCTTACCGTTCGTTAGCCAACCATTAGTCCAGCAGATTGATAAGATGCTGATTATATTGAATTTTTATGAAGCCCGGGGATATGGCAGTAGCGCCGAGTATATGTCAAAATGCAGGGCTTCGCCGTTCACCGGGGCAGGCCACGGGCTTTAGGGCAGCGGCGAACGGTACCGTTGCTAACACTCTGTTGTTAGCGGGTTAGTACTCGAACCGCGGATATCTTTTTATGACGCAATTAGCCTACGAGCAGAAAAAAAGAACACTGAGTCAGCAGCTGCGGTCCAACCCGAGTGGCGTTCGCCTCGCAAAAACCACCTCCAACCTGTTCCGAACGCGCGAGCAGACCACCGGCAGCAAGCTCGACGTGAGCTCGCTCGACCACGTGCTCGAGGTCGATAGTGAAAACCAGCGGGTAGAGGTCGAGGGCATGACGACCTACGCGGCGTTGACCGACGCCTGTCTCGAATACGACTGTATGCCCCTGGTCGTGCCGCAGCTGAAATCCATTACCATCGGCGGCGCGGTATCCGGCATCGGCATCGAATCGAGTTCGTTTCGTCACGGCCTGCCGCACGAGTCGGTACAAAGTATGGAGGTACTGCTAGCCGACGGCGAGGTGGTTACCTGCAGCCCGGATAATGAACACGCCGACCTGTTCTATGGCATTCCTAATTCTTACGGCACGCTGGGCTATATCCTCAAGCTCACCGCCAGCACCATGCCGGTAAAACCTTGCGTCGAATTGCGTCATGTCCGATACGGTTCCGCTGACGAGTATTTCGCCGCGGTCGGCGAGGCCTGCCGGGGTGACGCCGATTTTATCGACGGCTCGATTTTCAGCGCAAACGAGATGTACCTGACGTTCGGCCGCTGCGTCGACGACGCCCCCTACACCAGCGATTACACCTGGCTCAAGATGTACTTTCGCTCGATCCGCGAGCGCGAGCAGGACTTCCTCAGTGTGCGTGACTACATCTGGCGCTGGGATACCGACTGGTTCTGGTGCTCTAAAAACGTTTTCGTACAAAACCTGCCGATGCGGTTGCTGCTCGGGCGGCGCAGGCTGAACTCGATTTCCTATCAAAAGGTCATGCGCTGGAACAATCGGGTCGGCCTGACGGCCGCCATCAACAAGCTGCTCGATCGGCATCCGGAGGGGGTGGTGCAGGATGTAGACATTCCGATCGAAAATGCGGCCGAATTCCTGCGCTTTTTCCTCGACGAAATCGGGATCCTGCCAGTCTGGATGTGCCCGATTGGTGGCCACGACGTTAACCAACGTTTTCCGCTTTATCCATTACACGGCGCCGGTTTATTTATCAACTTCGGTTTCTGGGATATCGTACCCAATCCCGCCAAACACGAGGCGGGATACTTCAATCGCAAGGTCGAAAACAAGGTGCGCGAGCTCGGTGGCGTTAAATCGCTCTATTCCGACTCGTATTACGACGAGGACACTTTCTGGCAGCTGTACGATGGCGAGCAGTACTTCGCGCTAAAGCAAAAGTATGACCCCGGACAACGCCTGAAAAACCTCTACCAGAAGTGTGTGCTCAAAAAATAAGACGCAGATCCAGCGCTTCGGCGCGCTGGATTGTCATTGCACGCGGATGCACGATGTCCCGCTTGCGCCGGCACGACCCTGCCGGGGCATCGAATCAGGCGTCGACCAGTTCCGGCCTGGAGGTCTTCTCATCGCCCTGGTCCCGGTAAAGGTGATGGCGGGACCAGGGTAGCTCGTTGTTTCGTTTTCTCGAAAACACAACCTGGAACAGCTGCAGTTCGCCGACTCTAAACGCCGCTATCGAACCGGCAAGGTACAACCGCCAGGCCCTGACGAATTCCCGGTCCATCATCGCCTGCACCTCGTCCTCGTTTGCCTGGTAACGCTCGAGCCAGTGTTCCAGGGTCTTCGCATAATGCAGGCGCAGGTTTTCGATATCGAGCACCGACAGGCCGCTGGGTTCGAAGATCTGCATCATTTCGCTGATGCTCGGGGGATAAGCGCCCGGAAATATGCGGCGTTCGATCCAGGCGTTCATCGGCGCCGGCCGGTTGCGCCCGATAGAGTGGATTAAACCGCGCCCGTCTGGTTTGAGACAGCGATCGATCACCTCGCCGAGGGTGGGAAAATCGTTCTTGCCCACGTGTTCGAGCATTCCGACCGAAACGAAGGCATCGTACTGGCCGCTGATATTGCGGTAATCGTCGAGTACGTACTCGACCTGCCCGGCCAGCCCCTCGGCTTCGGCGCGACAATGAGCGTGCGCGACCTGCTCCTTGGAAATGTTATAGGCCCTGACTTTCACGCCGTAATGTTTGGCCATGAACAGCGCGAGACCGCCCCAGCCGCAACCTGCTTCGACCACGCTGTCCCCCGGTTTCAGGCGTAACTTGCGGCAGACATGGTGCAGTTTGGCGACCTGCGCCTGCTCCAGCGTCATATCGGCTTCGGGAAAATAGGCGCAGGTATACTGCATTGCCTCGTTATCCAGCCATAACCGGTAAAATTCGTTACCAATATCGTAATGATGGTAGATATTGTCCTTCGCCTTGTCGTGGGAATTAGCGATACGCCGATGCCCCAGCCACAGCACCAGGTGTCGCAGCCAGCCGCCGCGACCGCTCTCCTCGAGATTGGAATATATTATTTCTGAAAAGCGGACCAGGTCACCGCGAAAGGAAGCCTGTCCGCTGGAATACAGATCCCCAAAGTAAAGCTCGGGATTGATGATGGTTTTTAACATCGCGCCGCGATTGTTGTATTGCAGCGTCGCAACCGGGTTATCGATCGGCGGCGTAACCGGACTGCCGTCCCACAGGCGCAGTTCGATCGGCGGATTTCCCACCACATCCATCATTTTTTTCGCGATCCAGCGGTCCAGCTCGGTAACCCTGGTCTGCGTTACCGAAAAATCACCCTGATCACCGGCGAAAAACCCTGGATTACGAGCAAAACCGCTATCTGGCTTGTTTTTAAACGATTTATGAGCGGCAATCTGGCCATTAAATTCTAAATTCGCACTCATCTTTCACACCTGCTTTATGTATTTCCGATTACACAAATAGCCTGAAAGTTACAAGATTAATAAAATTTTGAGTTGATTACAAAGCGGAAGATCCTGATTCTCCGGTTCGGATTCTGACGACGCCCTCCAGGTTGGTCACGAAAATCTTGCCGTCACCTATTTTACCGGTCCTGGCCGACTCGACGATTGCATCGACCACCTGATCGACCAGGTCGTCTTCGACCGCGACCTCGAGCTTGACTTTGGGAATGTAGTCAACCACGTATTCGGCGCCCCGGTATAGTTCGGTGTGACCTTTTTGACGCCCGAAACCCTTGACCTCGTATACCGTCAGGCCGGCGATACCGATGTCCGATAACGCGCTGCGAACGTCATCCAGTTTAAACGGCTTGACTATTGCGCTAACTATTTTCACCCTGCTCCTCCCGATTTCTGCTCGAAAACCGCCATCGATTCGACATGCGCGGTTTGCGGGAACATATCCATGATGCCGAGATGGGTCATCTGGTAGCCCTGGCCGCAGATAATAACAGCATCGCGCACCAGGCTGGAAGGCTGACATGATACGTAGACGATTCGGCGCGCGTTGAACCGGCCGATCAACTGCGCTATTTCCTGCGCCCCGGAACGCGGTGGATCGACCAGGATTTTGTCGTACGGTTGCTGCATCCAGCCATACCCCGGTTCCGGGTTGGTTAAATCCACGTCATGATAGACGGTGTTGTGGATATCGTTCGCCAGCGCGGATTCACGGGCGCGGGTAACCATCGCGGCGTCGACCTCGATCCCGGTAACCTGCGCGCATTGTCGCGCCATCGGCAGGGTAAAGTTACCAAGCCCGCAAAACAGGTCCAGCACCCTGTCCCGCGGCTGCAGATCGAGAAAATCGAGCGCCTGCCTGACCATCTGCTGATTGATCTGCGTATTGACCTGAACAAAGTCGAGCGCGCCGAATCCGATACTCAGGCTGTCATCGCCCAGCGGGTCGAACGCCAGCGACTGCTGTTCCGGGTAAAGATTATGCACGCTGGCGGGCCCAGCGGGCTGCAGCTGGATATAAAATCCCTGGGCCTCGCCAAACTCCGACAATAGCCGCAAATCATGCTCGGAAAGCGGCTGCAAATGCCGGAAAACCAGTTGCACCTGCTGCTCGTCGGCGGCCACCTCAATTTGCGGGATCTGCGCTCGGGCCTCGAGATGCCCGATCAGTTCGGACAGACGATCGAGTTTGTGACCAACCTCCGGAATCAGCACCTCGCAGCGCTGCATGTCGGCGATGTAGGGCGTGTTGCGCTCTCGGAATCCGACCAGCACGCGCCCTTTTTTCGCGACATACTTGACGCCCAGCCGGGCCTTTCTACGATAGCCCCAGTCACTGCCGCGTAACGCCGGTATTACCTCGCTGATGCTGACACCCGCATGCGCCATCATATCGAGCAGTGCCTGTTGCTTCAGCGCAATCTGGTCTTCGTTCGCCAGGTGCTGCAGGCTGCAACCGCCGCAAACCTGGAAGGCCGCGCAGCGCGCTTCGATACGCTGCGCCGACGCCTCGATGACCTCGAGGGTAGTTGCCTGATCGAACTTACGACTGCTCTTCAACACCTGCATCAGCACCTTTTCCCCTTCGAGGGCGCCGAATACAAATACCGTCTTGCCGTTGACGTGCGCGATGCCACGGCCCTCGTGCGACATGGAGTCGATCGTCACTTCGCGCGGCTCGGGCCGTCGACTGCGACGCCGGCGCCTAGCCGCCATGTTTCAATGGCCTCCAGACGAACGCCGGACTGCAGGACGAATCAAGCATCGAGCCAGGCGGATTCGAAGTCGAGCAGGTGCTGCAATTCCGAGGCCTTCAGTTCGCCGCGCAACAGCTCACACTCGGCACGGTAGCGCGCCTGGTCGAGATTGCCTCGATTACGCTCGTAGTTGAGATATACCAGGTAGGTATTTAGCACATCGGTTTCACAATAGTCGCGAATCGCCTGTATCTGGCCCTGCTGGTAAGCGTCCCATACCCTGGCGCCGCTCATGCCCATTTTTCCCGGAAAACCGCACAGGCTCGCAATTTCATCCAGCGGAGCGTTGGCGCGCGGCTGAAACCCGGCCAGTACCTCCATCAGGTCGGTGTGGCGCTCGTGGTAGCGGCTCAGGTAATTATTGTAACGAAAGCTGGTATCATTTTGCCCGGTCTCCCAGTAATGTGCGGCAACGATCGGATACAACAGGCTACGGTAATGGATTACCGGCAGATCGAAACCGCCCCCGTTCCACGACACCAGCCGCGGTGTGTAGCGTTCGATACCGCTGAAAAATCGCTGCAGCAAATCCTGCTCGTCGGAATCGGCCGTTCCCAGCGACCATACCTTGACCTGGTCGCGCGTCCGCAGCACCGCCGAAATAGCGACGATTCGATGCAGGTGATGGCGCAAGAAATCGTTACCGACCCGCTGCCGTCGCATCTGGAACACGGCACGCGCGACGTCGTCGTCCGACAGGCCGTGCAAGTCGTAAAGACGACGACAACCATCGATGTCGGGTATGGTCTCGATATCAAATACAAAAACGTTCATGGATTGTTCCGTATCAGCAATGCTTGAAAACCCCGGTCGACAGGTAGCGGTCGCCGCGATCGCAAACGATGCTCACGATATGGGAACTGGATACCGTTTGCGCCAGCCTGAGGCTAGCACAAAGCGCACCGCCCGACGAAATACCGCAGAAAATACCCTCTTTCGCCGCCAGTTCACGGGTATAGACCTCGGCTTCCTCGCGAGATACCTCGATAATCTGGTCAACCGCCTCGGGCCGATAAATACGTGGCACATACTCCGGCGGCCACCGACGTATGCCGGGAATAGCGGAGCCTTCGGTAGGTTGCACGCCGACGATTCGAATATCCGGATTCACTTCCTTGAAGTAGCGCGAACAACCCATGATGGTGCCGGTGGTACCCATCGAGCTGACAAAGTGAGTGATCTGATGATCAGTCTGGCGCCAGATTTCCGGGCCCGTGGTTTCGTAATGCGCTAGCGGGTTGTCGGGATTGGCGAACTGGTCGAGCATCTTCGCCCTGCCCGATGCGTTCATCTCTTCGGCGATATCACGCGCCCTGATCATGCCCTCTTCCTGGCTGACCAGAATAATTTCGGCGCCGAAGGCACGCATGGTCGCGAGCCGCTCGTGGCTCATATTATCCGGCATAATCAACGTCATATGGAAACCGCGCATTGCGGCCACCATGGCCAACGCGATGCCGGTGTTGCCACTGGTGGCCTCCACCAGCGCATCGCCGGGTTTGATCTCTCCCCTGGCCTCGGCATGTTTGATCATGCTGTAAGCCGCGCGATCCTTGACCGAGCCGGCCGGATTATTACCCTCCAGTTTCACCGAAATGCGGTTATCGACGCCCGCACTCAGACGCTGCAATGTCACCAGTGGAGTATTTCCGATATAATCCTGTAACAACATAAATCATTACAACCCTGTCAGGGATGGAGTTCCAAAACCTGTCATTTTACTTTAACAGGGAATTGCAGATAAGCGATTTCTGAACCACGGAGAAGGTTCTTTGCGATCAATGACCAGAGTTTGCCTGTCGCGGAATGGACGCGCGACTAACAGCTGGTGTATCGGAATCTTGTGCAGCCTGATTATGCTCGCGTCGAGCCAGGCCTCGGCGCAGCAGGTCCTCAGCCAGATCATCATTGTCAAGAGCAGCGACAATAACTATTTCAACCAGAGTGTAGAAACCCTGATCAAGCAGGTAGACCGGTCGACAGAATTCAAGGTCGTGATGCCGCAGGATCTGGACGCTGTTGTCGAAACCGGGGACGAGCAGCAGATTTACGTTGCACTCGGGCAGACGGCTGCCGAGGCAGTCGGCCGGCTCGATGGCGGAATCAGCGCATTCAATGCCTACCTTACCGAGGAACAGTCCCGCAACCTGAATCTCGAAAACCAGGTCGCGGTGCTGCTCGATCAACCCCTGCAACGCTATCTCGCATTTTGCAGCTTAATGCTAGCGGTGGATTCGGTGGGCATCATCACCGAGCAGGCAATCGTTCTCGACCAGGGACAATCCGATTTACTGCGGATTCTGGATTTCAGTCTGAACCAGTACCAGATCGATCCGCGTAACAAACTGCTGCCCGTATTGCGCCGGTTGCTGATGCTAAACGACGCGCTACTGATGCTGCCAAGCCAGTCGGTTTATAACCGGGATACGCTCAAGGGCGTGTTACTGGCTGGCTACCGCAATCGCAAACCGGTAATCAGCTATTCGCCGGCGCACGTCAAATCCGGTGCACTGGCATCGATTTACTCTTCGCCAGTCGATATCGGCCGGCACCTGGCGACGCTGATCAACCGGCAACTGCAAACTCCCGGGCAGCAGACCAGGGGTTTCGAGTTTGCCCGATACTACTCGATTCGCACCAACCCACGTATTGCCGCTGCCCTCGGCATCGAGCTTCCGAGCGAGCGCGAGCTGCGGTCTGCACTGGACAGGTTACAACGATGAAGCGCCTGGGCATAAAGTACCAGCTATTGCTGATCACGCTGATTCCGGTGTTCCTGATCGATTTATTCTTTACCTACACGCATATCGATAACAGTATCGAACAGGCCAGTAAGCTACTGCGGAGCAAAGGTCAAATCATCGCCCGGCAAATAGCCGGCGCTTCCGAATTCAACCTGTTTACCGGTAACGATAGCCAGATCCAGTACCTGCTGGACCAGTCCGTCGGCAGCAACGAAATCGTGCGGGCATCGATTTACGACCACCAGGGGCAGTTGATCGCCGAGTCCGTCGGCGACGCGTTTGCCAAGATGTCGGCAACCGATTACTCTTATTACCGGCAGCCGATCCTGTCCCAGAGTATCGAGCAATCGGATGTATTTTCACCCGACCTTGACGATAAACAGGCGACCAGCAGTCTCGGCTGGGTGCATTTGTACTTATCACATCGGCAACTCGAGCAGTCCACCCGCGATATAATTCTCAATTCGATACTGTTTTTTATCTCGATCCTGGTCATGGCAATCATGGTGACCATAGTGATAAGCCGCCGCATTACCCAGCCGATATTCGGCCTGATGGAGCAGCTAAAGAATGTCGAGACCGGTCAGCTCGGCAGAATCATCGAGCCCACCGAAGCCAATGAAATCGGGGCGGTGCAAAAGGGTTTTAACCGCATGACCCAGGCCCTGCTGACCAATCGTCGGCACCTCAACCAGCGCATCCAGCAGGCAACCCGGCAATTGAACGAGGCGATTACCGAGCTGGAATCGAAAAACCGGGAACTCGGCTTTGCCCGCGATCGGGCGTTGAATGCGAATCGCAGTAAATCCGAGTTCCTGGCCAATATGAGTCATGAAATCCGCACGCCGATCAACGGCATAAAGGGTTTCGTCAGCTTACTCAACCAGTCGCAGCTGGATCATTTACAACAGCGCTACGTCGATATCATTCTGAAGTCGACCGCTGACCTGACCAGTATCGTTAACGAGATCCTCGATTTCTCCAAGATGGAGTCGGGCAAGCTGCATATTGTCGATGAAGAATTCGACCTTTACGAAGTTATCGAGCAAACCCGCGATATCCTGTTCATCAATGTGTTGACAAAAAGCATCGACCTGAACCTCGTCATTTACAGCGACACGCCACGCTGGCTGGTAGGCGACAAACTGCGATTGAAACAGATCTTGCTCAATCTAATCGGTAACGCGATCAAGTTTACCGATCGGGGCCATGTTTTGATCAAGGTCGTCCTGGCCGATGAACATCACGGCGAAGTCGATATCGAGATCCTGGTCGAAGACAGCGGCATTGGCATTTCGGATGAAGATCAGCAGTACCTGTTCCAGGCCTTTACCCAGGTCGAGAGTTCGGATACACGTCGCTTCCCGGGTACCGGGCTCGGCCTCGTGATCAGTAAGAACCTGGCAACCCTGATGGGTGGTGATATCAGCATGTATTCCGAGCCTGGAAAAGGCTCGAAATTCTTGCTTCGGCTGCCTTTCAAGCGCTCGAATCGAAAAGATTCTGGGCCTGATGCCGGTGTTGGGCATATCAAGGCATTAATTTTTGGCGCAGAGAAGCTTTGCCTGATGGAAACCCGCACGCTGTTCGATCGCGCCGGTATCAACACCGAATGCAGCCTGGTAGATAGCGATCAGGGTATCGATCCCGTGGTGGAATGCATCCAGCGAAACCTGTCGTACGTCGACCTGCTGGTGTTCGATCTGCGCCACCTGGAAGTCGATCTGGAGCAGCTGCTTAACCTGGATATGACCCAGACGACGCGAATCATCCTGATGGACTACGATCGTGGCGTCGAATCCCTTTTCGACAGGCCGGGCGTCGAATTCGTTTCCATTATCAACACCAGCCAATCCATCGCGGATATGGTTAACCGCAAATCCAGACCAGCGGAGAAGGCCGATTCCGTCGATGTGGCCGCGCCCACCAGCAGCAAGCAGGTTTTGCTGGTTGACGATAACCAGGTGAACTTAAAACTGGCGAGCGAGCTAATGCGTCTCTGGGGTCATCATGTGACCGAGGCCGAACATGGTGCCACGGCGCTGGAAATTTATAAAAATCAGCGCTTCGACCTGATAATTCTGGACATCCAGATGCCGGATATCGACGGCGCCAGCCTGCTGCAAATGATGCGGGAGCATAATCCCGAAGACCAGGCGCCGGTGGTGGCATTGACTGCCAACGCGTTGAACGACGAAGCCGGCCGCCTGCTGGAACTGGGTTTCGATTACTATCTCAGCAAGCCCATCGACGAGGATAAGTTTCGTGCGATACTGGACAGGGAGCCACGGCGTCTCGATTCCGACCCGCAACGAAGTACAGACGATCAGGCGGCTTCGGACTGCTCGCTGGACTATGCCAAATCGCTGGCGCTCTCGGCCGACAACGAGTCACTGCTGCGACAGATATTCGAAATCATACAGCGTGATATACCCGATCAGCAAAAGCAACTCGACAACGCATTACAGCAACAGGACCGGGATAAGCTCGCGGCAATTGCCCACAAGCTGCACGGCGTCACCTGCTATGCCAGCCTGCCGCGATTGAGGCGCCGCGTGCTGTCATTTCAGCAACGCCTCGGGCATGACAATAGTGTTGCGCTCGACGACCCTGTTACAGACCTGATTGCCGAACTCGACGCGGTAAAAAAGGAAGTCGAACGGTACCTCGAGGCCATGCAACCTGAGGATAACTCGAGCTAGCCTGTATATCTTGCGACGTGTCGCGAGACTTTGTTCCGCCAAAGCAACGCGCTTTGGCAATTGTCGTCCGCAAAGCCTCCGGCAGGTGCAGATCAGGACTCCAGCACGACCATAGCCACCGCGTAATTTTTTTCATCCGATA
The DNA here is from genome assembly GCA_009937625.1 of Gammaproteobacteria bacterium. Lineage (GTDB taxonomy): Bacteria > Pseudomonadota > Gammaproteobacteria. Next base: position 7,956 of record JAACFA010000025.1, on the reverse strand, counting down.
GCGAAATCATCGCATTCTTGATTCGAAGGCTGGTAATTAGATCGTGCGCACTATCGAGAAACTTGAGCACCGGTTTACCCCGATTGTCATGCTCGATCTGTACCGAATGGAAGCCAAACTGCTCGCCGATCCCGGTGCCCAGCGCTTTCGCCGTGGCTTCCTTGCCGGCAAAACGGGTTGCCAGGTAGCTGCTGGATTGTCCGCGACGATCGAACTCGGCGAGTTCGTCGCTGGTTAAAATGCGCCGGGCGAATCGCGTGCCGTACCTGGCGGCCAGTTTTTCGACGCGCGCGGTTTCGGCAATATCCACACCAATTCCGACGATCATGCGCCTGAGGCCCGCGCTTCCAGCATGAGCTGCTTGATATCCTTGATCGCCTGCGCCAACCCAAGGAACACCGCGTCGGCAACGATGGCATGTCCGATATTGAGTTCGGTTACCAGGGGATTGGCGGCAATCGGCCGGACATTATGCCGGTTGAGACCGTGGCCCGCATTGACCTGCAATCCCTTGCCGTGGGCATAGGCGATGACGTCGTTTATGGTTTCGAGCAAGCGCGCCTGGGCGTCACCCGAGGCGTCGGCATAATGCCCGGTGTGCACCTCGATACAGGGCGCTCCGCATTCGACGACGGCATCGACCTGCTCACGACTGGCATCGATGAAGGGCGAGACCCGCGAGCCAACTTCCGCCAGCCTGGCGCAGGCGGTACGTACCTGCTGAATTTGCCCAACGACGTCCAGACCGCCCTCGGTGGTAAGTTCCTCACGCTTCTCCGGCACCAGGCATACGTCTTCGGCCTGGAACTCGCTGGCAAATGCGAGCATCTCGTCGGTGATCGCCATCTCCAGGTTGAGCTTGGTGTTGACCACCTGTTTCAGCAGCAACGCGTCCCGCTCCTGAATGTGGCGACGATCCTCGCGCAGGTGAAAAGTGATCGAATCTGCCCCCGAGTACTCCGCAACCTGGGCCGCGTAAACCGGGTCAGGAAAACGTGTGCCGCGTGCCTGGCGGAGGGTTGCAACGTGGTCTATGTTCACCCCCAGGGTGATCGGGTTAGTCATTTTCGTCTCATCATTTCAAGGGTAACGTCGCGCGATTTTAACGCTTTTCCATGCAAGTTAAAGTCGATCGTTGCGCGTAACACCGATTTCGCCAGGCGTAACACCGCAGCGTGCTGATATTCTCCTTGCTGCCAGTCGAGTACCGTTTTACCGCTGACGGCATCCTTCGCAGTTTCCGGGCAGGCTACGAACCCATTATTGATAACGAACTGGTAGTATCCGTCTACCTGGACCGGCAGCCCACTGTCCGCATCCAGGGATATATCCGGAAAATACCCTAACGTCTGCATCAAACTCAGTTCGAAGCCACGCAGTTCGGCCTCGCCTATCCTGAACCGAGCGCCCTGCAATAGCCCGAGATAGTCCGCAAATATATCAACGTTGGCTTCCTGCTGCGGCAGCATGGCGCCGATCAACTCGTTGATATAAAGCAGCGCCAGGTAATTGTGCTCATCGATCGGCATCGCAACCGAGTCGATCGACGTTAGGGTCTTCAAATCCTGCCGACCACTCCAACTCAGGCTTAACAATTCGAAAGGCTGGTAAGGCGCTTTCGCCGGGTTACGACGCGCACCTCGCGCCATCACCCGGATACAGCCGTAATCCCGGGTAAACAGATCGAGCATCAGGCTGCTATTGCGCCATTCTCTACGGCGCAAAATAAAGCCCGGCTGATCAGCTACCCGGGGTTCCATCGGAATAGCCAAAGGCCGCCAGCGACTGCTCGTCATCGGCCCAATCGGCGCGGATTTTTACCCAAAGCTGCAAATAAACCCGGTTTCCAACCAGCCGCTCGATATCCGCGCGCGCGAGTGTGCCTATTTTTTTCAACTGGCTGCCGCCTTTACCGATAACGATAGCCTTTTGCGACTTGCGTTCGACCCAGATGGTGGCCGATATGCGCGTGATATCCGCTTCCTCGATATAGTGATCGATGCTGACCGTTATCGAGTAAGGCAGTTCCTGCTTGAGTGCGCGGAACAGTTTTTCGCGCACAATTTCGGCGCTGATAAAGCGCATCGACTTGTCGGTCAGCTGATCGTCCGGGAAGTGCGGTACTCCGGCGGGCAAACGCGCGACGATCAACTGCTGCAGACGGTCCAGGTTGTCACCGGTGAGCGCCGAGACTGGCACGCATTCGAATTCCGGGGCCAGTCGTGAAATCTTCTGCATCAGCGGCAGGCAGGCCTCGCGACTCAACTGATCGACCTTGTTAACCACGATAAGTACGTTGCTATAACCCGCAATGCGCCGCAGGACTTTCTCGTCATCCTGGTTGAAATGAGTAATATCGAGCAACACACATATCAGATCGGCGTCGTCCAGCATGCTGGTTGCCGCCCGGTTCATGTAACGATGTATGGCCTTGCTGTTGTTGTCATGAATTCCGGGGGTATCGACGAAGACACATTGAAAGTCTTCGCCAGTCTTGATACCCAGTATCTGATGCCTGGTGGTCTGTGGTCGATGTGCGGTGATACTGAGCTTTTCTCCGACCAGGGCGTTCATCAGGGTCGACTTGCCGGTGTTGGGTTTGCCGATCAGGGCTACATATCCGCAGTGGAAACCGTCATTCATAGATCGAGTTCATCCAGCAATTTTTGCGCCGCCTGCTGTTCCGCCTGCTTGCGGCTGGTGCCACTACCGAGCGCCTGCAGAGCCGGCTCCTCGATTCTGCAGCTGACGGTGAACAGCTGGGAGTGCGATTTACCCGTGGTGCTTTCGATCTCGTAGAGCGGCAGGTCCCGCTGCCGCGCCTGCAGGTATTCCTGCAGACGCGTTTTCGGATCCTTTAACCCGGCCCCGGTTTTTACGTTATCGAGCTGCTGCTCGAACAACCGTAACACCACCGCTTCGGCTTGCCCGTAATCACTATCCAGGTAGATCGCACCGATAACGGCCTCGAGCGCATCGGACAGGATCGACGCACGCCTGAATCCCCCCGACTTTAGCTCGCCTCCGCCAAGATTGATGTAGTCGCCCAGGTTGATTTCCCGGGCGACCTGCGCCAGCGTCGATTGCTTGACCAGCGAGGCACGGATTCGGCTCAGGTCACCCTCGTCGGCATCGCTAAAACGCCGATAAATATGATTCGAAATGATGAGGTTAAGCACGCTGTCGCCAAGGAACTCTAGCCGTTCGTTGTTGCTGCTGCGCGAGAAGCTGCGATGCGTCAGGGCCTGCTGCAGTAGCTCCTGCTGCCTGAATTGATAACCTGTTAACGCGAGAAACTTATCGGCATTCACCGATCGATGACTGCTGATTCTTCGAAGCGTGCACCGATAAACAGGTTCGCGATATAGGAATCGCGGACCTCGTAGCTCACGGTTACCGTGGTTTTGCCGTCCTTGCGTTGCATTTTCACGTTTTCACGGGTGATCGATTTGACAGAATCGACATACAGCCGCTTTTGCAGGGAATCCCAAATTTCGCGTTTGGACTTCGGATCGATCGAGGTATCCGCTTGCAGCGCCTCGAGGGCGGCCTGGACCTTGAAGTTATCGTAATACCAGGGAAATACCTTGAAAAACGTGACCAGCAGCAGAGCGAAGATGCCGAAAACCAGGATCCACCCAACAGACGACAAGCCTCGTTGCCCATGTCGCGGCTTTGTTACTCTTTTCATAACCATTACCTCAGTTCGATATTCTCTGGCCAATCCTCGAGACATCCAGACCGGTCCCGCCTTTGCGCCAATCCCAGTGCATCCATATCATAACCGCCTTACCTACCAGGTTATCTTCGGGCACGAAACCCCAAATCCTGCTGTCATTGCTGTGATCGCGATTATCCCCCATCACGAAGTAATGACCATCGGGCACGAAAACCTCGCCGCTGATGCCAATCGTCATACTGGGATTGATCATTACCGTATGCCGACTATCTCCCAGTTGTTCGATATATACCTCGCAGCGAGCCACCGGGCGATCACAGCCACTGGCACCCGCCATTTTATTGAGATCTCCAAGCCCCTCGTAATTACGATCCTTGTCAAACGTCAGGGCCTGCCCATTAATCGATAATCGACGATTATAGTAACTAATATGATCCCCGGGCAATCCTACGACGCGTTTGATGTAATCCTGTGACTGATCCTTGGGGTAACGAAACACCACAACGTCACCGCGCTGCGGGCGGGCGCCTCGGTTGATACGGGTGTGCCAGACCGGCAAGCGAAAACCATAGCTATACTTGTTGACCAGTATAAAATCACCCACCAGCAGCGAGGGCATCATCGAACCCGACGGAATACGAAACGGTTCATAGGCGAAGGCGCGCAGTACCAGCACGATCGCGAGCACCGGGAAAAAAGCCCTGGAATACTCGATAACAAGTGGTTCATTCGGCGGTTTTTTGGCCGTGGATGCGCGCCGCATACGGGCGAACAAAAGCACATCGACCAGCCATATCGCCCCCGTCACGAGCGTAAGCACCAACAACAAAACCTCAAAATCAAAATGGACCATTCAGTACGCCTCTGCTGCGTGCAACACTCTTATCACGTATCGACCTTTAACACCGCGAGAAACGCATCCTGCGGAATTTCCACGCTACCAACCTGCTTCATTCGCTTTTTACCGGCTTTTTGTTTCTCTAGCAATTTTCGCTTGCGCGTGACATCACCGCCGTAACATTTGGCGGTTACGTTCTTGCGCAGCGCCTTGACATTGGTGCGAGCAACAACGTTCGAGCCAATCGCTGCCTGTATCGCGACATCGAACATTTGCCGCGGAATCAGCTCCTTCATTTTCGACGCCAGCTCACGGCCGCGATAATCGGCATTGCTGCGGTGTACGATTAGCGACAATGCGTCGACCTTTTCACCATTGATCAAAACGTCGAGTTTCACCAGCTTGGAGGTTTCGAATCGGAGAAACTCGTAGTCGAAAGACGCATAACCGCGGCTCACCGATTTGAGCCGATCGAAAAAGTCTAGTACAACTTCGCTCAGAGGCAATTCGAATACCAGCGACACCTGATTGCCCAGAAATTGCATATCCTTTTGTACACCGCGCTTTTCGATGCAAAGCGATATTACCGCGCCAATATATTCCTCGGGCAGCAGTATATTGGCCTGGATAATGGGTTCGCGAATTTCATCGATCTTGTTGACCGCTGGCAGATCGGCCGGGTTATGGATTTCGACCAGTTCACCGGCGGTAGTTTCAACCTGGTAAACCACGGTCGGAGCGGTGGTAATCAGCTCGAGGTCATACTCGCGTTCCAGCCGCTCCTGCACGATTTCCATGTGCAACATGCCGAGGAAGCCGCACCGAAAGCCAAATCCCAGCGCCTGCGAGGTTTCGGGCTCGAACTGCAATGCCGCATCGTTCAGTTTCAGTTTCTTGAGCGCTTCGCGGCAGTCTTCGTAGTCATCCGAGCTGATCGGAAACAGCCCGGCAAACACTCGCGGCTGGACCTGCTTGAAATCCGCCAGCGGGCTCGCGGCCGGATGCTGCGCCAGCGTAATCGTGTCTCCCACACGGGCCGACTCGATATCTTTTATTCCAGCGATGATATAGCCGACACCGCCGGCCTGCAGGCCATCCGTATCCAGGCGCTTGGGTGTAAACACGCCAACTTTCTCGACCAGAAAATCCTGCCCGCTGGACATCATGCGGATCTTTTGCTTGGGACGGATGGCCCCCTCCATCACGCGTACCAGCGTGATCACGCCAACATAGCTGTCGAACCAAGAATCGATAATCAGGGCCTGGGTAAGATTATCTTCCGAACCGCCCGGGGGCGGGATTTTTTCAATGATCTGTTCCAGCAGATCTTCGATACCGACGCCGGTCTTGGCGCTGACTTCAATCGCTTCCGCAGCATCCAATCCAATGATTTCTTCAATTTCGAGCTTGACTCTGTCGGGATCGGCGGCCGGTAAGTCTATCTTGTTGAGTACCGGCAGCACTTCCAGGTCGAGGTCGATTGCGGTATAACAATTTGCCACGCTCTGGGCCTCGACACCCTGCGATGCGTCAACCACCAACAGTGCGCCCTCGCAGGCCGCTAGCGAGCGCGAAACCTCGTAGGAGAAATCCACGTGCCCCGGCGTGTCGATTATGTTGAGCGTATATTCCTTGCCGTCACGCGCCCTGTATCGCAGCGAAACGCTCTGGGCCTTGATGGTAATGCCCCGTTCCCGTTCCAGGTCCATCGAATCGAGCACCTGGGCCTCCATTTCACGTTCGCTTAATCCGCCGCACAGCTGGATAAACCGGTCCGCGAGCGTGGACTTACCGTGGTCGATATGGGCAATAATCGAGAAATTGCGTATTAACTCCATGCGCATAAATGAAACTAGCCCTGCCCGAACTCGTGATTTTTCTGGAAAAGTGGAATGCCGACGTAGTGCAAGCCGGCGCTAGATGTATGAAACCCGTGAAGTTTACGCTAAAGCCAGCGCGGCTAGCAATGCCGATTCATCGAAAAAAAAGTGACAGATTTCGGTATCGCCGTTGCACAACACCGGCACCAGGGCGTCATAGCGTCGCACCAGGCCGGTATCGCGGTCGATATCGACTTCACGCCAGCTGAGAGCCTGTCTTTTTTCCGAAAATGCCACCAGCGCCTTGCGCATGGCATCGCACAGGTGGCATTGTTCCCGATAATAAAATATTAGCTCCAAGCAGGCACTATCCGATCAGGAATCCTCGGGGCGAATTGCGAGGAATACAGGCCCGGCACGACGCTGCACCAGCAACGCGACCGACTTTCCGGACTGCAGCTGATCGGTAATTTCTTCGAAATCGTCGATCGATTCAACCTCACGATTGTCGATCATCGTAATCACGTCGCCCTTCTGGATTCCGGCGTCGCTGGCGGGGCCGGATTCATCCACTTCGACAACCTGCACACCGGCTTCGATTTTGAGTCTCTTCCTGACCTCGCTGCCCAGCGTCTCTACCTTCATGCCGAGCGCCGAATTTTCCTCCGGCGAACTCGAATCAGGGGTGAAGGCGGCCTGCGTGATCGTGTTGGGCAGTTGCGCTATCAAAACCCCGATATTGCGACGCTTCTTGTCACGGATCACCGTGACCTCGGCTTCCTTACCTACCTTGGCCCGCCCCACTAGCGGCGGCAGTCCGCTCGAGCGCATGACCTTCTTGCCATTGAATTCGACGATGACGTCACCGACTTTCAGGCCCGCCTCGGCTGCAGGGCTGTCCTCGAGCACCTTGGCAACGAGCGCACCGTGCGGATTTTCCATACCGAAGGATTCCGCCAGCTCGCGCGTAACTTCCTGGATCAGCACACCGAGCCAGCCACGCGCCACCGAACCGGTTTCCTTGATTTGATTCGCGACATCGACCGCCATTTCGATCGGGATTGCGAACGACAGGCCCATGAATCCCCCCGAACGGCTGTAGATCTGTGAGTTGATACCCACCACTTCACCGTCGAGATTGAACAATGGACCACCCGAATTGCCCGGATTTATTGCGACATCGGTCTGGATAAACGGTACGTAATTGTCGCTGGGCAGGCTGCGACCCTTGGCGCTGACGATTCCGGCCGTTACCGTGGCATCGAACCCGAACGGAGAGCCGATCGCTAGCACCCATTCACCGACCTTCAAATCGTCGGAATCACCGATCTTCAACGTCGGTAAATTCTCGTCATCGACCTTCAGCACCGCTACGTCGGAGGCTTCGTCCGAGCCGATAACTTGAGCGATGTACTCCTTGCGATTGGCCATGCGCACGATAACTTCGTCGGCACCGGAAATCACGTGATGATTGGTCAGGATATAGCCGTCTTCCGAAATGATGAACCCCGAACCCAGCGACTGGGAATCACGACGCCGACGCTCGAATTCGTCCTGTTCGAAGAACTTGTCGAACAGCTCCCCGAAAGGCGAGCCCTCGGGTAATTCGGGTATGTTAT
>JAACFA010000190.1 GCA_009937625.1 Gammaproteobacteria bacterium | reverse complement strand
CGGTAACCGAAGACTGGAACGCGCAGGCGACGGGCAAACTGCCCTCGCCCGCGCTGTATGAGATCAACGCAGCGGCAAACCTGTTGGCGAAGGCGAAACGCACGGTCATGGTCGTCGGCGGCGGCGCCCAGCTGGCATCGGCCGGGGTTACCGCGCTGGCCGAGCGCCTCAACGCTGGAGTTATCGCGTCCAACGCCGGCAAGGGCATCGTTTCCGACCGCAACCCGCTGAGCCTCGGCGGCGGCATCATCAGCCCGGCGATACAGAAGTATCTTGCCAGGGCCGACGTCGTGCTCGCCATCGGCACCGAGCTGGCCGAGGCCGACAGCTTTATCTACGACCTCAAAATCAACGGCAAGCTCATCCGCGTCGATATCGACCCGGCGCGTTTTCGCGACGCGTTCCCTGCCGATATCGCAGTACTGGGCGACGCCCGCGTGGCCTGTCAGCAACTGCTGACCGTGCTCGACGGACGCGAAATCAAAACCGCGGGCAGCGATACCCTGGCCGAACTCGAATCACTGCGGCAAGAGCAGGCGGCCGATTTCAACGAAGTCGAGCGCCAGCACATCCTGCTGCTCGATGCGCTCAGGAACCTGCTACCCGACGACGCCATCGTGTTCGGCGACATTACGCAACTGGTTTACACCGGCACCGCGGCGATGAAAACCTTCCTGCCGCGCACCTGGTTCTACCCCGCCGGTTTCGGCACCCTCGGCTGCGCGCTGCCGGGTGCGATCGGCAGCAAGCTGGCGCTGCCCGAACGCACCGCGGTCGCGCTGGTCGGCGACGGCGGATTCATGTTCACGGTAAACGAGCTCGCCACCGCGATCGAAGAAAGACTCAGCATCCCGATCATCATCTGGCACAACGACAGCTACGCGATGATCCGCGACGGCATGATCAAGCGTGACATTCCCGAAATCGGCGTCAACCCGCAGGCGCCCGATTTCGTCAAGCTCGCCGAGGCCTTCGGCTGCCCGGGCGTCAGGGTCAGCAGCCTGCCCGGTTTGCAGCAGGCCATGGCCAACGCCATGCACCATGCCGGCCCTAGCCTGATCGTCGTCCACCAGGACGATAGCTGGCTACTGAAATGAACGCCGGGGCTTACCCGAAATCATGGCTGACCACCCCGACACTTTCGTAGCCCTTGCTCAGCGCGACCACGGCCCCGGTCAGCGCCGGGTAATCAGTATCAATCACGTAGGTCGGGATTTTCTGCAGGTACTTCGTCAATCTGCCGTGCTGTTCGAAGCGTTCGCGAAAACTGGAGCGCTTGAATGCATCGAGTATCTTGAGCACGATTCCACCACCGATGTACACGCCGCCACGTGCTCCGAGCGTCAACGCCAGGTTACCGGCAACCGTGCCGAGCACGCCGCAGAACATCGACAAGGCCTCGGCCGCCATGGGGCAGTTCGCGCTTATCGCGAGTTCGCTGACCTCGCCCGGGCTAAGGCGTTTCGCTTCGCCCGAGTCGAGTCTGGTTATGACTTCGTAGATCCGCGATAATCCCGGGCCCGAAACCAGCGCTTCCGCCGAGACATGGCTGGATTTTTCGTGCATGACCTCGATGATCAGGAACTCGCGCGCGTTTAACGGACCGTAGGAGACGTGACCACCCTCGCTTTCCAGCGGCACCCAATGAACACCCGCCGGGAGCAAGCCGGAGACACCCAGTCCAGTACCCGGACCGAGCACCGCCATCGGTTGCCCGGCAACGGCTTCGCCGGCGCCAATCTTGAGGCACTGATGGTCTTCCAGTCGAGGCAAAGCCAGCGCCAGCGCAGTGTAATCGTTCAGCACCTTGAGGTGCCGCAGGCCCAGGGTTTCGCGGGTCTCGCTTACGCTGAAGCTCCAACTGTGATTCGTCATGTTCATGTCATCGCCCGTGACCGGAGACGCAATCGACATGGCAGCCTGCCAGGGATCGCCCAGCGCCACCTGGTCCAGATAGGTTTGGACCGCATCAACCAGCGTCGGGTAATCGGCGCAGCGCAGATCGCGCGGCTCGATCGGCGTTGTATCGGAATCGACGATCAGGGCAAAACGCGCATTGGTCCCGCCAATGTCAGCTACCAGACTGTATTGCTTTGACTGCATCGCAATGCTAATCCTCCGAAAAGCGGCGCATGTTATAAGTTAAATATTTATAAGTATATCGCCGGCAAGTTTCCTGACGCCGCGGATATTTCAGCCGCTGGTGCGACCCGCGAGAAACGCATCGACCATGTCCTGCGAGCAGTTACAAGCCGTCACGTTGCAGCCCTTGCTTGTCATCTTCAGAATCAGGATTTCACCCATTACCGACAGGCCTACCAGGCCGATAGCAGACAATGATTTCATGTTCGCGGAACCGTCGCCAACTGTTCGCCGCATGATAACATCGACTCTAAATAACCAATACAAGCCTCATCATTATGACGGTTCGCCGAAACCACAGATCGTCCGCACTGCTTTTGGAAAACTCCGGGTAACATGCAAGGCCACGGATAATGTATCATCATGGCCGTTCCAGGTCAGCGAAAGTAACGATTCGTGCCCAATAATAATATCCCGCCAAAACCAGTTAAAACCCGCGAAGACCTGCGTGCGGAATCCCTGTCAAAGGCCATCGACTCCATCGGGCTGGCTGAGTTCTTACCCCACTTGCTGGATTACCTGCGCATCGACGTGCCGTTTGTCGGCATCCTGCTGTTATTGCTGGACGAGCATAACCGGCCGTTCCACATCTACGACACCATTCAAACGCCCTATCGCATCAACCTAGACATGTATCTCGACGGCGTGTACCAGCTTGATCCGTTCTACACGCATTTTTGCATACACAGGAAAACCGGCGCGCTGCTGATTCGCGACGTCGCACCCGACCGTTTCAGCCAGACCGAGTATTACCGACGCTACTACAAGAACATCGAACTGCAGGATGAAATGGCGATTTTCACCGACCTGCACGACGGGCGTTTCCTGTTTTTCTCGATCGGCCGACGCGCCAGCGAAATGCGCTTCCGGCGCAATGATCTGAAAGCGATAAACCGGGACCTACCGGTGCTGGCAGCGCTCTGCCGGCAGCATTTCGGGGAATATTCCTACAACCAGGAAAGCCTGTCGGGTAATGTTGGCGAAGGACGCCTGCAGTACGCGCTGGAACGCTTCGGCGAAGCTTCACTGACCCCGCGCGAACACGAGGTCGCGGTCTGTATCCTCAAGGGTCATTCGTCCAAGTCGCTGGCGCGCGAAATCGATATCAGCCCGGAGACCGTCAAGATTCATCGCCGCAACCTGTATCGCAAGCTCGGCATCTCATCGCAAAGCGAGCTATTCCTCAAGTTTCTGAATACGCTGGGTTAAAAGAGAGTTAACCCTTTTAGGTTATATACAATTTCTGAACGCCGGAATTAAGCTTGGCTCGATAATAAATAGCAATTTCGGGGAGCAGACGTGTCGGATCAGACGGCTCAAGCCGCAATCGACGTTCGTAATACCAGCAAAATTTATGGTCGCGACCGCGAGCACGGCGTCGTGGCGCTCGACCAGGTTTCGCTGACAATCGAAGATAACGAGTTTTTTACCCTGCTGGGTCCTTCCGGTTGTGGCAAGACCACCCTGTTACGCCTGATTGCCGGCTTCGAGCAACCCACTCATGGCGAAATCCTGCTATTCGGCGAACACCTCGAGGGCTTGCCGCCCTACCAGAGACCGGTAAACACGGTATTCCAGCATTACGCGCTGTTCCCACACATGACCGTCGCCGAAAACATCAGCTTCGGGCTGGAGATGCTGGAAAGACCCGCGGCCGAGATCAAACCCGTGGTTGATGAAGTGCTCGGCCTGGTGCAGATGGAACATCTTGCCGACCGCAAGACCGACCAGCTGTCCGGCGGCCAGCAGCAGCGGGTTGCATTGGCGCGGGCGCTGGCACCACGGCCCAAGGTGCTGCTGCTCGACGAACCGCTGTCGGCGCTCGACTTCAAGCTGCGCAAGGAGATGCAGGTCGAACTCAAGCGGCTGCAGAGCGAAACCGGCATCACCTTTATTTTCGTGACCCACGACCAGGAAGAGGCATTGGCGATGTCCGACCGGGTCGCGGTGATGCGCGACGGCCTGATATTGCAGGTCGGCGATCCCAGCGAAATCTACGATCGACCGGCAAAACGTTTCGTCGCCGATTTTATCGGTGACATCAACATTCTGCGTGGCAGCGTGGTATCGAGTCAGGGCGATAAGGCAAGGGTTAAACTAGAGACCGGCTACGAGGGCGAAGCAGGTCTGCCAGCAGGTGCCGACGATCTCGGTAACCGGGTCAGCGTCGCGATTCGTCCGGAACAACTGAGTTTCGCCGACAACGCGATCGCGGCCGATCTGAGCGGTTCGATTCAGCACATCTCGTATTTCGGTTCTGGCTTCGACTACGAAGTCCTGATGCCGAGCGGCGAAAGCGTCACCTTGCAGGTACAGAATCGTGGCGCCGGCCAGCACGACTACGCTATCGGCGACGAGGTACATATCGCGATCGGCGCCAACAGCATGCAGATCCTGTCGGATTGATCGATGACTAAACCAACCGCCACCAGCAGCCAACTTTCCAGCGCGGTAATCGCCGAGGAAAAACGATTACGTGGCACGCGCTACGGGCTGCTGGCGCCGGGCATACTGACCATTTTCATCATCGGCATCATGCCGCTGTCGATCGTGCTGGTTTACTCCTTTCTGAAACCGGGCGATTTCGGCGGCGTCACCTGGGAATTGTCCTTCGAGGCTTACGTGCAGCTGCTATTCGAAGAGGACATATTCGACGAGACCCTGTCGTTTACCACCGACTACCTGGAAATATTCTGGCGCTCGGTCGGCCTCGGGCTGGTAACCACGATTGCCTGCCTGCTGGTCGGCTTTCCGACAGCTTACTTCATCGCCACCCAGCCGCCGGCGCGGCGCAACGCGTGGCTGTTCCTGATCACGATCCCGTTCTGGACCAACCTGCTGATCCGAACCTACGCGATGCTGTTGATCCTGCGCGATCAGGGCATGATCAACCTCAGCCTGATCAAGATCGGGGTGATCGATCGCGCGCTGCCGCTACTGTATACCGATTTTGCGGTCAGCCTCGGGCTGGTTTACGCCTACCTGCCCTTCATGGTGCTGCCGATTTTTGCCAGCCTCGAAAAACTCGACTTCCGCCTGGTCGAGGCGGGATACGACCTGTACGCAACCCGTTTCAGGGTACTGAAACGCATCATCATCCCGCTCGCCAAACCCGGCATCGCGGCCGGCTGCATCCTGGTACTGATTCCGAGCCTCGGGGCTTACATCACCCCGGCACTGCTGGGTGGCGGTAAAAAACTCATGATCGGCAACCTGATCGAGCTGCAATTCGGCCAGGCGCGCAACTGGCCGTTCGGATCGGCTATTGCGCTGGTGCTGATGGTATTGGTCATGCTGTCTTTGCTGATATACCTGCGCTCCGGCGGGCGTAAGGGAGCCTCCGCGCGCAAGAGCATCGATCTCAAGTACCAGCCCGGTTTTTCCCAGATCGCGTGGTTTTGCATCGTGGTTTTATACGCGCCGATCGCGGTGCTGGTGCTGTTCTCGTTCAACCAGAACCGATCGGTTACGGTGTGGACCGAGTTCAGCTTCGACTGGTACGTCAAGGCCGCGCAAAACGAGGGCATTCAACACGCTGCCTGGGTCTCGCTCGAGGTCGCGTTCATCGCGATGGTGATATCCACCATTCTTGCAACCATGGCAGCACTGGTAACGACGCGCACCCCACCCTACCGCGGGCTCAATGCCGCGATTACGGTCATCAACCAGCCTTTGATGGTACCCGAGGTGGTGACCGCGGTGGCGACGCTGATCTTTTTCGCGATCATCAAGCAGGCCACCGGCGTTACCGGTATCGGCTACCTGATCGCGGCGCATACCGCGTTTTGCATTCCGTTTGCCTACATGCCGATCCGCGCGCGCCTCGAAGACATGGATTTGAGCCTGGAGCAGGCCGCCGCCGACCTTTACGCGCCGCCGTTCAAGGTATTCCGGCGCGTTACCTTGCCGCTGATGATGCCGGGCATCATGGCGGGCGCGATGCTGGCGTTTATCGTTTCGCTGGACGACGTCATCATCACGTTGTTCGTCGCAGGCCCGGGCGAAACCACCCTGCCACTGTATATCCTGGGTCAGATCAGGCGCGGAGTAACGCCCGAGATCAACGCGGTATCGACCCTGTTCCTCGGGATCTCGGTGATACTGGTGACACTTATATTTTTATTTGGAACCAATAAAAACAAAGGGAAGCAATAGCTCACGGCCGTGAGTAATACGAGTACTACAACAAAGCAACAACTAACTGAGGTTAAAGCAATGAAACAAAAACTACTGACAACGATAATGGCCACGTGCCTGACTTTTGCCATGGGCAGCGTACAGGCTGCCGGCGAACTGCATATCTACAACTGGGGTAATTACACCAACCCGGAAATGATCGAAAAGTTCGAAAAAATGCACGACGTCAAGGTTACGCTCGACGGTTACGATTCGAACGAAACCATGCTGGCGAAGGTCGAACAGGGCGGTTCGGGTTACGACATCGTCGTGCCGGGCGACTACATGATCGCGATCATGATCAAGAAAGGCCTGCTGGAAAAGGTCGAGCCGAACAAGATGTCGAACTTCAAGAACGTCGATCCCAAGTGGGTAGACGTTTACTGGGACAAGGGCCGAAACTACAGCATTCCATACCAGTGGGGCACCACCAACTTCACCGTCGACAAGACCGTTTACAAGGGCGATATCAATACCCTGGCATTGATGTTCGATCCGCCGGAAGAGCTCAAGGGACGCATCAACATGCTGAAGGACATGAACGACGTCATCAACGCCGGCCTGCGCTACCTCGGCTATCCGCGCTGCAACTCCGACAAGGCGCAGCTGAAGGAGCTCAACAGCATGTTGGTCAAGGCAAAGGCTAACTGGCGTACCATGGACTACTCGGTGATCGAAAAACTGACCTCGAAGGACGTCGACCTGTCACAGAGCTGGAACGGCGCTGCCAAGCGTGCGCGCAAGGACCGTCCCGAGTTGGCTTACGCCTACCCGAAGGAAGGTTTCACCGGCTGGATGGATAACGTCGCCGTGCTCAAAGGCGCGCCCAACCTCGAAAACGCGAAGCTGTTCATGAACTTCATGATGACCCCGGAAGCCGCGGCGATGACTTCCAATTTCGCCAACTACGCCAACGGCATCATCGGCAGTGAAGCGATGATGAACGCGGACCTGACCGCCGCGCCCGAAATCGTCATGCCGGCCAGCGCACCTGCGCCCGAGTTCGTGCCGCCATGCGCGCAAGAGGTAACCGATCTGTATTCCAAGATCTGGACCAACCTCAACAAGTAGGACTGCTCCTCGGTACTGGGTGGGGGCGTAATGCCCCCGCCCCGTTTTCCGCGGGCTATCGAATCTTTTCCATGAACAACTCGGTAATCAAACCGCGCACGGCGCTCGAGCTCGGCATCATGCGAGGCTTTCCGCCGCCACCCGAGAAACGACCGGACCTTACCAACTGGGACCTGGCGCCGTTCAATCGATGGTCGTTTCTGAACATTCGCAAACTGTTTCCGACGGTGGACGTGGAAACGGATTACAACAACATCCGGCCGCTGCCGAGTGAGCTACAGGATCTGTCATCGATTTCTTTTCGTGATCATGCCGGAAAAAAGAAATCCATCGCCGAGTTTCTCGACGACAGTTATACCGATGGATTCCTGGTGTTGCATCGCGGCCGGATCGTTAGTGAAAATTACTTCAACAACATGCAGCCGGATACGCCTCACCTGTCGCAGTCGGTGGCCAAGTCCCTGGTCGGCAGCCTGACTGGCATCCTGCAGCAACAGGGCCTGGTCGATCCGGAAGCGCCACTGGCGAACTACGTGCCGGAACTGAAGCGCTGCGGCTACAAGGATGCGAAGCTCAAGCACGCGCTGAACATGACCAGCGGCGTCAGGTTTGTCGAGGATTACAACACCCCTGGCTCCGACATGACGCGCATCGACATCGCATCGGGCTGGCGCCCGGTGCCCGAGAACGAGTCCCAGTCCACTATTCGCGACATCATTCTGACCCTGCCCAGGATCAGGAAACACGGCAAGCGTTTCGAGTATAAGTCGGTCGAGACCGACGTCGTTGCCTGGGTGCTGGAGCGCGCCGCCAACAGGCCGCTAGCCGAACTCATGAGCGAGTTGATCTGGAAAAAAATCGGCGCCGAGCAACATGCTTTTTTCACCGTCGACCGCGCCTCGACCGCGCTCGCCGATGGTGGATTCAACGCGACCTTACGCGACTACGCTCGCTTCGGATTGATGATGCAGAACGGTGGCAAGGTCGGCAGCAAGCAGGTAGTTCCGGCAAGCTGGGTCGAGTCCTGCGCCAACGGCGACCGCAGCGTTTACGGTCCGCCCTACACCGACACCTGCCCGGACGGGGCCTACAGCAATTTTTGGTGGGACAATAACATCGAGACGGGCGACTTCATGGCACGCGGCGTCTTCGGGCAAATGATTTACGTCAACCGCAGCGCCGAGTTGACCATTGTAAAACTCTCTACCTGGCCCGATTATCGAATTATCAATT
>JAACFA010000024.1 GCA_009937625.1 Gammaproteobacteria bacterium | reverse complement strand
CGAGGAAGATCGCGTTCGGGTGTTCGCTGTCGGCCTTCGGATCGTCCTTGAAATAAAACTCGGTATCCAGGTACTGGTAGCCGTCATGATCGACAGTGACATGAACGTGGCTCAGCCGATGACTGTTGCCAGGAATCACCGAGCCGAACTGGTAGATGCCCTTTTCGTTGGCGGTCACCTGGCCCATATGATAACTCCAGTCGAGTCCCTCGCTGTCGGCGTGACGAAATCCGATTACCACGTTGGGCACCGGGCGGCCGTCGATACTCGTGACTCGCCCGCGGATGCGCATGCGCTGGCCGCTGTCGCCCGGCTGCCACAGGTCGACCATCTGGGGTTTGTCTGGGTCGGATTGGGCGCCTGCCGTTGCAGGCAGCAAAAGACCGAGCACAATTAACCCCGGCAAAACGACCGAAATCTTCAGATAGTTTTCAAACATGGTTTTCATCCTCATCCATTGATACGGTATGACTCGTCAATCTGGACTACTCTGGTAATCCGGCGGCGCGCGGCCCGCCGCGGCCACCGCGTCGGACGCGCGCTCGAACTCGGCGACCAGCGCGTCGCCGCGGATTTCGCGGGTGTTACCGCCGAAACTGGCGATCGTCATCGAAAAATAGTGAAAAGCGGCCTGCATCCGTTGATGTGCCAGCGTCTCGTTCCGCTGTACCAGCGCGGTCGAACCGACCACGTCGGCGTGCAGGATGACGGCCAGCTTTCGGTTCAACGGAACTTTGTTCATGGAACCCACGAGTTTTTGTAAAGCGAAAATTCTATCACAGCGCGCGGGCCGGGATTCGTCTCGAATCTCGGTATGTAAATGCTTGTACAAGATACCCTGGGACGCTGACAAACCGGCCGCGATTTTGTAACCTGTCCGCCAAATAATCGATAATGAAGGGGTAGGATCATGCAGTTAATCGGGACGGGTGTCGGTCGCACCGGCACTTATTCGCTCAAGCTCGCCATCAATCAGCTGGGGCTCGGGCCCTGTCATCACATGGAAGAGGTGCTGCACAACATGCCGCTGCAGGTGCCACTGTGGTCGGCCGCGTTGAACGGCGCCGCCGACTGGCAATCGATTTACGATGGTTACCCGAGCGCGGTCGACTGGCCGACCGCCGGATTCTTCCGCGAACTGTACGCGGCCTACCCATCCGCCAAATTCGTGTTGACACTGCGCAGCCCGGAATCCTGGGCCGACAGCTTCGGCGGCACGATCTACCAGCTGCTCGCCGGCCGGGAGCAGGCGCCGCCGGAGATGCGTGACTGGCTGGAAATGAGCGCCGGGGTGATCGCCAAGACCGGCTTCCCCGAAGGGCTCGACCGCGACGGCCTGATCGCGGCGTTCGTCGCGCACAATGACGCGGTCAGGGCCGCGATCCCACCCGGGCAGCTGCTGGAGTTCGAGGTCAAGCAGGGCTGGGGCCCGCTGTGCGAGTTTCTCGAGGTGCCGGCGCCGGACGAACCCTTCCCGCGGACCAATCACCGTGAGGAATTCTGGGACCGCGTAAACGGCAAGATCTGAGCCGACAGCTAGCGTCGGCCCTCGAATTGCGGTGACAGTTACCCTGATTCGTAACCAGGCTGGCAGTCACGCGCTTTTGCGCGTGGCTGTAATTCGGCGAAACAGGTTGAGCAGGGGAGTGCGAGCCTTTATACTGCGGAACCAATAACGTGTATCCTTTGGCGACACAAATGGGAAAAACAGCCGCGCTTCGTATTAGAATCGAGCCGGAATTGCACAAAAAATTTCTCGATACCTGCAAAGCGCAGGACGTTCCGGCGTCACAGGTCTTGCGTGAGTTCATGAAACAATACGTATCCGCTCACCAGCAAACTCCGCAACTGGATTTCTTTCAGCAAACGAGGAATGCCCGTGTCGATTGAGCAAAGGCCAGCTTCCGGCGCGTTGCGGGAAATAAGCCGATATATCGGTAAGTATAAAATCGTATCGCTGCTGGGCGAGGGTGCGACCGGCGTTGTCTACGAAGGATACGATCCCGATATCCAGCGCCGCGTCGCGATAAAAACCCTGCACCCGCATTTGCTGGTCGGCAAGATAGGTGAAGGCCTGCTGGCACGCTTCAAGCGCGAGGCGATCTCGGCGGCAAAATGCTTCCATCCCAATATCGTCGCCGTTCTCGAGTATGGGCAGCACGAGGACCGGCCTTTCATCGTGATGGAGTTCGTCGACGGAATTTCGGTGCACAAGTTAATCAAGCAAAGGCACCGGCAGGGGCGCGCTATCAGCCTGAAACGCACCCTCACCATTATTTCAGGGTTGCTCAATGCGCTGCACGCGGCGCATCGCTGCGGTATTGTTCACCGCGACGTCAAGGCTTCCAATATCCTGATTGCGAAGGGGGGGCGTCCGATCAAGCTTGCCGATTTCGGTATGGCCAGGCTCAAGGAGAATTCCGACCTGACCATGATCGGATCCCTGATCGG
This sequence comes from Gammaproteobacteria bacterium, assembly GCA_009937625.1. Taxonomy (GTDB): domain Bacteria; phylum Pseudomonadota; class Gammaproteobacteria. Next base: position 17,871 of record JAACFA010000024.1, on the reverse strand, counting down.
AACGCCGAGATACATGGCTCCCGAGGTCCGGTTCGGGTTGGAGGCCGATTCGCGTGCCGACGTGTTCTCGGCGACAAGGTTGTTTCTCGAGTTGCTGAAGATGTTGCCTGATAATACGAAATGCCCGCGCTCGCAGCTGCCGCAGATTCCCTGCATGTCCCCCGGAAACCTGATCGATTACTCGGTGGTCTACCCGACCGCGCTCATCCCGGTTCTGGTCAAGGGGCTGGATCCCGATCGGGACAAGCGCTATCAATCGGTTTCCGAACTCATGTCGGCGATCAAGCAGGCGCTGCCCCATCTCCATGAGCAGGCGGCGCCCGCTCTCAGCGAGTTGCCGGCCGAGGAAGCCGAGCAAGCGATCGACGATTCCCCGGCTAGCGCCGAAGAAGTGAATTCGATAACGAAGCTGCTGGCCGACTTCACGGGTCCGGTCGCGATGCTCATCATGGAGAGATATCAATCCACCGGCAAGTCGGCGGATAGCCTGGCGCTCGAAATTTCAAGGAAAATTCCCGGGCAGGAAAGGCAGCAGGAATTTCTCAGGCGCTGGAAGCTGATTTGTCTATCGAGGCAGGAACCGGCCGAAATGAAGGAATCGAAGGTTTTTCCGGACAAGCGGCGCTCGCATCCGTTGCTGGAGGAAATGCTGAGTAAAATCAGCAGCGAATTTGCACATTACGTCGAGCCGATCTCGAAGACCTTGCTGCGCCAGGGTTCGAACAAAACCACCAAAGCAGACTAACCCCCAAAGGGGTCGGTGACAGATGATACCCATGCGCAATTGTCGCCGACGCCACTTTTTCTGCTAACCACAAGTTATTCCTCCCAGCCTTTCGAGGTAACCGCACCATCAGCGCACGGATCGATTCAATCGAACCTTAAATAATCACGGAACCGGCCGATAACCCGTACTGGATTCCATAAGATACCCCAGGTGCAATCTTGAAAAACATAATCGTGCGTTTTTTCGCCCTGTTGTTTTATTGCTGTGCGGCGCAATCGCTGGCGAATACCATCACCATTTATCACGATGCGGACTATAGCATCCACGCCGAATCGGCCCAGTCCATGTCGATGGGCTTTAAACCAGCGCTGGCCGAGGTCAACGATAAAATCCAGGGATACGATGTAAAACTGGTCACCAGGGATCATCGCGGCAACAGCAAGCGCATGATGGGCGAAGAAAGCCTGATGCGCACGGTCGCGGAAGCCTTCGTGCTCGATATGAACGGCATGGTCGAGCAATTGAAAACGTATGTGGATGGGGGAGATATGCAAAATGTCGGCGCCCTGGGCCACAAGATAAAGGGCGCGGCAAGTGCCATGGGCAGAACGGCGTTGAGCGCGACTGCGCTGCAGATCGAACAGGCGGGCAAAGCGGAGCAGCCGGAACGCCTGGACGAAACCCTGCCCCTGCTCGAGCAGTGCTACGATGAACTACAGCACGCCATGCGGGAACTGCTGGGATGAAGATACTAATCGCTGATGACAGCCTGACCCAGCGCGTCATGCTCGAAGCGATCGTCAAGCAATGCGGATTCGAGGCCGTGCTCGCCGAAGACGGCCAACAGGCATGGGACATTTTATCCGGTCCCGATGCGCCGCGACTGGTGTTGCTGGACTGGGAGATGCCTGGTCTCGATGGCCTCGAGGTTTGCCGGCGGGTGCGGAGACTCCGGGCGCGCGCACAAAGAAAAAGCCTGCAGGGTAAGATTTACATCCTTGTCGACTAAATCGACACCGAATGATCGGAACCACGGGGACAGTTTGCTGGTTTCGTGGCTAGTCCGGAGGCGGTTTACTAATTTCTCGATACCAAATAGGTAAACTGTCCCCGGAATAAAGGCATTGCAGTAGTTCCGGCGTTCGAATCTGCCAACTTGTCCCCCTGATACACCCACGCTACTATCGGTGCCTGCCGACAGGTAAACCTAGAATAAGGAATCAATTGAGCGGGGAAAATTCCACCAAACTCGCGGTGCTGCTGCACGCCGACGTGATCGGTTCGACCGCGCTGGTCCAGCTCGACGAGACGCTGGCGCACGCGCGCTTCCAGGACGTGTTTCGTCGTTTCTCCGAGACCATCGCCGGTCATGGCGGAACTACCCACGAAATCCGGGGCGACGCGCTGGTTGCCGAGTTTTCAAGGGCATCGGATGCGCTCGCGGCAGCGGTGACTTTCCAGGCCGCCAATGGCGAATATATCGATGGCCTGGGTGACGAAATCCGCCCGCAATTGCGCATTGGCGTCGCCATGGGTGAGGTCGTGATCGCGGACAGTACGGTAACCGGCGGAGGGATCGTGCTGGCGCAGCGACTGGAACAGCTGGCGCCGCCAGGCGGGATCTGCATCCAGGGAGCGGCTTACGAGACCCTGCCGAAACGCCTGCCGTTCGAATACGAAAACCTCGGGGAGCAGCAGTTAAAAGGATTCGACGAACCGGTTCGGGTTTACACGGTCAGGGCCAGGGGCGAAGCCAGCAGTAGCGCCAGCGCTGTTAACGATGTGCCAGCGCCGCGCGAACTCGAACTACCATCGAAGCCGTCGATCGCGGTGTTGCCATTCAACAACATGAGCAACGACAGCGAGCAGGAATTCTTCGCCGACGGCATCAGCGAGGACATCATTACTGAGCTGTCGAAATTCCGCACGTTTTTCGTGATCGCCCGAAATTCCTCGTTTGCATTCAAAAATGAATCCCTGACCGTGCGGGACGTCGGTCGCAAGCTCGGCGTGCGCTACGTGGTCGAGGGCAGCGTTCGTCGCGCGGGCAACCGCGTTCGAATCACCGCACAGCTGATCGATGCTATCGACGACAAACACCTCTGGGCCGAGCGCTACGATCGCGAGCTGGAAGACATTTTTGCGGTTCAGGACGAAGTCACACAGGCGATCGTTACCGCGATCGCGCCGCAACTGAGTACCAGCGAGCAGCAGCGTGCCAGGCGCAAGCCCACCGAAAACCTCGATGCCTGGGAATGTTACCAGCGCGGGCTGTGGTACATGTTTAGCTATAGCCAGGCCGACCAGGCGCTGCGTTATTTCAATCGCGCGATCGAGCTGGACCCGGAGTTCGGTTCCGCTTACGCCGGGCTCGCCTATACTTACGCGATCCAGCTCCTGTTGGGCGCCTCGGAGGACAAGGAGGACGATCTGCAGCGAGGGGTGCATGCTGCCGACACCGCGCTCGGCATCGATCAGAACGATCCTTTCGCACACTTTGCCAGGGGGCGGATTTCCATTTTCAAAGGCGATCACGAAAAAGCGGTCGCCGAGTTCGAGCGGGCGATCTCGTTAAACCCGAATTACGCGCTGGCGCATTTTGGTCTCGCGCACGGGCTCTGGCATGTGGGACGGCCTGCCGAGGCCCTGCCGCATCACGACGAGGCCATTCGGCTGAGCCCGAACGACACGGTTATGTGGGCGTTCCTGGCGAGCAAGGCGATCGCGCTGGTCATGGTCGAGCGCTACGAAGAGGGTATTGCGTTCTCTCGGGAAGCGCAGCGTCACAGCGATTTTCATTTGTTCAGTTACCTGGCCGAAGTCAGCGGTCTCGGAATGCTGGAGCGGGCGGAAGAGGCCGCAAACGCGCTGGAGCGGCTGCGCAAGGTGGAGCCCGAGATATCGCTCGGCTTTATCGAACGATCACTGCCAATGCCTGCTTCCGAGGCGAAAGATCGGTTCCTGCAGGGATTGGAATTAGCCGGAATGACTTAGGCTAATAATCTGCATTCAGGACAGGCGGCCATCGGTGCAAAGCGCACCGTCTCGGTGAAAAATTATGGTGGCCGTTACCCAGGTTCGAAGTTAAGTTAACGGTCACCGAAAAAGTAGATATCGCCTTATTCACGCCGAACTGCTGAATTGATTGGCTAACGGTACTGCATCGAGCTGTGGCTGAACTTTTTGCGATACTTGGCCGGTGTCAACCCGACCTTGCGTTTGAAGACGCGGCGGAACGAGGCCGGATCATCGTAGCCGACCGAACTGCTGATCTCTTCGACACTGGTCGCATCGGATTCGAGCATCTGCTTGGCGGCTTCGATGCGAATACCCTGCGCATATTCTATCGGCTGGTAGCCGGTTGCACTGCGAAAGCGGCGGGCGAAGGTGCGCGGATTCAGGCCCGACCGGTCGGCCATTTCGGATACCGGGTTGGAACATTTGTAGTTCTGTTCGATCCAGGCCTGGCAATCGCGTACCACGGCGTCGCCGTGCTGCGTGCTGCAGGACATCGATGAGTACGGCAACTGTCCGTCATCGTGGCGCGCGAGCAGGTAGACCCGTGCGGTATTGGTTGCATTGCTCAGGCCGCAGAAACGCTCGACCAGGTATATTGCCAGATCCTGCCACGACGTGACACCGGCCGACGTAACCATGCGCTGATTCTCGGCACTCAGGTTCAGGATCGGGTCCGGTGCCCATTTAACCTGCTTGAAATACTCCTGAAATAGATTGCGATACGCCCAGTGCGACGACACTTCGTAACCGTTCAATAGCCCGGTTTCCGCGAGCAGGGTCGCACCGGAACAGACCGAGCACAGCAGCGCATCGCGCGCATGCATGCGCTTGAGCCACTGAACTTCAGGCGTGTATTTCCCAAGCGGTGATTGATCGACGGGCGTGTACATGTCGCAGACCACGACCGCGTCCGCGCGTTCGATGTCGTCGAGACTCGCCTGCGGCTGCACCGGGATCCCGCTCAGGCAGATGAATGGATCCGCCGTGCGGGCGACGATTTTGACCTCGAGCATGCTGTCCGTGGCGATGCCGCCGAGCATTTCCTCGTAGTCGGGCCCGACGTTACCGAGCACGTCGTACAGACCGTACAGCACACTCGCCGTCGTATCCGGCGACGCCAGCAGGCAAATGAGCGGTTTATCCATTGAAGCCTCCCCAGGGTCAAGGGATGAATGTCCAATATGCCACGGTATTGTGGAATATGCCATTTTGTTTGTCCGAAATGCCCCTTTTATGTGGTTTTTGACAATTGTGGTCGCGTCCCTGGTATCCCTACAATGGACACAACCAATAACAAAGAATCAGGAGTCGAACATGGAAAACCTTGAGCAAGAAAATTCTCTGCAAATCACTGGCAATGTACTGGTCCCGGGCAACGACGGTTACGACCAGGCCCGCTCGGTCTGGAACGCCATGATCGATCGCAAGCCCGCGCTGATCGCGCAGTGCAAAAATAGCCAGGACGTCGCCGCCACCCTGGCGTTTGCCGGCCGCCACGATTACCCGGTCTCGATTCGAGGCGGCGGTCACAACGTCGCCGGCCACGCGGTCTGCGACGACGGGGTCATGATCGATCTGAGCGGCATGCGCGGCGTGTCCGTCGATGCGGAAAAACGAACCGCGCGGGTCGCCGGCGGCGCCACCTGGCGCGACGTCGATGCGGCCAGCCAGGCGCACGGGTTGGCGACGCCCGGCGGGCTGATCTCCGATACCGGCGTCGCGGGCCTGACGCTGTCGGGCGGCATCGGCTGGCTGCGCAGCCGGCACGGGCTCTGTATCGACAACATGCTTTCGGTCGAGATCGTGACGGCGGATGGCCAGGTACGCCGTGCCAGCGAGCAGGAGAATGCCGATCTGTTCTGGGCGGTACGCGGCGGCGGCGGCAACTTCGGCGTGATCACCGAGTTCGAGTTCCAGTTGTATCCGCTGGGTCCCGAGGTCATGTTTTGCGCGCCGATCTACGCGCTCGACTGCGGCGCCGAACCGATTCGATTCTGGCGCGACTTTCTCGCCGACAAGAGCGACCGCATCGGCTCGCTGCTCGAATTCTCGACCGTTGCCGAAAGCGAGGATTTCCCGCCAGAGTACTGGGGCAAGCAGGTCTACACGATGGCCGCGGTTTACGCCGGCGACGCCGAGGAAGGCGAGCGTGTGATGCAGCCTCTGCGCGAGCTCGCGCCACTGGCAACCGATTTCTCCGGCCGCATGGATTACCGCGAAGTGCAGCAACTGTTCGATACGCTGATGCCGGCCGGGCAGTTCCGCTGTTACTGGAAATCGCTCTACCTCAGTAGTCTCACGGACGCCGTGATCGACGAGATACTCGAAGGCGTCTCGTCGGTACCGTCGCCGAACTCGCTGTCGTCGATCTGGAACTTTGGCGGCGCCACCGCGCAGGTCGCGGCCGATGCGACCGCGTTCGGTGACCGCTCGATGCCGTGGATGTTTTCGATCGACTCGGTCTGGGAAGGCGCGGAGAACGACGCGACCAATATCGACTGGACGCGCGACCTGTGGGGACGCATGCAGCGCCACTCGCACGGCGGGCGCATGTACCTCAACTTTCCCGGGCAGGGCGAGGAGGGCGACAAGCTGCTGCAGGACACCTTCGGCAGCGACAATTTCCGAAAATTACGCGAGATCAAAGCGAAGTACGACCCGGACAACCGCTTCCGCTTCAACCAGAACATCCGCCCGGCGGCGTAACGGGAGCGACTCATGACCGGTTCTGCCAGTGATGCAACCGTTGGAGTCATCGGGCTTGGGCTAATGGGCAGCGCCCTGGCCGATGTGCTGATGACACAGGGTTTTGATTTGCGGGTTTGGAATCGCAGCCGCGAAAAGTGCGAGCGCTTTGCTGCTTCCGGTGTTCCTGTCGGCGATTCGGCCGAAATCCTTGCTAACGAGTGCGAGGTGCTCGTCGTTTGCCTCACCGACCATGCCGCGTCGATGGACGTACTGCAGTCCGGCGCGCTGGCAAAACGACTCGAGGGGAAAACGCTGGTACTGCTGACCACAATGACCGCGGAGGATTCCCTGGCTGCCGCCGCCTGGGCCGCCGAAAACCGAATTCATTATCTCGACGGCGCCATTCTCGCCTACCCGCGTGAGGTTCGCGATATGACCTGCATGATCGTATACTCTGGCCCACGCGCCGTGTTCGATGCCTGCAAACCCGTACTCGATGCGATGGGTGGCATGCCGCGACTGGTCGGTGACGAGGCCGGCACCGCGATACGCTTCGCCAGCGCAATCTATACCGTGTATTATGCGCACGCCGTAGGGATGATTCAGGGTGCAGCCATGTGCACCGCGGCCGGGGCTCCTCTCGATGTTTTCACTGAATTAACTACCGACTACTGGGACTGGCCCGAAGACGATGTGCACCTGCTCGATCGAATCGCGACACGGAATTACGCCGTGCAGGAGGCCGCCCTCGAAATCCACGCAACCGCTTTCGGCACGACCCCACCGCTGTGCGATCAACTCGGGGTCAGCAGCGAATTGCCCCGGGTGATTGCCGGGTTGCTTGACGAAGCGCTGCGCCAGGGTTATGCCAACGACGAACTGCCTGCACTGTTCGAGGTTTTGAGTAAACCGGGCAAGTAAAACTTTATTAATTCTAGGGAGGATTCCGAAATGAACACTGAATTTCCACCGCGGCTCGAAGGCAAGTTTTACCTGACGGAAGGCGGCACGGAAACCGAGGTCCTGTACAAGTGGGGTTTCGAGTTGCCGGAATTTGCGATGTTTCCGCTGCTCGACGACCCGAAGGCGGATGACGTTATCCGCAACATGTTTCGGCGCTACCTCGACGTGGCCGCCGAGCAGAACACCGGGGTGCTGCTCAACGGCCACGATTACCGCGCGAGCCCGGACTGGGGCGCGAAGCTCGGCTACAGTGACGAGGGCCTGCGGGAGATGCAACGCCGCACGATCCAGTTTCTCGACGAAATGCGCGCCGAGTACGCGGACCGGGTGAGCGACGTTTACATCGCCGCCTGCATCGGACCGCGCGGCGACGCCTACGGCACCGGGGGGGAAATAACCGCGGATGAGGCCGAGGATTACCACTCGGTGCAATTACACAATCTCGACGGCACCGCCGCCGACATGGCGGTCGCCGCGACCTTCAACAATGTCCCCGAGGCGATCGGCGTTATCCGCGCCGCCAGCGGAGTCGGTATGCCGATCGGCGTCAGCCTGACCCTGACCCCGGAGGGCCGCCTGCGCTCGGGCCCGACGCTGCGCGAGGCCATCGAAACCGTCGACGAGGCCACCGCCAGCGCCGCCGCCTGGTTTGGCACCAACTGCGCCCACCCGATCGAATTCGAAGACGCGCTCACCGACGAAGGTCCCTGGCTCGACCGCTTGCGCTACATACGGCCGAACGCGGCCAAAATGGACAAGATCGCGCTGTGCTCGCTCGGCCACCTGGAGGATGGCGACCCGGTCGAACTGGGCGAGCAGATGGGCGAGATCGCCCGGCGTTTGCCCAGGGCCGACATCATCGGGGGCTGCTGCGGCACCGACGAGCGACACCTGTCCGAGATCGCGCAAAACGTCAACGCGGTGCGCAGCGCCGGGAAACAAGAAGCTTAACAACCATTGCTATCGGCACCGGAGATATCTTATGAACGAATCAGAATTTAGAAAACTGGCGGAAGAGAAAGGGTATGGCGAAGTAGAGCAGGGCGACGTGGCCCCGGGTTATGACGAAGAAATGCATACCCACGATTATTCGGTACTGTCTCTGATACTGGGCGGCGAGTTTGTGCTAACGACACAAAACGAGACGACAGTTCTGAAGGCAGGCGACTGGTGCGAAATTCCAGCTCACACGGTACATAAAGAACAAACCGGATCGGAAACAGGCACCTACCTGGCGGCGAAGAAGTAAGTATCACGAATTAAAGCGATTAATTCTGCACTGCGAAATAAGGTAACTGTCACCGTAATTGGTCGAGGCCTGCCAGGTTGTATGCGACCACGGGCCGGGCGATGCCCTTCAGCGTCAGCTCCCCGATTTCGCTCGCTTCGACCTGGTCCTCGACGGCGAGGTAGGTCTTCTTGCTGATCAGGATCTGGCCGTCGGCCGCGGTGTCGCACAGGCGCGAGGCGAGGTTTACCGCATTGCCGTTTGCCGTGTAGTCGTAGCGATCCTCGTAGCCGACGATGCCCAGCGTGGCGTAGCCACTCGCGATGCCGATACCAAAGCCCAACTGATAACCCTGCTTTTTCCATTTCAGGTTCAGTTCGTCGAAACGAGCGCGCATCGACAGCGCCAGTTCCATCGCCTTCAACTCGGGTTGGTCGCAGGGCAGCGGGTCGTTGAAGAAAACCATCAGGCCGTCGCCGGCGCGATGATCGATCGTGCCGCCGAATTCGGCAACCAGTTTCCCCATGTCCTCGTGGTAGCTCTGCAGTACCTCCATGACTTCCTCGGGTTCCATGGTTTCCGAAAATCCCGTGAATCCGCGGATATCGCAAAACAGCGTGACGATGTAACTACGGTGGCTCTCCAGCATCGACTCCTTGTGTTCCGCGAGCACGACGCTGGCCACTTCGGGCGCGAGAAATCGTTTCAGGCGCGCGAGTTTCTCGATTTCACCGACCTGGTCGTTCACCCGCTGTTCGAGGCTTTCGTTCAGCGCCGCCAGTTCCTCGGCCTGGCTCTTAACGACCCGGGTCTGGGTTTCGACCTCGTGGTTCAACTGGGTCAGGCGCGCGGTCTGGTTCAGCAGCGCGGCGACCACGAGCAAAATGTATCCGGAGGTTTCGATCCTCGGATCGTAGTGCGTGTAAAGCGTGGCGATGATGATGGAAACCCCGGCGATGCCCAAAGCCAGGGGGTAGTGCCGGCCGTGAAACCGCCGGTCATGGAACAGCCCCATGATCGCAACCAGCCCGAGCAGCCACATGAGCAGCGCCTGCAGGTGGGGATTGAATTCGATGCCGGGAAAACCGAGGGTCGCAATAGAGCTTAAAATGAGGACCTTGCCGTAACAAACGAGCAGCGAGGCGCCGGCGCCGAAGTAGGCGAGCGAACCGAAAGGAAATCGAGAGGCGGTGAAACGGGAATCTTCAGCTAAGACCTGGCTTTGCATTTTCTGTGTTATTCCCGATCGGCGAGGTTCCTTAGTATTTAATGGCTGTCTGGAACTGACTCGAGCGAATTATAGCTTTTGTCCCGTTGGTGAGCCACAAAACGTTCCCGGCCTCGCATTTAACGATTTTTATTCAAACCGTTTGAGCCGAGGAGGACGAGCTATTATAATGCCCCAATCATGTGTATCCATTGGCAACACAAGGGGCAGAGACAGCGGCACTGCGCGTTCGAATCGAGCCGAAAACGGGCTCTGCAACCGGGCTGCTTGCGGCAAACGAGGCAAACCCGTGTCGATTGAACATAGACCAGACCCGGGCGCGCTGCGGGAGATACGCCACAAGATCGGCAGGTACGAAATCAGATCGATGCTGGATCATGGCACGACCGGCGTCGTCTACGAGGGATACGACCCCGAAGTCGAACGCCGCGTCGCGATAAAAATGCTGCACCCGCATCTGCTGAAGGGCAGACTGGGTGCCGCCCTGCAGGCCCGGTTCAAGCGCGAGGCGATCTCGGCGGCAAGATGTCTGCATCCTAATATCGTCGCCATGCTCGAGTACGGGCAGCACAATGACCGGCCTTTCATCGCGATGGAGTACGTCGACGGGGTTTCGGTGCAGAAGTTGATGGAGCGCCGCCAACGGCTCAAATGCGGCATCAGCCTGAAGCGCAGCGTCGTCATCATATGGGGGGTGCTCAACGCCCTGCACGCGGCACACCAGCACGATATCGTGCATCGCGACGTCAAGGCCTCCAATGTGCTCATCACGCACGGCCGCAGCGAGATCAAGCTGGCCGATTTCGGCATGGCCAGGATCGAGGAGGATTCCGACCTGACGATGATCGGATCGATGATCGGTACGCCGAGATACATGGCGCCGGAACTCAGGTTCGGACTCGAGGCCGATGTTCGTGCCGACCTGTTCTCGGCGACACGGCTGTTGCTCGAGCTGCTGACGATGATGCCCGAGCAGACGAAACTCCCGCGCTCCGCCTTGCCGCAAATTGCCGGCATGCCGCCGGGCAACCTGATCGACTACGAGGCACTGTACCCGACCGCCCTGATCCCGGTTCTGCTCAAGGGACTCGCGCCCGACCGCGAGCAGCGTTATCAATCGGCCGCGGAACTGATGCAGGCCATCAAGCAGGCGCTGACGCGGCTCAGGCAACCGGCGGCTGTTGAGTTTCCGGATCAAAATGCCCCCAAAGCCCGGCAACTGTGGGTGCTCCCGGCCAGCAGGGCCGAGGTGGATTCGATGACGAAGCTGCTGGCCGAATTCACGGGGCCGATCGCCGCGGTCATCATGCGCTCCCATGATACCCGGGGCAAGCCGGCGAGCGACCTGGCGCTCGAGATTTCGAGAAGAATTCCGGTGCCGAAAAAGCGCGGAGAGTTTCTCCGCCGATGGCACGGAATCAACGAATCCGGGCAGCTCGCGAGCGCGAGAAAGGAGCCGACAGTGTTTCCGGAAAAGGGACGCTCGCACCCGCTGCTGGAGGAAGTGCTGAGCAAGATCAGCACCGAGATCGCGCATTACCTGGAGCCGATCTCGAATACCTTCAGGTGGCCCGGCTCGAAACAGGCCGACAAGGCAGACTAACGAAACGCTATCAGGGGACGGAGGGACTAAATAAAAATCCCTCCGTCCCCTTTTTCTTTTTTGCTTTTTGCAATGGGTTCGGGGTTATAATCGCGGGACAAAGTAAGCCGGCGACAGTTTACTGGCTTAGTTCAAATAAAATACAAATTACGGGATTCAACCGACCCCATAACGGAGGAGCACGTGAATAAAGACGACGAAATCAAATTTCTGCAACGGCTGGTCACGGAAGGCGGCCTGAGCCGCCGTAAATTTCTATCCGCGGCAATGGCCATGGGCGTGGGATCGTTAGCGCCTGCGCTTTACAGTCAAGCAGCGCTGGCCGCACCGAAGCGAGGCGGCAGGCTCAGGCAGGGGCTGACCGGTGGCGCGACCAGTGATGTACTGGATCCGGGCCAAATCCTCGACTCCTACATGATCAACGTCCAGTTCGGCCAGTTACGCAACAACCTGACCGAAGTTGCCGCGAGTGGCGAACTGGTCGGAGAACTGGCCGAAAGCTGGGAAGCCAACGCCGATGCCACCCAGTGGGTTTTCAGTATTCGCAAGGGCGTGGAATTCCACAATGGCAAAACCCTCGATTCGCAGGACGTGGTGGATTCGCTGAACCATCACCTGGGCGAAAAGTCGACATCGGCCGCGTCCGGCATCCTTACCGGCGTCGAAAGCGTCAAGGCGGACGGCAAGAATACGGTGGTGGTAAAGCTCAATGGCGGCGATGCCGACTTCCCGTTCATCCTCAGCGACTATCACATCCTGATCTGTCCCTCCAACGGGGACGGCAGTATCGACTGGCAATCGGGCATCGGTACGGGCGGCTACAGCCTGGCGGATCACGAGCCTGGTATTCGCACCCTGACCAAACGTAACCCGAACTACTGGAAAGAAGGTAGAGCGTTTTTCGATGAAATCGAGTCGCTGGGGCTCGAAGACCCGTCGGCACGCACCACTGCACTGCGAACGGATACCGTGGATTGCATCCAGAAAGTGGAATTGAAAACCGCGAGCCGGCTTGCCAAGCTGCCGGGCATCAACGTTATCGCCACCACCGGGAACAAGCAGATCACGCTGCCGATGCGCACGGATCTGGCGCCTTATGACAATTATGACGTACGCATGGCGCTCAAGTTGATCATCCAGCGTAAGGAGTGGCTCGACAAGATCGCATTTGGATACGGTGAGCTCGGCAACGACAGTCCGATCGGCCCGGCTAATGTGTATCGCGCGACCCCCGAAGAGCTACCACAGCGGGAATACGATCCCGACAAGGCGAAGTGGCACCTGAAGCAGGCCAAAATGGAAAATCTGTCGGTGACCTTCCACGCCGCCGATACCGCGTTCGCTGGAGCCGTGGATGCAGGAGCATTGATGCGCGAATCGGCCAAGCCCGCCGGCATCAATATCGACGTTAAACGCGAACCCAATGACGGCTACTGGGCCGACGTGTGGTTGAAGAAGCCCTGGTGTGGCTCCTACTGGAGCGGCCGGCCTACCGAAAACTGGATGTTTTCCCAGGTTTACTCGGCGGATGCTAAATGGAACGAAACTTACTGGAAAAACGAGCGCTTCAACAAATTGCTCGTCCAGGGCCGTGCCGAACTGAATCCGGATAAACGACGCGAAATCTATGTCGAAATGCAGCAAATCGTGCACGACGATGGCGGTCTGATATTGCCGCTATTTCTCAGCGACGTGATGGCGGTAAACGACAAACTCGGCTTGCCCGAGCAAATCGGCAACGCCTGGGAACTGGACGGCATGAAGAACGCCGAACGGTGGTGGTTCGCCTAAACCGAATCCAGTTCACTAACTGTTTGAAAGGCCGGGGCAACCCGGCCTTTTTTTGGGTTTTCAGGGCGCCTGAATTTTGGTGACAGTTACCTTATTTTGCAGTGCAGAATTAAGATTAACTGCCACCCTGGTTCCAAAAAAAAGCCCCGCACGATGGCGGGGCTATATTGCGATGATTAAAAAAACAGTTAGTCGAGGACTACTTGCATCCAACTGTATTCACAGAATCGGTTCCGGTGAACGGGCCGCCACCGTGCGTGTCGCCGTTCAGGGTCGCTTCTGTATCGCCGCAGGCGATGCCGGTTTCCTGGGTGTCGAAATGCAACACCATATCCATGAAGCCGTCTGCATCGACGTCCTCGATATGCCCATCGTGAACCGGTGAGGCTTTGGCTGGGCCGAAAAAGACGGTCGAAACGTCAATTTGAGTGGTATCGAAATCCATCGAACCCAAAACTGCGACCGGGATTACTCCTTTGCTTCTCGGATTAACCGAGTTGGGATCACTGCCCGGTTTGATATCGATCGTGACCGTGATCGTAGCGGGACTTACTTTTATCAGCGGTTCGTCGTGCGACAGGGGAAATGGGCAAGGCGGTTCTGGTTCGCCACCGTTTCCATTCTCGCCGTTTCCATTCTCGCCGTTTCCGTTATCTCCATCGGTGGTATATCGCCACAGGTACCAGGTCTCTCCGGTGTCGTCGATATAGAATAGCCCGGTTTCGGTTTCACCTTCGCCGAGCCAATAGATCAGCCACGTCGCCACTGGATTTTCAGCCAGAGGCCCCGCCGAATCCTGTCGCTGGGGTGTCGGTCCGTCCCAGCAAGTACCCTCGTCTTGTATGCCTCCGAAAAAAACGGTACCCGTATCGCTCTCTCGGAATATTTCATTACCATCACAGTCTCCATTCTCGGAATCGTATTGAACGAGGCGACCCTCGACCTGGTCACCGGTAAAAATGAGAAACTCCTGGGTGTCTTTCCCGAATTCGTATTCTTCGGGGTCGTCATTCACGTAGCACCCTTCCTCGAACACCCATGTACCCTCGATCGGAACCTGGCCACCTGATTCGGCAGTTACCAGAATCGGTTGGTGTGCCTGGGCAACCGACGAGGTAATGGTGAATAACGACGCCAGAAGCAGTACGACTGGCCAATTTATCTTTGTGTCCATGAAGCACCTCCAATATCAATTACTAACCCAGATTCAGAAACAACATGAAAATGCCTGAGCCAGCTGGACTTAAATAAAGTTTGTTTGAATCTGCCTCTGTATGCAGGGTAGAAGCCCCTGAAAGATGCAGATCACACTTAGTTCAGGCTATCAATTCCACTTCTTCTGGACTTGACTCTCGTCAATCAAAATTAAAATTTTTATTGATGAATTAAATCTAAAAAATTTGCTTTCGCAATTGCATTTACTGATATCGATCAAACCGTAGAGCGAGACTTCGCACCGTGCATTCAAGTGGACAAGGTGGAGAAGGGGTCAGGCCTTACATTTCGCATCCGGGCCGCGGCCGATCGAAAGTAACCCGGGGACGAATAGATTTAAAATAATCCCTCCACCCCTTTTTTCACCAATATTGATCGTCATCAATAAGTCTGTCGATGCGGATACCTAGAATTCGTAAATCTCATCAACCACGACGTTAATTTTGATCGATGCTTCGTTACCCGCATTTACGATGGATAGCGCATCTGCGATTCGATTAAACCGATTGCAAAAGTTGTAGATGCCATTATCGGCAGAATTAACCGCTCTCCCTGGTCCCGAACGTTAAATGGAGTTATCAATGGTGAAGCATGCACAAATCGTGGCGGAGCGTTTCCGTCCACTCATCACTCTCGACCGGTCCTATCTGCAGGTCCTGTTTAGCTCGCAAGTACTGGATTTCGACATGGAGGCCCAGACGCAGACTCAATGGTGCTGGGCGGCTACATCCACCAGTGTCTCACATTTTTATTCTGCATTGAGTCCCTGGACCCAGTGCAAGGTTGCCTCGGAGGCCATGGATGACCAGTGCTGCGATTCGCCGCTTCCCGCTGTCTGCAACCAGCCCTGGTATCTGAACCAGGCGCTCGATATCACGGATAATTTTGTCAGCTACCAGTCAGGCACCATCACCTGGAACCAGGTCAAGCAGGAACTGGAAAAGGGCCTCGTCGTCGGAGCCCGGACCGGTTGGAGTGGCGGCGGCGGCCATTTCATGGTTATCTATGGCGTTTCCAAACAACTGGGTAAAGAATATCTGCATATCGATGACCCGATATATGGAAAGAGCACGCTGACCTATAATCAGTTTGCCACCAATTATCAGGGTAGCGGAACCTGGACGCACACCTATTTCACCAAGAAGAAGCTTTATTTCATGTGGTACAAAGAACTCATCCTCGATGCCAGGCTTTTGGAGCCGATCTTCAAGATCAGGCCTCTGCTCGACCTGCATGGGCATGTAGAGGATCTGAACGGGGCAATTCCGAAAGCCGCTTTCAGCATGCCTCACTACAACTACAACATCCGTCTCGACGAGATCAAGAAGGGTATGTCATTGCCGAATGAACCCAGCTCCTTGCGCGTGCTCGAAGCCGACGACGACAAGGTGAAGGCCATGTACGATCTGGGCACGGATCCCGAGCATCCCGAGCTGATCCAGATCAACAGCGACTCTCGGCTGTTCGATGAAATGGATCACGCGTTGGAATTACTCAAACAGTACGACAGTAAGATCAAGGGCAAGGGCGAGCTGCGCTCGGTTCGTGTACCGGCGTTGAATCTCGAAGCGATCTGGCTCCGTTATCCCGGCAGAAACAACGATCTGTTCAAGCTGACCCGGTCTTTCGATACTCCCGGATTTGACAGCAACAAGGTTTACCGGGAGAGAGAATTCACCGAGCTGCTGCAGAAGGCCTCGGCCGTAGTAAAAAATATGGACGACGAAATGGGCGGTTGATCCCGGACTCGAGTGAGCGGATATGTCCAGGAAATCGGGGGACAGTATACTTAATTCCCTAACGCCGTTTTCGAGCCATCCCGGGATAATTCGGGGACACAATACTTATTTATGCAACGCGTAGACAGGTATCGTGTTCCGGTATGCCCGCTTGTGGGCTAACGATTATCTGTTGTTTTACCGTTCCTTGAAACTGTTGATGGCGTATTTGAAGTCATCCACGTTGCCGTTGTAACGGGATGCCAGCGACCACGTGATCACCTGATAAAAATCTTTTTTTCCTTCCACGATCGCCATCAGGTAGGTCAGGTCGTATCCATCCACTTTGGTATCCATCCGGTAATGATGTCCGGGCATGCCATTCGTCACTGAGTTGCCGATGTACTGAATGACCGGATCGACAGAGTTTTCTGCAATGGACCCTACAATCACATCCGCATAACGGTTTATGTCAAAGTCGG
The DNA here is from genome assembly GCA_009937625.1 of Gammaproteobacteria bacterium. Classification (GTDB taxonomy): domain Bacteria; phylum Pseudomonadota; class Gammaproteobacteria. The sequence continues at coordinate 1,210 of JAACFA010000024.1, read as the reverse complement.
GAAGGTCGGATTTAGGTTCGTAGTGCACCAAGAGATAGGCTTCCGCACGGAGATTTCCGGCCTGCACGATAGCCTCCGGATGAAGCTCCTGGCGGCTCCACGATGTCGGCACCATCACTTCGACCGTGCCGTTGTCGGCAACGAAGCGCTGAATATTGCCCGGAGCCTGTGATGCCTTGAATTTACCTTCCCTGCACTGCGGCGGCCGGTAGCGCTTGGGGAGATCGCCGCCGCTGCAGTCCCACTCCACCCGGCCGTTGCCGAGCTCGGGAACCCAGACGATGGTTTTCTCATTCAGGTTCGTATTCGTCGAGCCAAACTTCACCTGCATAACCCCACCCGGCTGAACCTCGATCGACAGCAGGTTTTCGTCAGTGATCTGCTCCGGCAGGCCTGCTTGCCGGTTGCTGTTGGGCAGGGTGTTTTGCGCCAGGATGAATTGCTCGAGCTGCTGCTTCGTTTCTTCCACCTTCGGCATGGCTTGCGCAACCTTGGCCCGCGCGGTGTAGTCGGCGTATTGGGGTATCGCAATGGCCGCGAGGATACCGATCACCGCAATTATCAATATCAATCCGATGACGATCGCGACCGCGTTGCCAAGGGGTTTGGCGTTGCCATACTTCGCGTCCCATTTATCCACGGGCGTTACCAGGAACACGATGCCTTCGAGGATCGCGATTGGCCAGGCCAGCAGGCCGAAGACGAAGTAGATCACCCCCCACCATTGGCCCAGGTAGAAGCGGTGCACGCCGAGCCAGCCGAGGAAGATCGCCAGCAGAGCCGCGGTGACCTTGCTGCGCGGCTTGCCAATTTCCTGTTTGGCGCCGCACTGGGGGCAGGAGGCTTCGGTTTGGCCGATCTTGGCGCCGCACTGGCGACAATGGACCTGCGGCAGCAAATCTGCCGCCGCCGGCGACGAATACGGATTATCGGTCGCGGCGGCCGGTTTTGCCGGCGCGGCGACGGTATCCGGCTCGCCGGAGACGGGTTCGAACTCTTCGGGATCCAGGCTGATTTCCTCGGCCAGGGGCGGATCCGTCTTAACTTCCAGGCCCGCCTGGTTCAGGGTCGAAACGTATTTGTCGACCTGCTCGCGATCGAGGTCCTTCTTGATCACAACGGGTTTCCCGGAAAACAAGCGATCGATGGTTTCCTCGCTTGCCTTGAGTAATTTGCTCAGGTTGCTCCTGGCGGTCTCGTAGGTAACGTT
>JAACFA010000023.1 GCA_009937625.1 Gammaproteobacteria bacterium | reverse complement strand
AGCGCCAGCCTGACGTCGACGTTATCGAAGGGTGCGACATCGCAAAACATCGGCAGCGTAATCGCCGAGCCGCTGGGCACGTTTTCGACCACGACGCCCGGATTGCGACCGAGCAGGGCCGCGGTTTTCAGGTCGACCGAGGTGATCGCGTCGACGTCGCCGGTAATCAGCGCGGTCTGGCGCGCGTTCGGATCGTTGAGGCCGACCATTTCGACTTCATCGAAATAAGCGCCCTCGCGATGCCAGCCGCCGTGGCGTTTGAGCGAGGTGCTGATACCCGGCTTGTGGCTGGTAATTTCATATGGGCCGGCGCCAGTGCCGCTTTCCCAATCCACGCTTCCGTCTGCCTTCGCGGGCAACATTACCAGGTGGTAATCGGTCATGAACCAGGGCAAATCGGCCGAGCCCTGGTTAAGCTCGATCACGATCGTGTGGTCGCCTTTGGGCTTGATGTCGGAAACCGACGCCAGCAAAGCTTTCGCCGCCGAGGTCGATTTTTCACCCCGGTGGTGATTCAGCGATGCGATTGCGTCCGCGGAGGTGAATTTCTTGCCGTTATGGAAGGTCGCGTTCTTGTTGAGTTCGAAGGTCCAGACTTTCGCGTCGGGAGTCGCGCTCCAGGAATCGGCCATGTCGGGACCGAGCCCGTTTTCGGGGGTAATTTCAGTCAGATAGCTGCGGTGCGTATGCGCCAGCTGAATCATGCCGACGCTCTGGTAAGTGCCAGGATCGAAGGTGTCGGATGTATTCACATCATGCACGCCGACGCGGAACTTGCCACCTTTCTTCGGCGTGGCTGCCGCCACTTCGCTGGTCCAGAGTCCGGATGCCAGCGGCACGGATATGCCTGCCGCGACGGCGAAACGCATGAAGTCGCGTCGACCCAGCTTGCCGCTTTTAGCGTCCTGGGTGAGCAAATCTTTGAATTCTTTTTTGGAACGATCGGACATTAGAAAGTCTCTCCTCGGTTGAATCTGATTATTAGAATGCCAAATACAATAGGTTGTATAAGGTTATTACCCGGGCAATGGTACCTTATTGCCATCAAACATTCGACCCGCATGGATAAATCAAATTAATAGCTTCGTTTGTTGCCAGCAAAACAGGCGCGGGATCATTGATGGATTCTACTAGTCAGGTTTTCGGCGCCATTCTCGGTCAGCATGACGGTGTTGGAAATGAAATAGTCCGCGACGTCGGTATTGGTAAACCAGGAGTGCGCATGAAAGGTCATGCCTGTTTTCAGCTTGCGCATGCTGCCGGGTTGCAGGCTGGTAACCATGCTGCCGCCGGTCCAGCTCGGCGGGAATCCGATGCTGACCATGTAACCGCAGTGGTGGCGGTGATAGTCGAGCAGCCCGGCGCTGTCCGCGACGTCTTTCCAGGCCTGGTAAACCTCGCCGGCGGTGGCGCCGGGTTTCAGCGCATCGCAGATTGCCTGCATGCCGCGAATCGCGAGGTCGGCGGAAGCTTCGGCGCCCGGCGGTGCCGAGCCGACGTAAACCAGCCGGCCCATCGGCGCCTGGTACTTGCGATAGGCGCCGCCGATCTCGAGGAAAACCGCGTCGCCGTCATGCAACACGTCGCCGCGCCAGGTCGTATGCTCTTCGCCGAGGCGGGTCGTGGGACGGATGAACGGGCCGAACCCGGGATATTCGCTGCCGGCCAGAATCATCGCGCGATTGCATTCCGCCGCGATCTCGTAATCGCTGGCGCCGTCGTGAATCGCGTCCACGGCAGCCAGGGTTCCGGCGTCAGCGGCAGCGGCGGCCTTGCGAGTGTATTCCTGCTCGAGCGGGGATTTGATCAGGCGCAATTCATCGATGATGCCTGACCCATCCGTCCATGTGGCGGTCGGTGCGCCCGCGATAATCAGTTCGTAAATACGCGGAGTCATGAACAGGCTGCGTTTTTCGATGCCGAGCCGGGCCGAGGTCAGCCCGCGATCGGCCAGGATGTTGATTACATAGTCGGCCAGCTCCTCGGTGTCGGCATGGCCGTAAAATTCGGCATTGTCGACCTGGTTTTCGACGGTAATGCGCTCCATTGCCCGACAGGTAAGCGCCATCGATCCCTGCAGCGGAACCACCAGTACGTGGCAGGCGAAAAAACCCCAGTGATCGAGACCGGTCAGGTAGTAAATGTTTTCCGGGACCGATACTACCAGCGCGTCCAGCCCGCTCTCCTGCATGGCCTGCCGGGTTTTTGCCAGTCGTTGCTCCAACTCGGCCGATGGGAATACGTTATGCTGCATGTCGGAAAGGCGCCTCTTCGGATAGCGCCAAGCATACCCGCATCAAGTCTGCTACCCAAGCGAAAACTACCCGACCGCAATAGCGGATTGCAGCAATGCTGAATGACGGTCTAGTTCTGGTCGGCCGCCAGCAACTGTTCGGGTCTGTTATTGCGGTTCAGAAAATGGATTGCCCGCTTTTCTGCATCGCCGCCGAACAGGAACATTGTCATGTGCTCGCGCCAGCCATGCAGGTACAGCTCGGTATCGATACCGGCCGCCACCAGCGCCTCGTAGTAATCGGTCGCCTGGTCTTTGGTCACGAGAAAGTCGAGTTCACCGTGGTACAGGAAAACCGGCGGGTCGTCGCTGGAAACATGGTAGGCCGGCGACGCCTCGGCGTAGCGCTCGGGCATTTCATGCCGGTCGCCTCCCATGAAACGCATCACGATCGGGCTGCCGCTGTACTTGCGCAGATCCGACGGAATACCGCCGGCCACAACGGACTGGATGCGCGGCAGTGGTGCGGTTGCGTCGAGGCTCGTCCCGGGTTTGTCGATGCTAGCGATCAGCGCCGCGAGATGGGCGCCGGAAGAATAGCCCCAGGCGTTCAAACGCTCGGTATCGAGATTGTATTCCTGAGCGTTCGCGTCAATCCACTGCAGGGCCTGGGCCATATCGTGGAGCTGGGCAGGATAGGTGTAGCGCGGGGCGAAACGATAGCTGACATTGAATACCGCGTAACCATTACGCGCCAGTTTGCGACTGATGCCCGTCATATCGTCGCGGCTGCGGTTGGCCCAACCGCCGCCGTGTATCATCAGTACAACCGGATGCAGACCGGGTCGCTGCGGCAGGTACAAATCGGCCATCAACGGTTGCGGCCAGTCGGCAGCGGAATAGACGATGTCTTCGATGACGCGGTCGATTGGGTAATCGTCGACGCTTGCGGAGATTGCCGGTCGTTCGTTTAAATGCGTGTAACAGCCGACGAGCGCGGTCGCGACGGTCAGTATAATGCTCGTGATCAGCAGACGACGGGTGATCATGGTAGTGCTATCGGATAAGTATTATGACTGCTTACGTCGAACACGAGTCAGTGGATCATTAATGGCGTGGAAGCCGTTTGCCGGTGGCGACGACGCGTTCGCGCCAGGCGGTTATCACCCCGGCCATGCCGATCAGCGACATGCCGATGAGGGCCTGGGTGCTGGGCCAATGGTCGAAAATTGCGCGACTCCACAGGGCGGCAAAGATCAGGTAGCTGAAATCGATCGGCGCCAGCCAGCTCGCGTCGGCGGTCTGGTAAGCGCGGCTGAGGCAGATATTGCCCGTCAGGTTCAGTACCGAGGCAAATAGCGCAAACAACGCGACGGTTAGCGTCAACTCGGGCCAGCCGATAGCGACGAAGGGCATACTCTCACGCAGGGCAGGTGCCAGTGGAAACGCGGACAACAGCAGTATTCCGAGGCTGCCCGAGACAACGAAGGCAAGGCCGACCGCGAAGGCCAGCGCCAGAGTGCTCTCCTTGCGGCAGGCGCGCCGCAGGGTCAGTATATTGGTGGCATAAAAGAATCCCGCAATGATCGGCAACACCTGTACCGCTGAAAAATCGTCTTGCCAGGGGCTGAGAACAAATGCGGCCCCGGTCGCTCCCACCAACACGGCGCCGATGCGCCAGGGCCCGACGGTTTCGCCGAGTACCGGGCCTGCCAGCAGCGAGACAAACAGGGGGTAGGTATAAAGTCCCGCCGCCATCTGCGGCACCGACAGGAACGGCGCTCCGGCGAAGAAAAAGAACATGCAAACCGTCAGGAAGGCCGCGCGCAGGTAAACCGGTCGCCAGTTCTTGGGCGCCATCAAGCCGAGGCTGCCGCTGGCGAGCGCGAGGATGACAATGAAGCTTAGATTGCCGATGGAGCGCAGGGTTTGAAACTGCCAGAACGAGGTATCGGCCGACATCAGTTTCACCAGCGAATCCTGCAACGCGAGCGCGAACACTCCCATCAGTAACAGGGCCAGCGCGATCAGGGGACGATCTTCGCCTGGATGCTGCAACAAGCCTAGTTTCATGGGCGACGATTCAAAACTGGGGGTGGTTTAAGGTGTCGGCAGTGTAAAACAAAAAATCGAAACCTGCGCGTTTGCCTGCGGCTCGATCCCGGGTCTTAGAGCAGCGACTCGCCGATGCGCAGCACGCTGGCCAGCAATCCCTCGACGTGTTCCGCGCGGGTTGCGTGGTTGATGATGCAGACGCGCAACACGGGTCGACCGTGAACCTGGGTGGCGGACATCAGGAAATCGCCTTCGAGCTGGATCCGGTCGCGAATGGCACTATTGATGCGGTCGATGTCGGTATCGACCAGGCCCTCCGGACGGAAACGAAAACACAGGATCGAAAGCTGTGGCGCAACCACGAGTTCGAGCCGCTCCTGCTGTTCGATCAGTGCAGCCAGGTATTCGGCGCACTGCACGTTGTGCAGCGCGTTACGGCCCAGTCGTTCGAGGCCGTAGCAGCGCATCGCGATATAAAACGGCAGCGCGCGAAAGCGGCGCGACAGTTCGGGCCCGATATGGAAAAACGCGTAGTGTTCCGGTTCCTGATCGACGGCGGCAGGCAGATACTCCGAGGATTCACGGAATAGCTGGCGCGCCGCTGCCGGATCTCGGTACAGCAGCAGACTGCCGCCCAGCGACTGAAAAAACCACTTGTGCATGTCCATGACGACCGAGTCCGCCTGCTCGATGCCGCGATAACGTGGACGCAACAGGTCCGACATCAGGCCACCGCCGCCGTAGGCAGCGTCGACGTGTAGCCATACGCCATGTTGCCGGCAAAGCGCCGCTATGTCGTCCAGCGGATCGATTGCCCCGGTATTGGTAGTGCCGGCCGTGGCGACGACACAGACCACGTTATGCTGCTGCCCCAAGGTTTCGGCAAGATGATCGGGACGCATCCGGAAATCGCCATCGGTATCGATCGCAACAATATTGTCGGTACCAATGCCGAGCATGATGACGGCACGCCTGACAGAGAAGTGTGCGGCACGGGAGCAGAGAATAACCGGCCGGGAGGCCTGGCTAAAAGCGTAGAGTCCCTGCTCGCGATACCCGGGCCCGAAGTGATACGCGCAGGCGCTCGCGATTCCCGACATGTTCGATATGGAGCCGCCGCTGAGCAGTACGCCCTCGGCCTGTTGACCGAAACCGACCAGGTCGGCCAGCCAGCGAATCACCGTTTTCTCGATCATGGTGCCCACCGGCGATGCCCAGTAGCCGCCCAGGTTTTCGTTGAGCACGCTGACCATCGCATGAGCGAGTGGATCGCTGGGCAGGCCGGACGGCGCGATCCAGCCAAAGAAACCGGGATGCGTATTGCGGCGCGGGTAGCGATCGATCGCGTCGTTGATTTGCTTGACCAGGTCCTCGAGTGATTCGTCGCCCGGCGGGAAACTGGTGTCGATCAGCGCGGCGACATCGGCGGCCCTGGAGGGACGAACGATCGGCGAGCGATAGCGCTGCTCGATCAGCGGGGCGATAGCCCTGCTGATGTCGATTTCTGCCGCCACGGTCAGATCATCTGCCGGTGCAAGCTGGGGACGGTTCGGTGCTGTCATCGACGGCGGGTTTCCGGATGTCGGACTAGTCCTGGTTTTGCATCTCCCATTGTCGCATGGGCATCGAATCGATCAAGTCAAAAAGTCGAGCGGCCCGAAGCGGGGAGCCACTACTCGCAACGATTTCCTGCTGTTCGCGCAGCCGCGCGTCGGCCGCGCTAGCGCTCGCCGGCGTGAACCGCGGTTAGCATGTAGTTGATGGAAGTGCTTGGATTGAGGCTGAACCGGCGATTGAACGGATTGACGCGGACGCCGGTGGTAGCGGTAACCTTGAGATCGTCCGCTGCGAGCATGCGACGCAATTCGGACGGTTTTACGAACTTGCGCCAGGCATGGGTTCCACGAGGCAACCAGCGCAGAATGTATTCGGCGCCAACGATTGCGAACAGCCATGACAGCAGATTGCGGTTTATCGTCGCGATAAACATAATGCCATCGCGCGCCAGCAGCTGGTTGCAGCTGGACATGAAAGCAGGCAGGTCGGCAACGTGCTCCACTACTTCCATGTTGAGCACGATGTCGAAGCGTTTCGCTTCGCTAACCAGGGTTTCGACCGGGACGCAGTCGTAGTCGATAGAGAGCCCGGAAAGGCGGCTGTGCCGGCGCGCGACGTTGATATTTTTTTCGACGACGTCGATGCCTTTTACGTCGGCACCGAGCGTTGCCATCGATTCCGACAGGATGCCTCCGCCGCAGCCGATATCGAGCACGCTCAGCCCTTTCAACGGGGACGGGTTATCCGGAAAGCGGCCGAAATGCAGGCAAATCATCGTCCTGAGGTAGTTGACTCTTAGTTCATTGAGTCGGTGCAGCGGCCAGAACTTGCCCCGTTTGTCCCACCACTGTTCTGCAAGTCGCTCGTAGTAGGCGACTTCCTGCGGATCGATAGTCGAAGATTGCATTGCTGATCAGGCGAGAAACTCGGCGCGAGTCTTGTGCTTGGCCTTGAAAATACCGCCCAGCGCGGTGGTCTGGGTGCGCGAGCCGGAGTCCATCACGCCGCGTGCCTTGACGCAGTAGTGGGTGGCGTCGATCGTGATCGCGACGTCGTCGGTTTCGAGCAGGGTCTGCAGCGCGACCAGTATCTGCTGCGTCATTCTCTCCTGCACCTGCGGACGCTGCGCGAAGAAGCGCACGATGCGGTTGATCTTGGACAGGCCGATGATCTTATTCTTCGGGATGTAGGCGACCCTGGCGGTACCGTCGATGGTGACGAAGTGGTGCTCACAGGTGCTGGTGACGCTGATGTCGCTGACCTTGACCATTTCCTCGACACCCATCTTGTTATCGATCACGGTGATTTTTGGGAAATTGAAGTAATCGAGGCCGGAAAACATTTCGTCGACGTACATCTTGGCGATGCGGTGCGGGGTTTCGCAAAGGCTGTCGTCGCTCAGGTCCAGTCCCAGGGTCTTAGCGATGTCGGTAAAGGATTTTTTAATGCGCTCGTATTTTTCGTCGCGCTCGTACTGATGCGGAAGCAGCGGAGTCTCGAGGCCACGCTCGAGCAGGGCATGACGAACCTGGTCAGCCTCTTTGGAATAGGGAGACGGAAATTCTGTCGCGGTTTGGGCAAGATTGCTTTTCATGTTCTTTCCTTTTGGTCTTTAGTATCGAGAGAACGGGATTTTTTGTTCGGCTCCAGCTCAGCTGACCTGTGCCAGGTGTCGGCCGCCGTCGAGTGCAATGGTTTTGCCGGTCAGGTAGCGGCTTTCGAGGAGGTATCGAATCGCGTTGACGCCTTCGGTTTCGCCGGGCGCGATGCCCAGCAAGGATTTCTTTAACGCTTTTTCGCGATAAGCGTCGTCATCGTCGTGGTTGAACATCAGCAGCGCCGGCGCGATGCTGTTGACTTTTACCAGCGGTGCAAACTTGCTGGCGAAGGACAGCGTAAGATTATTCAGCGCCGCTTTACTGGCGGCGTAGGCAATATGCTTTTTACTGCCGGTGCCGGCGACATAATCGCTCATGTGAATAATGTCGGCGTGGCCATGCAGCTCGCCATTGCGGCGCAGCAGGTCGCCGCATTGCTGGTTGAGCAGGTAAGGCGCCGTCACGTGAACGTTCATCATGCGCTGTAGCACCAATGCGTCAGGTTGACCCGCGCCCTCGGGCATCCACTCCGACGCATTGTGTATTAGTGCCCTGAGCGAATGGTAGCGGTAGCCGAGCTCATCGGCGAAGCTCAGGATTCCGTCCTCGCTGCTAAAATCGGCCTGAATGGTTTCGATGCCTTTTTGCTGCAGCTTGTCCAATAGCGGGCGCGGTTTGCGATAGGTGATGACGACGCGATAATTTTCCTCGTTCAACGCGAGCGCGGCTGCCAGCCCCAGGCGTTGCGCACCGCCGGTGATGACGATGGGAGAAGCTGATCTGGACATGCTAGTTACCGCCCTTACGGCTAGCGCTCAAGGTTACTGAAACGGAATCGGCAAAGCGCAGGGCGTGCGGCTTGTCCACGCGCACCTCGGCGAAGCTGACCTGCTCCGATTCGGAGGCAATCGCGAGTAAATCGGCGGTCAGCTTTTCCAGCAGCTGGAAGCGACCGTTTTCGATGTGGTGGATCATGCGCTTGGTGATGCTCTTGTAGTTGAGCGCGTCGGCCTCGTCATCGCTTTCGCAGGCCGCATCGGCGCGGTAGCGAATTTCGGCGTTGACGATCACGTCCTGCTGCTTGGTTTTTTCCTCGGGATTGAAGCCGATGAAGGTGCGCAGGCGCAGGTTACTGATGTTGATCCGTGCCTCGCTCACGAGCGCAGGCTTGGCCAGGGTTTGTATCTTGGAAACGGATTTCATAGTTTTCGGGTTTAGTAGGTACTCAAAGGAATACGCCACGGGCGGCCATTTGGATCAGCGCAACCTACGTCGCCAGGTGCAGCGTCAACATCGAGCCGCTGGCAACCATCGTCAGTATCCCGCGCATCCTGCGGTATCGACTCTCGAGATGCGCGAAGATGGGACTGGTCTGTTCGGCAAAATAAATGCTCATCAGCAGGATCGCGGCCGCCAGGGCCCACCACTGCAGCGCGAAGACGAAAATTAGCAGGCCTACCAGGAAATTCAGGTTGCTGAGCAGCAGCGCTTTGCCGTGGTCCCGGGTCAGCGCCATACCCCACCAGCTACCGGTAAGAAAGCTGATAATGCCGAACGCATAGGCCTCGGCGATGCGCAACGCCAGGTTCGAGTATTGCGAATCGATAACCACGGCGAGTGCCGGCGCCACGAAGGGAATCAGCCCGGCGTAGCCTAGCAGCAGCATGATGCGTTGTGACGAGATCATCGGGTGCTAGTTTTTGAGCAATTGAACAATATCCTGCTCCAGCGAACTGCCCGTCGGCTTGACCCTCGAACCATAGTGCTTGACGCTCTGGCCGTCGGGCGCGATCAGGTACTTGTTGAAGTTCCAGCTCGGAGCGTTACCTGTTTTCTGCGCAAGTTGCCGGAACAGCGGGTTTGCATCGCTACCCCTGACCGCGCTCGGCGCCAGCATGGTAAAGGTGACCCCGTAGTTGATGTAGCAGACCTCGGCCGTCTTGGCTTCGTCGCTGGCTTCCTGGAAGAAGTCGTTGGACGGAAAGCCGACGACCTCGAGCCCCTGGTCGCGGTACTTTTTGTAGAGCGCCTCGAGTCCCTTGAACTGGCCGGTGAAGCCGCAGTGACTCGCGGTGTTGACGACCAGCAGCACCTTGTCCTGGAAATCGTCACAGAAATTGACGGTTTGCTCGGAGCGCAGCTTTTGCGCCTCGAAATCGAGCAGGCTGTTGCAGCCGGCGAAGGCGGTGTTGGCGAACAGCAGCAGCGGAATTGCCGATACGAATTTTAAAAGTTTCATTGAGATCTCCAAATGTTTGAGTTACCACGCTAGTTTGCTGCCATCCCAGGCCCAAAACTGGCCGCTTTGGGATGGATCGAGTCGACTTAACAAGGCCACGAAACTGGTCGCGGTGTAGGACGGATCGAACAGGCCGCCGGGCGGCACGTTGGCTTGAAACGGTTTCGACAGCGCGGTGTCGTTGGTGCCCGGATGCAGCGCGGCGACGCAACCCCTGGGGTGGCTGTGCCGCCATTCGATGCTGAGGGTCTTGAGCGCCATGTTGAGTGCGGCTTTCGAAATACGATAACTGTACCAGCCTCCGAGACGATTATCCTCGATGCTGCCCACCCGAGCAGAAATGGTCGCCAGTAGAGGTGCCGGGCTTTTCTTGAGCGGTGCGGCAAAATTTCTGGCCAGTAATAGCGAGGGCAGCGTGTTGATCTTGATGTTGTCCAGCAGGAACTCGGGTTCGAGCGAGCGGATATTCTTTTCGGGACCGCCCTGCGCGCCATGCAGGAAACCGACGCAATTGATGATCCAGTCGACCCGGTCGAATGCTGCGGCCCAGGTCTCGATCGCGTCGGGATCGACCACGTCGAGCTGCCGCCAGTCGACGCGTTCGTGGTGGAACGGGATCGCGCTACGGTTATGGGTCGCGTAGATCTGGGCGGCCGGGAATTCGTCCAGCAGCGCTCGCGTCAGCGCCTGTCCGATCCCGCCGCTGGCACCGACGACAATGAGCCGTTGCGGGATTTCAGCCATGGGGTATTTCAAGCCAGGTTGGTGTGTGAAGGTTATACGCGCTGGCGCGTGGACCGGATCAGTCTCGGGGATGCTGGATGCGTGCCGCCGGGTTCAGTTCGCCTTGCGCGGCCCGCGAGGCGACGGAGCAACTTGTTCGGAACCAAACAGCATACTGAAGTTCCAGCACCTGACGATGTCCTGTCGGCCGAGGGCGAACTCGCGCACCGTGAGTTCGGGTAAAGACAGGATCATGCAGCTGTGATTGAAAACCGAGCTGCCCGGATTGACGACGAAAACCTGGCCTAGCGGCAGCGCAAAAACCTGGTGAGTGTGCCCGACGATCAACACGTCGCTGTCGACCTCCGCCAGGTTGCCGGCCCATTCCTGCCGGCGGTCTTCGATGATATCGCCCTGCTGGTCGAGCAGCTTGATCCCGCCGTTCTGCTCGGCCGGTGGGCTGGCGTGCACCACCAGCACTTTTAGACCTTCGATTTCGAGTTCCAGCCTGAGCGGCAGTGCCTCGAGGTAAGCGCGCACGTCCTGGTCGTCCTCGCGCGCGGGCTTTTCGAGGTAAGACTGATCATGGTTACCCGCTATTGCCTTGCACCCGGAGCGCGCCAGCAGTTCGATCGTTGGTGCCACGCTGTCGTAGTACCCGGCAATGTCACCGGCGCAGATGATATCGTCGACGTTTTCGCGCTCGAATATATCGAGCGCCTGCCGCAGCGGCAGCGGGCTCGCGTGTACGTCGCTAATGAGTCCGATTCTGGTTGTCATACGCTTTATCTTAAGCCCGGTTTGATCACCGCGGAGTCACTAGCGCGCGAAGCTGCGATTACTGGCGTCGACTTCACGCTGCTTTTTGAGGGCGAGTATTTCACCCTGCGGTTTCCAGGAATAATCCTTATCCAGCAGCGTGGGCGACCAGTACAGTTCACCCGAGTAACGCCAGGGATCCAGCACCAGTCCCTGCTCCAGCGATTCGCCGCGCGCGCTGACGACAACCGTGCTGTGCTCGAGACGAAACGCGCGCTCGTAGTTAGCGACCGCCCAGTGCAGGTCGAGGCTGTGGAATTTCTCCTGTTTCAGTCGCGTTAACAGGTCACGGGTCCAGTCGACGCAGAGTCCGCGTGGCTTGAGCCCGAGGTTGACCTTGATGTTGTGTACGATCGCCGAATCCGTGACCTCGTACTCGCGCGCCAGCTGCAGGCTGTACTCGATCGCTATTCTCGCTGCTCGCCGCGCTTCGCTGGCATCGATGTAACCGCCGAGCGCGAGAATCGCGCGATTCAGTTCGCCGATACGTTGTTCGGCAACCGCCGGGTGCGGCTCGAGCCGCGGGCTCTGGCTGGCGCAGCCGTTAAGCAGTATCAGTAAACTGGTCAGGGCGCAAAGCAGTTTGATTGCGCGGAATTCGGGAAACATCGGTCACTCCAGTAATTACAACCACAAAGGTAGCCCAGGAACCGGTAATTTGTCGAGTGCCTGGGCGCTCGAGGGACGTCTGCAGCACCGCCTGGTACGGAAGGATGATGAGACATGCGGCTCAACTCTGCTACACTGCGCACAAGCCTGATTCAGATTGAAACCGTTATGCGCAGTTTGACCGATCGCCTCGACAACAACGAAATTCTGCTACTCGATGGTGGCGTCAGTACCGAGATCCGGCGCCGGGGTGTGACGCTGGACAAGAACGTCTGGAGTGGGCTGGCCACCAAGACGAATCCCGACCAGGTGCGCGAGGTCCACGAAGATTACATCCGCGCGGGGGCCCAGGTAATCACCGCAAATACCTATTCCACGGCGCGTCACGTGCTCGAGAGCGTCAACCTCGGGCATGAGTCAAAGTTGCTAAACCTGAAATCGGTGCAGCTGGCGCAACAGGCGCGTGATGAAGTGGCCCAGGAAGACGTCTACATCGCGGGTTCGATGTCGAGCATGCCGCCCCTGACCAGCCACCACGAAGTAGCCACCGGCGAACATGTGGTGTCGAGCTACCAGGAGCTGGCCGAGAGCCTGGCGGAAGCCGGGGTCGATGTGATTATTGCCGAAATGATGCGCGACATCGAAAACGCCAGCATCGTCATCGAGGCCGCGGTATCGACCGGGCTGCCGGTATGGATCGGTTACAGCGCGATGATGGCGGACAATGGTGTCGATGTGCGCAGTTTGCGCTGGAAGAACACCGACGACACCACCAGTGCCCATGATTTTGGTGAAATGGTCGAAACCCTGAAGCCGCTGGGTGGGCAGGCCGCCGGAATAATGCATACCCGGGTCGAAGACATCGAGCCAGCACTGAAGGTGCTGCGCGAACACTGGTCCGGTCCGTTGCTCGCCTATGCCGAGACCGGCAAGCTGATTCTGCCCGACTGGCGCTATGAAGAAGTCAGCACCCCCGATGAGTACGCCCGCGAAATCGAGGGCTGGATCCGCGATTACGGGGTGCAGATCGTGGGCGGTTGTTGTGGCACCGGTCCCGAGCATATTCGAGCTCTCAAGCAACTGCTGTCCACCATCGAAGGCTAATCAGGACAATAAGAAGCGATTTCTGCCGCGGTGACTCGTGGCATCTGCTTCGCGGGCAGGGGTTGCGTCAGTGATGACAACCTGGACGGCGGGCGGTGTTCCCGCCGCGATCGTAAAACACGGCAACTAGCTGACGTGGATCATGAAAATTAGAGTATCGCTCTTTAGAATCTGCTGGCATGTATTGTTTGCCTGGGAATAAACATGGTGGGGTCGGTTGATCTCGAAACCAAAACAGTAACCACCGTAGCGCTGCTGGGACCCGATTACCGTCGCTTCAGCTTCGAGCTGCTGTGCGAGGTCGGCGACGAGGTCAAGGCCGGCGTCGCGCTGATGCGTGACGCGCGCCGCCCCAAAGTCAGGCTGGTTGCACCCGCGGCTGGAAGAATCTCTCGCGTCGAACGCGGTGCGCGGCGCAAACTGCTATCGCTGCAAATCGACGTCGACGATAGCCTCGGCGTGGCTCGGTATGAAGCGCCATCCGATAACGAAGGCTCGGTACTGCGCAGTTTCATGTTCGAGTCCGGCGCCTGGAGCAGCCTGCGTACCCGGCCATTCGGCAACATTCCTCACCCGGACGCGGAGCCCGCGGCAATTTTCGTAACCGCGCTCGATACGGCGCCTTTCGCGCCCGATCCACGTCCGATCATCGATGCCTGGTTCGACGAGTTCAAGGCCGCGGTTTACACGCTGGAAAAAATATCCGCGGCGCCGGTTTACCTTTGCCACGCGCCGGACCATCCGCTTGCGATCGAAGATTCCGACAGGGTCCGCAAAGTTGCTTTCAGCGGTGGCGATTCCGCAGGATTGCCCGGGGTGCATATCAATGCCCTGTGTCCGATCGGTTTCGCCGGTGGCGAAGTCTGGCACATCGGCTACCAGGACGTCATAGCACTCGGACATTTGCTGCTGCGGGGTACGCCCTGGCTGCAGCGCGTCATTTCGATTGCCGGCAGCGCGGTCAAGAATCCTCGTAGTCTGCTGGTACCGCCGGGAGCGGACATAGACGAGCTGTTGGTCGACGAACTAACAGATAGCCCGAACCGAATTATTGCCGGCGCTCCCATTTACGGTCGTGCGCCTGCTCCCGGGCAGGAGTTTCTCGCTGCGGGGCAACGGCAAATCACGATACAGGCAAGGAGCGCCGATGAAACGGAAATCCCGCCGGAGACTGCTGGCGTGCTGATCCCCGGCGACCGGCTGGAACAGGTGGCTCCGCCCGGAATCTACCCGGTGCCCCTGATGCGTGCGCTGCAGCTCGGCGATGCCGAACGCGCGCGTGAACTCGGTGCGCTGGAGCTGGTGGAAGAAGATGTGGCACCGCTCACTCATGCCTGTATCTCCAACAACGATTACGGGCTGCTATTGCGCAACGTGCTCGATCAGCTGGAGGCAGGGCGTTGATGTCCGCGTTTTCAGCGGCGGCGGGCGGCCAGCGTCGTATCCGCAAGATACAGCTGCTGGCGCTGTTGCCGGTCAGTATCGCGGCCGTGGTCAACTGCGGCTACCAGTACCTGTCGGTACTGGCCGCCGACCCCGGGCGCGCCAGCGATGACTTGCGCAGCAACCTCGCGGCCGGCCTCGGTGCCAGCTACCAGGAGCCGGGCTTTTATGACTGGATCGCCGCCGGCCTCGCGCACTTTTTGCCGATGCTGTTGCTGGCCCTGGTCATCGGTGGTTTCTGGGAGCGGATTATCGCGGCGCAACGCAAGCGCGCGCTCGAATCCGGTTTCATCCCGATTGCGCTGCTGCTGACGCTGATGCTGCCGGGTTCGGCGCCATTCAGTCATATCGTCTACGGCATGTCGTTCGCGATCCTGCTGGGTAAGGGTATTTTTGGTGGTGACGGCAAGACCTTTATCAGCCCGGCGCTGCTTGGGGTTGCCATCGTGCAGGTGAGTTTCCCGAGCGCCGCCGTTCAGCATCCGTTGTGGCAGGGGCTGGCGGGCTATTCCGGCAGCGATGCCATCGCCCGGTTTCATCGTGGCGGTGAAGCCGCACTGGGCGAGGCCGGTATCGATCTGTGGAGCGCTTTTATCGGTAACATCAGCGGAACCCTCGGCACGACCTCGCTGCTTGCCGTCGGACTCGGCGCCGCGCTGTTGCTGAGCGCGCGAATAATCGCCTGGCGCCTGCTGTTGGCGCAGTTCATCGGTCTCGCCGTGGTGGCCACCCTGTTCAACCTGTCGGGCAGTGCAGAGGGCGCCGCCGCGATGCCGGCCTACTGGCACCTGTTACTCGGCAGCTTCGCGTTCGGCGCGGTGTTTATCGCCTGCGATCCGTTCGCCTCCTGTTGTACCACCCCGGGACGCTGGATACAGGGTTTCCTGATCGGCGCGCTGGTGGTTTTGATCCGGGTCGCGAACTCGACCCACCCCGACGCCGTGATCCCGGCAATGCTGCTGGCTTCGATCACCGCACCGCTGATCGATCACGCGGTCATCGCCTGGAACATCCGCCAGCGGGGGCGCCGCCATGTCTGATACTGTGAGCAAGGACAATACCCTGAGAGCGCTCGGTGTCGCGCTGGCGGTGGCCTTCGTCTGCGCGCTGCTGGTCTCGGTCGTCGCCGTCAGCCTGCGTCCTGTCCACAGGGCCAACATCGAGGCCGAGCGCATTGCCCAGCTCGAGCTGGTGCTGGCGGCGTTGTCGGATATCGGGCGCGCGCAGACCATCGACAGCCTGGAGGCGCGCCTGGTCGACCTCGAAACGGGAGCATTCGACGATTCGACGGACCCCACGGCTTTCGATGCCGACAGGGCCGCGAGCAAGCCGGCTACCAGCGTCGCGATTCCGGCCGAGCTCGATCTGGCGGGCCTCAAGCGGCGCGCATTGCTGGCCCAGGTTTACCTGGTGCGCGGCAGCGGCAACGCGATCGACCTGATCATACTGCCGGTCTCGGGGCGCGGTTACCAGTCGACGCTGCGCGCCTGGCTGGTGCTCGATGGTGATGCGAGAACGGTGCGCGCGCTCAAGTTTTACCAGCATGGTGAAACCCCGGGCGTCGGTGCTCGCATCGAGGAGCCCGAGTGGGAGGCCCAGTGGCGCGATCTATCGGCCTATGACGATGACGGCGTATTGCGTATCGGCGTCAGGTCGCATGGCGCCGGCTACAGCGACGACGCGCAATACCAGGTCGACGGCATTTCCGGAGCCACCCGCACCGCCCAGGGCGTCGACGGCATGCTGCGTTTCTGGCTCGGCGATTTCGGCTTTGAGCCATTTTTACAACGTATACGCGAGGACCGACTCTGATGCAGGAGAGTAAATGGCGCATTCTGATCCGGCCGCTGATCGACGATAATCCGCTGACGCTGCAGATTCTTGGGATATGCTCGGCACTGGCGGTAACGACGTCGCTGGATACGGCGCTGTTGATGAGCTTCGTCGTGGTTTGCGTGCTCGCGCTCGGCAGCGGCTCGGTTAGCTTGATCCGTAACCACCTGCCGCATTCGGTGCGCATCATCGTGCAAATCACGATCATCGCGTCGCTGGTCATCGTTGTCGACCAGGTGCTGCAGGCCTACGCTTTCGAGCTCAGCAAACGGCTGTCGGTGTTCGTCGGTCTGATTATCACCAACTGTATCGTACTCGGCCGCGCCGAGGGTTACGCGATGCACAACGGCTTCGTCGCCAGCGTGCTCGACGGTATCGGCAACGGGCTCGGCTACTCGCTGATCCTGATCCTCGTCGGAGCGATCCGCGAGTTTTTCGGTAAGGGCAGCTTGCTCAATGTGCAGATCCTGGTGCCGACCAGCCAGGGTGGCGCCTTCGAGCCGCTGCACCTGATGCTGTTGCCGCCGAGCGCATTTTTCATTATCGGCGGCATCATCTGGTACATACGTCGCAAGCGCCCGCAGCAGGTTGAAAAACCCGAATTTACCCTACGCCAACTGCGGCAGGAATCCGAATGAACGCGCTGCTCGAACTGCTGCTGCGCTCGGTATTTCTCGACAATCTCGCGCTGTCGTTTTTTCTCGGCATGTGCACTTTTCTGGCGGTCTCGAAACGCGTCGATACCGCTTTCGGCGTCGGGCTCGCGGTGATGTTCGTGCTAACCGTAACGGTGCCGGTCAATAACCTGATTTATATCTGGCTGCTGGCTCCCGGCGCGCTCGACTGGGCCGGTCTCGGCGATCTGGATCTGTCGTTTCTGCGCCTGATCGCGTTTATCGGCGTGATCGCGGCGATGGTGCAGGTGCTCGAGATGACGCTCGAGTTTCACGTGCCGAAACTGCATCGCGCGATGGGTATTTTCCTGCCGCTGATTACGGTGAACTGCGCCATTCTAGGCGGTAGCCTGTTCATGGTCGAGCGCAGTTATAGTTTCACGGAATCAGTCGTTTTCGGTTTCGGCTCGGGCCTCGGCTGGGCACTGGCCATCGTCATGTTTGCCGCGATCCGGGAACGACTCAAGTATGCCGACATTCCCGACGGCCTGCAGGGGCTGGGGATGAACTTCATTATCGCCGGTATCATGTCGCTCGGCTTCCTGGCGTTTGCGGGGATGGGCTGATGCTGGAGGCCGTTCTCGGAGTAGTTTTCTTTTCCGGCATCGTTCTACTGCTAGCGCTGTTCGTGCTCGGTGCACGACGCCTGCTGGTGCCGCGCGGCGAGTGCGATATCGAAATCAACGGGCGCAAAACCGTGCGCGCGCAAATTGGCGAACGCCTGCTTGGCGTTTGCCAGCAAGCCGGCATTCATCTGCCCAGTGCCTGCGCCGGCGCCGGTACCTGCGGATTATGCAAGGCGCGGGTGGTCAGCGGCGGCGGTGAGGCCGGGCCGCAGGAACTCGCCCACCTGAGCCAGCGCGAGGCCGCTCGCGGCGGGCGTCTTGCCTGCCAGGTACCGATCCTCGGCCCGATGTCGATCGAGGTCGACGAAGCCTACTTCGATATCCGCAGCTGGCAATGCACGGTCGAGCAGGCACGTAACGTCAGCACCTTGATCCGCGAGATCGTGCTGCGGCTACCCGAGGGCGAGCCAATGGAGTTTCGTGCCGGTGGCTTTGTCGAGCTCACCAGCCCGCCGTACCAGCTAGAGTTCAAGGATTTGGCGATCGAGCCCGAGTTTCATGACGTCTGGGACAAGATGAACCTGTGGCGGCTGCAAGCGGGTAGCGAGCGCGAGGTGACGCGCGCCTACTCGATGGCGAATCATCCTGCAGAACAGGGCTTGATCATCCTGAATATTCGCATTGCGCTGCCGCCGCCGGGTCATGCCGATGCGCCCCCGGGGGTGGTTTCGAGCTGGCTGTTCTCGCTCAAACCGGGTGACCCGGTGACGCTGCGGGGTCCCTATGGGCATTTTGCAGTCGAGCCTTCGGAACGAGAGCTGGTATTTATCGGCGGTGGTGCCGGTATGGCGCCGCTGCGAGCGCAGATTCTCGATTTGCTCGAAACCCAGCATTCACGGCGTAAGATAAGCTACTGGTATGGCGCGCGTTCGCGCCGTGAACTCTACTACGACGATGTTTTCGATCGGCTACAGACTGAAAATGACAATTTCGAATGGCACCCGGCCTTGTCCGAGCCGAAAAAAAGCGATGCCTGGGAGGGCTTTACCGGTTTTATCCACCAGGTGGCCTACGACAATTACCTGGCCAGGCACCCGGCCCCCGAGACCTGCGAGTATTACCTCTGCGGTCCGCCGTTGATGGTGCAATCGGTGCTGGCGATGCTGGATGAACTCGGTGTCGCCGCGGAGAATATTTATTATGATGATTTTGGCAGTTAACCCCTATCGGAGGGTTCCGAGATGACGACATTAATAATCGCGATCCCGCTGTTCATGCTTGCGGTTGCCGGACTCGCGCTGGGCGTGATCCTGAGGCAGCGGCCGCTGTGCGGCAGTTGTGGCAACTGCAGCGAATGTATCATGCGCAAGGCCAGCCGGATGGAATCATGAGCAAGACTATCGAAAGTTACATGGCGACCGAGCTGGTCAGCTTTGCCCCCGGCGACGATATTATCAAGGCCATGCGGACGCTGCTCGAGCGGCACCTGTCGGGCGCACCGGTGCTAGACGGGGAAGGAAAACTGGTGGGTGTGCTGTCGCAAAGAGATTGCCTGGAGATCGTCTATCATACCGCCTACCACCGGGACTGGGGCGGGCAGGTCGAGCAGTACATGAGCCGCAAGGTCGAGCATATCGACGCCGACTGCAGTATTCTCGAGGCCGCCGAGAAATTCTTACATTCGAGTTTCCGACGCTTTCCAGTACTGCGCGACGGCCGGCTGGTCGGGCAGATCAGCCGCCACGACATCATGCGCGCGCTCGACCAACAATACCTCCGCGAAGGTTCCTGATTAGTCCTCGAGGGCGCGGTAGACGGCGTTACGAAAATCCCGTCTGCCTGGATGGTGCAGTGACGGAAGATATTGTTGCATCAGGATTGCCACCAGTTGTTGCGCGGGATCGACCCAGCAATAGGTGTCGGCCATGCCGCCCCAGCCGAAGTCGCCACGCGAGCCCGCCGCCGCGGTATTGTCTGGATCCATGTTGATGCAGTAGCCCAGACCGAAGCCATAGCCGCTGAAATCGCCCCTGGCGACCCCGTTGAAATCCAGCGGCAGCAGATCTTCGGGTAGATGATTGCGAGTCATCAAGTCGACGGTTTCGGTCTTGACAATACGTTGTCCCTCCAGTTGGCCGCGATTCAGCATCATCTGCGCAAAACGCCAGTAATCGCCCGCAGTCGATGTGAGCCCGCCGCCGCCTGAATGCAGCCGCACCGGGACTCCCGAAATTGCCGAAATGAATGGTGAGCTGTCGTTGTGCTCGAGCTGCGCCAGCGGGTCGTCCTCGCGGTAGCCATAGAGCGTTGCGAAGCGATCGATTTTATCCGCGCTGACTTCGAACGCGGTATCGACCATGCCGAGCGGATCGAAAATAACCTGCTGCAGATAATCGGCGAACGGCATGTCGCTGATCAGCTCGACCAGGTAACCGCAGATATCGGTTGCGATGCTGTAGTGCCACAGCGTTCCGGGCTGCGCCACCAGTGGAAACTCGAGCAGGGTATGCAGCAACTGCTCCATGCTCTGGTCCTGGATGCGCTCACGCCAGATTTTGGCGTAGAGCCGGTCGACCGGGTACTTGTCCGGTTCGAAGCCGTAGCTGAATCCGGCGGTGTGGGTCAGCAGCTGGCGAATCGTGATATCGGACTGGATTTTGCCCTGCTGGTAAACCTCGAGCTTCGCCAGCGCCGGTATCCAGCGTTTGGCGGCATCGTCCAGCTCGAAGTGCCCCTGTTCCATCAGGGTCATCAGCGCCACGCTGGTAATCGGTTTGGTCATCGAGTAAATGCGGAAGATCGTATCTTCGCGGATCGGGGTCTGGCTTTCGATATCGGCCTGACCGTAACAAGACGGCTGCACTATTTGCCCATGGCGGCTTACCAGGGTCAGCATACCGGCTGATTTTCCAGTATCTACATAGTCGCGCATCATGCGGTCGATCGCATCGAGACCGGCCTGGCTGAATCCGGAATGGATACTGCCTTCGGTTGCCGTCATATTTGCAGTTGTGGTAGCGTAGCGTCGATGGCGGCAAGCGCCCGGTCGGCATCGGACCTGGAGAAGGGCAGCGGTGGGCGCAGCTTCAGAATCTGGCCGTAACGCCCCGAGGTGCCGGTTATCACGCCCTGTTGGGCAATCAGGCTGCCCAGGTGCCGCAAGTGCTGCGGGCTCAACGGTTCCCGCGTTACCCGATCCGAAACCAGGTCGAGCCCCCAGAACAGGCCGCAACCCTGGACGTCCCCAATTACTTCATGGCGCGTTGCCAGCTCGCGCAACCCCGCTTCCAAATAGGCTCCGGTGTCGTGCGCGTTCTGCAGCAGACCTTCGTTTTCGATAACCTCGATCACCGCCTTGCCAACCGCCGCGGATACCGGGTTACCGCTGAAGGTGCTGAAATAGTGATACTTGCGAGCGTAGTCGTCGATGATGTCGCGCCGGGTCGCCATCAGCGCCAGCGGATGGCCGCCACCCATGGGTTTGCCGCAGGTCAGAATATCGGGCTGCAGGTTGTAATTGTCGCTACTCCACCAGTTCTGTCCACTGCGGCAGTATCCCGCCT
>JAACFA010000189.1 GCA_009937625.1 Gammaproteobacteria bacterium | reverse complement strand
TAAGGCTGTTACTGCCGTGTCGGATCCTGAGCGCTCGATGTCCCGTGATGGATGTCTCATATCAACATCTCGGGTGCGGCCAGCATGAGTGCCCCCAGCGTAAATATGACGAGGCCGCTGATTAGCTTCAGCCAGCGCGGACCATAGTGACTGAGCATGCAGGACATTTCGCAGGCGCGCGTAAAGCGTTGGTTTGACGCCGTCGCTGATGCTGAGTGAAACTCCCTTGCCGAAGGCAAAGAAATCCTTGAGGTGGATCAGGCCGATCGATATTGCCAGGACAGCGATGGTGATCTGCAGCCAGCGTCTGGCGGCAACCTCTATCGAGCACCCGGTTCAGGGGCGGGTTCTGGCTTCACGCCTGCGTTGTTGATCGACAAGGTGCACGATGTCTATGAACACTTCGCTGACCAGATCCAGCACGTCGTCGACGGTCAGGATGCCAACCAGTGTCTCGTCAATGTCGACAACGGGTAGTCGGCGAATCCCCTTGTCACGCATGATTTCTATCGCATGCATCAGGTCGTCATCCTCGTTCACGGTGGTCAACTCGTAACTCATCGCGTCACCCGCCCGCACGATTTCAGGGTCGGCGGATTTGGCGACAATCTCGAGCGCGATATCGCGATCGGTCAGGATCCCTTTCGGGATCTGTTTGCCGTTCTGCGATCTAACGATGATGACATCGCCGACATGATACTCGCGCATGATCCGGGCTGTTTCGGTGATAGATCCGTCTTCCTCGACGACAACAACTTCTCGATTACAATACTCGCCTACGCGCATGATGCTCTCCTTATTATGTATTTATACCAATAGTTGAATTATCCTACCGCCAACTCAAACCTGCCTTGTTGACTGGAGTCAAATCCTGCGCAACGCGGTTGAATTATCATGAAAACGTAGTTAGCAATCGATTGGAGAAATTTTCCCGGTAACGGATCGTTCGAGATTTTTTGACGCATTTAGAATTTTGTGATCTGGCCGAGGATATTTTTGACCAACAAACGGTACTTTAGTGACTCTCGGGTCCGTGAACTGAGTAGACGTCTGGCATGAAAATACTCGAAGCATTCGAGGTAATCGAAACGCTCGGGGTTCCTTACCTGCAGGAACTCTCCACCTTTGGCGCGCTCTCCGAAGATATGATCCTCGATCTGTTGCAGCATGGCCGGATCGCGCATCTCGAGAAAGGCGAATATATTGCCCATTTCGGTGAGGAGGCCGCGGATTTTCAGGTGGTGCTTAAAGGGACGCTGGCCTACTACAAGCGCTTCGAAGGGCACGATGTCCTGACTCGCCATTTCAGGCAGGGTGAGCAGATTGGCTTCGACGAAATGATTGGCCTGATTGCACGCAACGGCACCGACGTTGCTGCAGAAGATTGCCTGGTCCTTAATATCAGCAGCAGTCAGTTTTATAAATTACACGTCGATCATCCCGCCGAGTTTGGTATATTCATGCTCAACCTGGCACGCGAACTTGCGCGTGAAATCGAATTGCTCGAGGATGTTATCGGTAAGGGTACCGGCTGGCAGGTGGAGAACACCGGTTAAGCTCGCCACGCCCGCGGGTGCGTTGCGCCCCGATAGCCGCGCGGTCATTTGCAGTCGTCGGGTTGTATGTGAAACCGGGGCTCTCACGAGGTACGAATAATGAGTGAACAACAGTCATTGCGCGTCGACGGCCAGCGGCTTTGGGACAGTATTATGGCGCTCGCCGAAATCGGCCCGGGTCAGCACGGGGGTTCCTGTCGCCTGGCGCTAACCGATGAGGATCGCGAGGGCCGGGATCTTTTTGTTCGCTGGTGCAAGGACATTAACTGCAGCATCGAAATCGACGACATGGGGAATATTTTTGCGCGCCGCGAGGGGCGCGACAATAGCCTGGCGCCTGTCGTTGCCGGCAGTCATCTCGACACGCAGCCGCACGGCGGCAAGTTCGACGGCATCTATGGCGTGCTCGCTGCGCTCGAAGTCCTGCGAACGCTGAGCGATAACGATATCACCACCGAGGCGCCGCTCGAAGCGGTCGTTTGGACCAACGAGGAAGGCTCTCGGTTCGCCCCGGCGATGATTGCCTCGGGCGTCTATGCCGGACTGTTCGAAAAGGAGTACGCCTGGTCGCGCGCCGACAGCGAGGGTAAAACCATTGGCGATGAGTTAAAGCGCATTGGCTACATGGGCGATGTGTCCTGCAGTCAGCATGCGATCGGCGCGTTGCTGGAGGCGCATATCGAGCAGGGGCCGATCCTCGAAGCCCAGCAAAACCAGGTCGGCGTGGTGATCGGCGGACAGGGACAAAAATGGTTTGATCTGCGGCTCAGGGGACAGGACTCGCATGCCGGCTCGACGCCGATGCCGGGCCGGCGCGATGCACTGGTCGCCGCCGCCGAAATTATCTCGATGGTACGAACCCTGGCGCTGGATTTTGCGCCGCATGCGGTAGCCACGGTCGGTGAGATGTCGGTGCAACCCAATTCGCGCAACACGATTCCAGGCGAAGTATTCCTGACGATCGATATTCGTAACCCGGACGAAGCTGAATTGTCCCGGATGGCCAGCGTATTGCGCGCCTGTGTCATCGATTGTGTCGATAAAAACGGGGTCGAGTGCGATCTCGATGAAATCTGGGATAAGCCGCCGGTCAAGTTCCACGCCGATTGTATCGCCGCGGTCGAAAACGCTACCCGAGATCTCGGTTACAGCCACCAGCAAATTGTCTCGGGTGCCGGTCACGATGCGTGCCAGGTGTGCCTGGTTGCGCCGACTTCGATGATCTTCGTGCCCTGCGCCGGCGGGCTAAGCCACAACGAAGCCGAAAGCGCCGAGCCTGCCGATCTCGAGGCCGGCTGTAACGTGTTGCTGCACGCGATGCTGAACCTGGCCGACCGCAGGCCTGCCTGAAGCCCTGACCCGGAATTACCCGGTCGTTGACGATTCGACAGGCTGGTAAAATCGGTCCGGCATTACTACCAGTTTGCCGACGTAGCCCTTGCCCATGAAGTCGGTCTGCGCCTGGTGGAAATCGCTCAAACGGTAGGTCGCGAACAGGTTAGCGCTGATCTTGCCGGATTCGATATAGCCAACCAGTCGCGCGAACGCCTGCCGTGTACCCTGCGACGAGCCGTGGATTTCCAGGTGCTTCAGGTACAAGGTGCGCAGGTCGAGTTCCACCACGGGGCCGGCGAACGCGCCGGCGGTCGTGTACCTGCCTTCGGGGCGCAGCAGGTTGATCAAGTCTTTAAACAGCGGACCCGCGACCACGTCGGCAACGACGTCGACCGATTCACCGTGGAGCAGGGCTTTGAGCTGCTCCACCCAGTCGCCCTGGTCGCGCAGCACCACGGCCTCGGCGCCCAGCGCCGCGACCGCTGCGGCCTTGTCCGTGCTGGTGATCGCGTAGGGAATCGCGCCGCGCGCCCGGCATAGCTGTATCAGTCCGCCGCCGACGCCGCCGGCCGCGCCGCTGATCAACACCCGCTCGCCGGCGGCGACCCGGGCCCGGTCGAGCATATGCTCCCCGGTCAGGTAAGCGCAGCAGAATGTGGCCAGTTCGGCGTCCGTCATCGGGCTGTCTACCGGGTGCGCGTTCGCCGACGGAACCTTGCAGTATTCCGCGTAACCGCCATCGGCGCCATGCCCGATATAGTCGATGTCGGCGAGACTGTCGCCGTCGGTGTTGTAAATACTGAAATCCACCATCACGCGCTCGCCGATGCGCGCCGCATCGATAGCGTCACCGACCGCGACGATCTCGCCGACGGTATCGGCGCCCTGGATACGCGGGAATTCGAGCGTGGGTTTGCCGCGACGCCAGGAAGCCACCGCGTCCGGATCGTCATCGGTACCGTAGGCACCCTGGCGCACCCAGACATCGGTGTTGTTCATGCCGCAGGCATGCACTTCGATCAGGACCTCGTCGGCCGCGGGTACCGGAACCGGGTAATCCATGTAATGCAGTTTGTCGAGATCACCGTGACCGGTGAGCACGACCGCTTTCATAGTTTCAGGCAGTTTTCCCATATTGAGTTAGCCGCCGCGCTGATGGTCGATATGCTCGGCCAGCAGGCACAGAATTTCGAACATCGTCGTCACCGCTACCAGCGCGGTGTTACCCGACGGGTCGAACGGCGGCGACACTTCGACCACGTCGCCGCCGACCAGGTTGAGTCCGCGCAGGCCGCGAATCATTTTCAGCGCATCATAGGTGGTAATGCCGCCGATTTCGGGGGTACCGGTGCCGGGCGCGTAAACCGGGTCCAGCGCGTCGACGTCGAAACTGATATAGGTCTTGCCGTCGCCAACCACGCGTCGCGCTTCGGCGACGACCGCGTCGATACCGAGATCGTTGTATTCCTCGATCTCGATCACGCGAATACCCTGTTCCAGCCCCCAGTCCTTGTCGCGGTCGCTGTAAAGGGCGCCGCGGATTCCGATTTGTACGGTGCGCTTCGGGTCCAGCAAGCCTTCCTCGATGGCGCGTCGAAACGGGGTGCCATGGGTGTACTTCGATTCGCCGAAATAGCGATCGAGGGTGTCGGTATGCGCGTCGAAGTGCACCATGCCAACCGCTTCGTCGCGGCACAGCGCGCGCATGATCGGCAGGGTAATCAGGTGATCGCCGCCCGCGGTCAGCGGGACGATGCCCTGCGCGACCACGGCCGAGTAAAATTCCGTCACCCGAGCCAGGGTGTCCTCGATGTCGACCGGGTTGACCGGGGTATCGCCGAGGTCGGCACAGTTGCACAGCTCGAACGGCATGATACCGGTGGCGTGATGCGCGTTGCGCGCCATCGTCGACAGGTCGCGGATCTGGCGCGGCCCGTGGCGGGCGCCGGCGCGGTTGGTGGTGCCGCCATCCCAGGGGACGCCAATCAGGCCGATATCGACCTCGTCGGCATCAGCCGGCGCCACGTAGGGCAGGCGCATAAAGGTCGCAATACCGGCGAAGCGCGGCAACTCGTCACCGGGAATCGGCTTGTAGGATTCGGGTTTCGGGCTCATTTCGCTACTCCAAATAAAATAACTATACAGGCTGGATTGACGCCGAGGTAGTTGAAACAATAAAGTTCCGCTTTTGTATTACAGCAGCCCGACCGAATCAACTTGCAAAACATCAACCTGTTCAAGCCGCCGCGGCACCTGCGTAACGCCCACATCCAGACGGTGTTGAATAGCCAGGGTCCGCGCAGGCTGCGTGCCAAAATAATACAGCAGCGTCTGTCGACGCAGCAGCTCGAACTGCATGCGGAGGACGGCACGCTGCTGCTGGCCGAGCTCGACGGGGCCGCGGCGTCGCGCGCCGCGCTGGTGGTCTTGCTGCACGGCTGGGAAGGATCGAGCCGGTCGTCCTACATGGTTACCACGGCGGCGCGGTTGCTGGCACAGGGTTACGATGTGCTGCGCGTAAACCTGCGCGACCACGGCGACTCGCATCATCTCAACCGCGAACTGTTCAACTCGACGCGCACCCCCGAGGTCGCGGGCGCGCTGCAGGGCTTTGTCGATACCCACGACTACGAGCGGGTCTATCTCGTCGGTTATTCGCTGGGCGCGAGCTTCGCGCTGCGCATCGCCGCGGATAGCGGTACCGAACTCGGTCTCGATGCCGCCATCGGTGTTTGTCCACCCACCGATCCGGCGCGAGTGATGGACGCGCTGAACCAGGGTTTCTTCGCCTACGAG
>JAACFA010000188.1 GCA_009937625.1 Gammaproteobacteria bacterium | reverse complement strand
TGCTCGGCGATCCGAAAATGCCCAAAGCACAGAAGGAGACCCTGATCCGTGGGTTTTGTTGTGCACTGCGGGAAGTCGAGCAATATATTTTCGGGCCCGATATGGGTACCGACGAGGAATGCATGGGTTGGGTCCAGGATGAGATCGATCGCGCGGTCGGGCTACCGCGCGAGCTTGGCGGTATACCGCTCGACGAGATCGGTGCCACCGGATACGGACTCAGCCACGCGGTGAATGTCGCGAGCGAGTACTGCCAGCTCGATATCGATGGGGCTCGCTTCGTGGTCCAGGGATTCGGCGCGGTCGGTAAACACGCCGCCAGGTTCCTGTCCGAGGCTGGCGCAATTCTCGTCGGCGTTTCCGACAGCGCGGGCGCCATCCAGAATCCCGATGGTTTCGACGTCGATGCACTAATAGCGTTGAAAGCCGCCGGCAAGAGCGTTACCGACTACGATGGTGTCGAGAAACTGGATGGCGACCGGATCATCGATATCGAATGCGATATCTGGATCCCGGCGGCACGTCCCGACGTTATCCACGAGGGCAACGTGGAACGGCTCAACACCAAACTGGTGGCGCAAGGCGCGAACATCCCGATTACCTACGCGGCGGAAAAAATGCTGCACGACAAGGGAATTCTGAACCTTCCCGATTTCATCGCCAATGCCGGTGGCGTCATTTGCGCGGCCGTCGAGTACCAGGGGGCCGGGGAAGCGGCCGCGCTCGCGGCTATCGAGGAGAAACTGCGGCGCAACACGCGTGAGGTTCTCGAAGCCTCGCAACGGGAGCAAATCCTGCCGCGTGACGCCGCGCTGAACATGGCTCGTAAACGGGTCGAACAGGCGATGAGTTATCGCCGTTGGCATATTTTTTAGGCGGCACCCGGATCATGTTTCGCATTCGTTTTCATGGTCGTGGCGGTCAGGGTATGAAAACGGCCAGCCGCATTCTCGGCACCGCATTTTTCAACGCCGGTTACGAGGTACAGGATGCGCCGCGTTACGGCGCCGAGCGTCGTGGCGCACCTATTTTCGCCTATGTACGTGCCGACAGGGAGACTATCAACGAGCGCGGCATTATCGATCGTCCCGACCTGGTCTGCGTGGCGGATGACACCCTGGTCGGCATGCCGGCGGCCGGTGTGGTTCAGGGGATGGATGCGCACACGGTGCTGCTGATCAATAGCCACGAGACCGCCGAAACCTGGCAAAAACGACTCAATACCGAGGCCCGGATCCTGATTCTGACGGCGACGGAAGACGTCGAGGATCGCGCCGAGTTACCCTACATCGGCAGCCGCTGCGCGGCCGCGGCCGCGGCCCTGACCAATGTGATCGAGCGCGAGACCCTGGTCGCGGCACTGACCGAGGAACTCGGCCACCTGCCTGCAGACATTATCGCGCAAAACCGGGAAATCGCGCTCAGGGTATTTGACGAGATGGCACAACATGCGGGGCTGGTGGCGCCGGGCAGCATGCCATCGGCAAACGATTACGATAGTCCTGACTGGATCGAGATGCCGTTCGAAAACGCCGCGATTTCCAATCTCGCGATTCACGCCGGAGCCACCAGCGTCATGGTGCGCACCGGCCTGTGGCGCACCATGCGTCCCGTCATCAATTACCCGAAATGCAGCGGCTGCGCGTGGATCTGCAGCACCTACTGCCCCGATGGCGCGATCAACGTGCGCGCCGATGGATTCCCTGAAATCGACTATGACCATTGCAAGGGTTGCCTGGTCTGTGTCGCGCAATGTCCACCGCACGCGATCGAATCGATCGCGGAGCACGTCGCGCGCGAACAGGAAGCGGAGGCAAGCGCATGACCCGTAAACTGCTGACCGGCAACAGTGCCGCCGCCTGGGGCGCACGCCTTGCCGGCGTCGATTACATACCCGCGTTTCCGATTACGCCCCAAACCGAAATCATCGAGGACCTGGCCGGCTGGATAGACCGGGGCGAAATGGACGCACGAATGGTTACACTGGAATCCGAACACTCGATGATTACCGCGGCCGGCAGCGCGGCCTCGTCCGGGGTGCGTGCGTTTACCGCGACCTCGAGCCAGGGCCTGCTTTACGGCATGGAAATGGTTTATACCGTGGCCGGCTGGCGCACGCCCTTTGTCATGGTCAACGTATCCCGCGGCCTCGCTTCGCCGATCACGCTGGAGTCGGATCACAACGATATCATGGCCGCGCGCGACAGCGGATTTCTGCAGATTCATTGCGCCACCTGCCAGGAAATCGCCGACGCTATCCTGATCGCTTATCGCCTGGCCGAACACCCGGACGTGCGCATGCCCGCGATCGTCAACCTTGACGGTTTTTACCTGTCCTTTACCCGCGAACCCGTCGATCTGGCCAAAACTTCCGAGGCAAGCGCGTTCGTCGGCGAATACGATCCCGAAAACCTGCAGTTCAAGGGCAACTCGCCGCTCAGCCAGGCGATGGCCGTGCTCGGTGGTGGACCTTACTCGTATTTTCGCTACGAGGCACACCTGGCGGTGCAAAAGGCGCTGTCGGTCTACGACGAAATCATCGATGAGTTCGAGGACCGGTTCGGGCGGCGTTACGATATGATCGACAGTTATCAGATGGAGGACGCCGAGTATGTAATCGTCATGCTTGGATCATTCTCCACCAAGGCGCGAGACGCAGTCGACAGCCTGCGCGCCGCCGGCTGGAAAGCGGGGTTGTTGCGCCCGCGGTTGTTTCGCCCATTCCCACGGCAGCAAATCAGGCAGCTGCTGCTCGGCCGGCGCGCGGTTGCGGTCATCGACCAGAATATTTCGATGGGCATGGGGGGCGTGTTGCACAGCGAGTTTGCGACCGCGCTGTACGGTGCGAACGATGCGCCGCTGCTGGCGAGCTACATCGGCGGTCTCGGCGGTCGCGACATCAGCCAGCAGGAGTTCTTTGCGATTGCAGACGAGTTGCGTCAGGCTGACGAGCGCGGCGAAGCACCGTCCCCGCGCCTGCTTTACACCGAACATGAATTGACCGAAATGCGCAAGCTGCAGGCTATCGCGCAGGCGGAACACGCCGAAATAAATCAGAACTGAGGCCGTCGTCATGAGCAAGCAATCACCCCTGCATTTTCACCGCATGAAGGACATGCCTTCGACCCACCTGCTAGGTACCGGTACGCCAACCTGTGCCGGCTGCGGCGGACTCGAAACCCTGCATACGATGTACGATATCCTTGGCGATAAAACCGTCTTCGTCAACGCCGCCGGCTGCATGACGCTGTTATCGGTATACCCCTTTACTCCGTTTCGCGGGGGATGGCTCTACACATCTATGGCCTCCGCACCTGCCGGAGCGCAGGGAGTACGCGATGCGCTCGATATCCTGCTGCAAAAGAAAAAATTGTCGGCCGACGAAAACGTCGAAGTCGTGGTCATCACCGGAGATGGCACCGCTTACGGCATGGGTATGTCGGCGACTTCGGGCGCAATGGATCGCAACCTGGACTTTATCTACCTGTGTTACGACAACGAGGGCTACGGCAACACCGGTCAGCAGTATTCCCCCGCAACTCCGCACGCGGCAAGAACCTCGACCAGCCGCGGGTCGCACGGTTATCCGGGTTACAAGAAGGACCTGTTTGCAATCTGGGCAGCGCACAATCCCGCCTACGTGGCCACGGTGATCGCCGCCGAACCGCTGGACCTCGCGAAAAAGATCGAAAAAATTCAGGCCATGAGCGGGCCACGCATGTTGATTTCGCTCGCGCCCTGCCCGACCGGCTGGGACTACGATCCCCAGCTTAGCGTGGAAATCGGTCGCCTCGCGGTGCAGACCGGCGTCTGGCCGCTAAAGGAATACAGCGATGGCGAGGTGCGGCACACGAAGGTGCCCAAACAGCGCAAACCGGTCGAAGAGTACCTGCAATTACAGGGACGTTTTCGCCACCTGTTCGAACCAAAACGCGATGCCGCGGGCATCGCCGAAATCCAGTCCCGGATCAATGCCTACTGGGACCGCGTCGACGCCGGATGAATCATCCAAACCTGGCTCGCGCTTGATCTCGGTCAGCCTTTGCGAGCGATTTTTCGGCAATGATCTTTAATTTATAGACGATGGAGAATTGCACAAATGCCCGCAGGTAAACTGAAACAGATGCTGGATGAGCGCAACATCAAGTACATCAGCATTAATCACTCCCCGGCCTATACCGCGCGCGAAACGGCGGCTTCGACCTTCGTGCCGAGACGCGAATTCGCCAAAACCATTATCGTTGACCTGGATGGCGAGAAAGTGATGGCGGTAGTATCCGCGTCGCGCCACGTCGATATTTCGAGCCTGCGGAGCCTGGCTGGCGCCTCCGAGGCTCGCCTCGCCACCGAAGACGAATTCAAGGCGCTGTTCCCGGACTGCGAACTCGGGGCAATGCCGCCGTTCGGATCGCTCTACGATATGCGGGTGTACGTCGACGAGATGGTAACCGAGGTAGACGACCTATGTTTCAACGCCGGCTCGCACGAACAGATTTTGCGGATGAGCTGTGTCGATTACCTCGAAGTCGAACAACCGGTCAAGGGGACGATCGCGATCAAGGAATAGATCGACCGGCGGCGGCCGCGATCCTAATCGAGGCTACCGAACACCCGGCGCAGCAGCTGCGTGGTACGCGCCGCGGGGTTGGCGCGGATGTTGGCTTCCTCTTCGGCAATTAACAGGAAAAGCCCCTCGATCGCCTTGTCGGTGGCATAGGACTCGAGGTCAGGGTCGACCTTGCTGACGAACGGCAGCTGGTTATATCGTTTGACTATATCGCCATAGTACCGGGTCGCGCTGGTCTCGCCGAGCTTGTCGCTGACTATCGGCCGGAATTGCGCGCGCAACTCGTCGCCGGTAGTGCGCATCAGGTAACGGGTTGCGGCATCCGCTTCACCGTTCAGTATGTCGAACGCGTCGCGAATCGTCATCGCGCTAATAGACTTGATAAATATCGGCCTGGCCTTTGCCGCGGCCAGTTCCGCGCTGCGGTTGAGCTGCCTGACGAAACGATCGACCTCTTTGCCCAGGCCGATTTTTCGCAGCGCCCGGTCGACCTCGCTGACCTCGGCGGGGAACGGAATCCTGAGCTCTGGATTACCGTAATACCCGTTCTTGCTCGACGCGATGAGCGCACCCTTCGAGATACCCCTGGACAACGAATCTTTCAGCGCTGCCACCACCTCGGACCGGGTGAGTGGGGCTTCTTCGACACTCGAGTCGATAATCTCGATGGCCTGGCGCAAGTCCTTTTCCGAGCAGCCCGCCAGCGCCAGTAGCGCCAGTCCGATTAACAGTAGCTTCATTTGGATTCCTGCAGGTATTCAATTATTTCACCGAGACCTTCGACCCTGATATCAGTGTATTCCGACCAGTCCACGTCACCGCGGGTATCGACGTGAATCGTTGCCACGCCGGCGCCCTTGCCGGCCTCCAGGTCGTAGAGGTAGTCACCCACCATGACGGTATCGTCGGCATCGGCACCCCAGAATTGGAGCAGGTGCCTGACGCCGTCGGGTGAAGGCTTGGGGATACAGGCATCGCGGTCGAGGATATGTTCCACCGGAAAAAAATGTTGGAGCCGACAGGCTTCCAGGGTTTGCTTTACCACGGGCATGGTGTTGCGCGTCAGGATTGCCAGTTGCCGCCCGTCGTCGTGCAGTTTCTGCAGCAACTCGGTCGCGCCCTGCATCACCGAGGACTTGCCGGCATAGTAAAACTCCAGCTCGTTGAGCTGCTCCCACAGCGGTGCCGCCTCGGCTGCGGGCATCGCATGCAGGGCTTCGAGAAT
>JAACFA010000022.1 GCA_009937625.1 Gammaproteobacteria bacterium | reverse complement strand
CGTATCGCGATGCTGTACCAGGGTCGCGTTTCCTCGGCTACCACTGCCCAGCGATGCAATTCTCATACTTGCTATTTAAGCCGCCGATACAAAAATTTCAGAAATTCCGCTCCCTCTGGAGAGGTATCGCTTTCTCCCTTGGCATCCTCGATATCGATGCGGGTCAATTCGTGGGTCTCTTCCGACAGAACCAGAAAAATCGTTCGTTCCCCGGATTCGGTATCCGAACCCAGGGAAAACAGGCCGCCCTCCTGTTGCGAGCCGGCGAACTGTATCCTGGCTTCAATAAATCCTTGCTGGAGGATCCCGGCCTTGAATTCGGCGCTCTCGATGGCAACGTTCAATCGTTCCAGATTATGATAAACGCGGTTCCAGGCAATAGGATAAGGATCCTTCATAACCAGGAACGGCGAGTTTTCCTCGGTATCCCGTCGCATGAACGCTCGCGGTTGAAACAGCTTCACGCTCTCGAGCCGCTGGTCAGCCTGCTCTCTCTGTAAACCAAGATAAATCATCAGCCGCGACAGCATCTCGGTTTCGAGTTCCGGATCCGAGGGCCGGTAACGCCAATCGCTATCCTCGTCATCACCAGTAGTCAGCGGCCCGCCTTTGTCGTCGGTCTCGAGAACATAGTTGTACTCTGCTCCGCGATGCGCGATAAAGATCCGGCTCCGGCCCTGCTCGTCACGCTCAATCCGCGTTTTGAACTGATCCTGGATCGCGGACAAATCGTCCTCGTCGAACAGGCGCTCGAACCAATTGCCGCCTGTTTTACTGCTGCCCACCTCTTTGACAATCCACTCGGTCTCCATGACGCCTATTACGGGCTCATCCTTGATCAGGCGATAACCCTCCGCGGCCCAGAAATTCTTTACCATCTGGTAAAGATTATCGACCGGCTCCTCTACGCTGAGCCAGTAAAAATCCTCGCTTCCTTCAAGACGCAGTGATTCAACCCTGGCCAGCACGGGAACCCTGTCACGTACCGATGCATCGTCACCGGAAAAGGCTTCGGGCAATTCGAAACTCGATGCCGCCTCGTATTCGATCAGGTCCGGCGGCAATTCGAGCCGATCACCCATAGAGGCATCCAGATACCGCATGTCGAGATCGCTCTGGCAACCCGTTAACAGGGCGGTCAAAAACAGCAGCGCCGCCGCCGCTGCACGCAATTTTTTCATAAGGCACCGCAGGCGATTAGCGCCTGTCTGAGAGGCCGTTGATGCTCCTCGCCAAGCACCGTCATCGGCAAGCGCAGATTCAATTCACCAAAACCCATTTGCGAAACCGCCCACTTGACCGGAATCGGGTTGGATTCGATAAACAGCAAGCGATGCAGGTCCGCAATTTCCGCATCCGCCGCGCGCGCCTCCGTCTCCTTGCCCTCCAGCGCCAGTCGGCACATATTGGCCATTTTTGCGGGCACCACGTTTGCCGTCACCGAAATCGCACCGTGACCGCCGTTTAAAATAAATTCGCAGGTTGTCGAATCATCGCCGGTCAACAGCGCAAAGTCGGCGCTTACCTGGCGCTTGATGTCCGCCAGGCGCTCCATGCTGCCGGTGGCTTCCTTGATACCGACAATGTTGCGCACCCGCGCCAGCTCGCCGACGGTATCGGCCTGCATGTCGCAAGCGGTACGACCGGGGACGTTGTAGAGAATCTGCGGGATATCGACTGCTTCGGCGATGGCTTTATGATGCAGCACCAGGCCTCGTTGCGTCGGCTTGTTGTAATAGGGGGTCACCAGCAGCGCGGCCTCGGCACGGCACTTGTGAGCACAGGTAGTCAATTCGATCGCTTCCGCGGTCGAATTGGCACCGGTACCGGCAATCATGGGGAGACGCTGGCCAATAATTTCATAGCTGCGATGCAGCAGGTCGCAATGCTCGGCCGGGCTTAACGTCGCCGATTCGCCGGTGGTGCCGGCAATCACCAGTGCTTCGGTGCCTGAGCTCACGTGAAAATCGATCAGCGCCTCGAGTTGCGTGTAGTCGACATCGCCATTCCCCAGCATTGGAGTGACCAGTGCCACGATACTGCCTTTAAACATGGATGACCTCTAAGCCCATGGTTTATCAAGGGGCGTATGGTATAAAAGACTGCGCTGAATGTACAAAAAATCTGCCTATTCGGCGATGAGATCCTCGGAGGGCCAGGCCTTGAGTATCGCCTGTATGAGCGTCGCCAGCGGAATCGCGAAAAACACGCCCCAGACGCCCCACAGGCTGCCGAAGAAAACCACGGCGACGATGATTGCAACCGGATGCAGGTTGACTACTTCAGAAAACAGCAGGGGCACCAGCAGATTGCCGTCGAGGAACTGGATAAATCCGTAGATTACCATCAACCAGCCAAACTCGGAGGTAAAGCCCCACTGAAAGAAGGCGATAAGGGCTACAGGTATCGTAACCACCGTCGCACCCACATAGGGAATAATCACCGATAATCCTACCGCCAGGCTAAGCAGCATCGCATAGTTGAGCCCCATTAGCGCGAACGCGACATAACTTGCGACCCAGATGATCAACACCTCGATGACCTTGCCACGAACGTAACTTGCAATCTTGATATCGAGCTCCGCCCAGACGGTGCGTAACAGTCGCCGCTCCTCGGGCAGGAAATTGGCGAGCCAGCTCAGAATAATGACCTTGTCCTTCAAAAAGAAAAACACCATCAACGGTAACAGGATCATGTAAACCAGGAAGGTGATGGCCCCCACCACCGACGACAGCGAGATAGATACCACGCGCTGCCCCATCGAGGTCAACTCGGTTCGTGCCAGGGTCAGCACTTCCTCGATCTGTTCGGCAGAGACATAATCGGGATACTTGTCCGGCAGCTGCAACAGCAACTGCTGACCCTTGCCGAGCATATTGGGCATCTCGCGGAATAGTTCGGTGATCTGCTTCGACAACAGCGGCAACAGGACAAAAAACGCCAGCAGTATCGCCGTTATCATGAGCGCGGTGACGATACTGGCCGCCACCGTCCGGCCGAGATTAACCCGGTCCAGCCAGGCGACCAGCCCCTCGGCCAGGTAAGCGATGATGATGGCGACCAGGATCGGCAAAAGGTGCGCGTGCAGTACAAAAACCAACAGGCCGCCGGCAATCAGGATGAACGCGAAGATTACCGTCTGTGGATCGGTGAAATGGCGGTGATACCATTGCTGCAGAATTTCAAACATGATGTAACAATCTGACCGCTTTAACCGGGATGCAGATACTATCCGTGGCTTTTGAAGTACGACTGCGCAAACTCGAGCAGCTCTTCCATTACCGTAACGCGAAACTTCTGGCGTTGGCGCACGAAGGAGAACGGACGGCTCAGCGGCGGATCGAGTTGCAGTTCACAAAGTGTATTCAGTTTTAGCTCCTTGTCGATAATCGAGCGCGAAATTATCGTTATACCCATGCCGGCCTCTACCGCCCCCTTGATCGCTTCGGGGCTACCGAGCTCAAGGCAAAAATTCATTTCACCGGGATTGACGTTCTTATCGATCAGGTATTGCATAATCACTTCCCGGGTGCCCGAGCCCTCTTCCCTGCTGACGAACGGATACTTGACGATCTCGGCAGCCTTGACCTTGGCGCCGCGCTTAACCAGTTCATGATCGGGCGCGGCGACGACGACCAGCTGGTCATCATGACATACCTCGACGATGAGATTCTTGTTACTGACCTGGGACTCGACCAAACCCAGGTCGATAACGTTATGCTCGACCATCGAAACGATACCCTCCGAGTTCGATACCTTGAGTCGCAGGTTGATATCGGGATAGCGGTTTTTGAATTCACCCAGCAACGCCGGCAGCATGTACTCGGCGATCGTCGTACTGGCTCCGATTGTCAAGGCTCCGCTGATTTCGCCGGTCAGATCACGCACCGAGTTTTCCATCTCGGAGTATAGATCAAATATACGTTCCGCGAATTCCGCTACCCGCTCCCCGGCGGGGGTCAGATTGACCTTGTTATGGGTGCGGTCGAACAGGCGGGTATTGAAATACTCCTCGAGCTGTCGCACCTGAAACGTTACCGCGGGCTGGGTCATGTGCAGTGCTTCGGCAGCCTTGGTGAAGCTCAACAGCTTGGCTACGGTATGGAATACCTTGAGTCTGCGATCACTCATTCGGTGCAAAGGCCCTCGTATCGGGTCCAAAATTATATATTAAAATTTTAAATACCTACAGAAGATATAAATATGATTAATGATTAACCGCCCGATCTCCCCTGAAACCCGAGAGATAACATTAAAAAAAGATGGTAAATATTTGGATGACAACTATTCTTTTGATTCGTAGACTATATTAATTGCAGCAAGGAAAGATATCACCATGCGCTACTCGGTTTTCCTGATATTACTGGCATCGATGTCGCTAAAAGCGGGATCCATCCACAAGTGGGTCGATGAAGAAGGTAATGTCCACTATGGCGACTCGCCTCCGGTGAGCGCAAAAACCGAGGGCGTTCGCGTTCAGGGCGCGCCCAGCAACCCCGGCAAGGCGCTGCCCCGCCTGGGCTCGCCGGAAACGTCTACTTCCGCTGCTGGCGGTTCGACCGATGCGGCTGCCAGTGGTGAGCAGGTGCCCGAAGATCAGGCCAAACTCGCCTGCGAGGCCGCGCAGGAAGATCTTAGAGTGATCGGCAACAGCAGCCGCATCAAGCTCAGGAGCGCCGACGGCAGCACCCGTTTTATGACGACCGAGGAAATCGAGGAACGCAAGACCCAGGCCGAGGCCGACGTCGAGCGATTTTGTCAATAAGCGGCTCCTGGTCCTTAATTTTCTGTTAACCACCCGTGGAATCTCTATAATGCGCCGAATCTAATGAATTCTGGTGCACAGTAACTGTGTTTGATTGCCTATGAGAGCTTCCCGTTTCCATCTCGCAACCCTCAAAGAAACCCCGGTCGATGCCGAAATCGTCAGTCACCAGCTAATGCTGCGTGCCGGTATGATCCGGCGACATGCGGCAGGCATTTACAGCTGGTTACCGCTGGGCCTGCGAATCCTGCGCAAGGTCGAACAAATCGTGCGCGAAGAAATGGACCGCGCCGGCGCGCTCGAGTTACTCATGCCATCGTTTCAGCCGGCAGAACTCTGGCAGGAATCAGGCCGCTGGGACCAGTTCGGCCCGGAGTTGCTGCGGCTAAAGGACCGGCACGAACGCGATGCCTGTATCGGCCCCACGCACGAAGAAATCATTACCGACATCTTTCGCCGCGAGGTCAACAGTTACCGCCAGCTACCGGTTAACTTTTACCAGATTCAAACCAAGTTCCGCGACGAAATCAGGCCACGCTTCGGCGTTATGCGCTCGCGTGAATTCATTATGAAAGATGCCTATTCTTTTGACCTGGACCAGGACGCGATGCAGCGTTCCTACGACGTCATGGATCAGGCCTACATCAATATATTCGATCGCTTCGGGCTCGACTACCGCGCGGTCAGCGCCGATTCCGGCGCTATCGGCGGCAGTACCTCGCAGGAATTTCACGTGCTCGCGGAATCCGGTGAAGACGCCATTGCATTTTCCGACCAGGGCGATTTCGCGGCAAACATCGAAACGGTGGAGGCGATACCGCCCGCGACCGAGCGCGCCGCGCCCACAGCTGATATGGAAATCGTCGATACTCCGGGCATGCATACCATCGACGATCTCGCGTCGGGTCTCGACATCAGCCCCCGACAGTGCCTCAAAACCCTGATCGCAGAGGCGGAGGATGGCGGACTGGTAGCACTGGTATTACGCGGTGATCACGAACTCAACGTACTCAAGGCGGAGCGGCTGGCGGGCGTGGCGAGTCCACTGCGCCTGGCTCAGCGAGAGCAAATTATCGAAGTTCTGGGTAACGATATCGGCTCCATAGGTCCGATTGGATTGTCGATACCGGTTTTCGTCGATCACAGTGCCGCCTGGCTCAGCGACTTCGTTTGCGGCGCCAACCAGGACAACAGGCACCTGGTTAACGCCAACTGGGGTCGGGATTGCGACGAACCGGTGAGTGTTGATATCCGTAACGTGATCGCCGGCGACCCCAGCCCGGACGGCAAGGGCCAGCTTAAAATTCTGCGCGGCATCGAAGTCGGACATATATTCCAGCTCGGTCAGAAATATTCGGAGTCGATGCAGGCGACGGTGCTCGACGAACAGGGCAAGGCGGTCGTACCTTTCATGGGCTGTTATGGCATCGGCGTGACGCGCGTCGTCGCGGCCGCAATCGAACAGAACCACGACGATCAGGGTATCATCTGGCCCGCAGCGCTGGCACCGTTTCAACTCGCGATCTGCCCCATCAATTATCACAAGTCAGAGCTCGTGAAACAGGCGGCGGATGAGTTTTACCAACAATGCCTGGATCGCGGTCTCGAGGTGTTTCTCGATGATCGCCCACTGCGGCCGGGCGTCATGTTTTCAGACATGGAATTGATCGGCGTGCCTCATCGCGTGGTATTCAGCGAGCGCGGCCTTGGAGCGCAACGCTTCGAGCACAAGGGGCGGCGTGATTCCGATGCGCAGGAACTGCCGTTGGACGAATTACCGGCTTTTCTCGAGCAGCTCGTTTCTTCCTCATGTACGCCCGTGTAACACGGCTCGCGCCAATCCTGTCGCTGCCGCTACTGTTATGGTCGGTGGCCAGCCCCGCCAGTGCTTCCGCCGATCCCGTGTTAAGTCGCTTGCTGCAGGAAGCGATCGAATCCGATTCGGGCTTCGAAGACCGCTTCGATGCACAGGTCTGGCTGCTCGACATGTCGCGACGCCTCGAAAAGTTTGTCAAGAATCCACAGACCCGCATCGAACTGCTCAAGCGGGTGCACTACGAAGCCAGGCGGGTCGGCATCGAGCCCGAACTGGTGTTGGCGGTTATCGAAGTGGAAAGCCGTTTCGACGAATTCGCGATCTCGGTTGCGGGTGCGCGTGGACTGATGCAGGTCATGCCGTTCTGGCTCGACGAAATCGGAATATCGGATCAGAACCTGTTCAAGATACGCACCAATCTGCGCATGGGATGCACCATACTGCGCTATTACATCGACATGGAACCCGGCGACCTCGGTCGCGCGCTGGCGCGATACAACGGCAGTCTCGGCAAAACCGTTTACCCCAACAAGGTTATTAGCGCACTGCACAAGCACTGGTTCAAACAGTAAACTACGCCTGCCTAAAACCAGTAGCTTCGAGCCGACTCAATCCATGTCGCTGATCAGTAAACTCAGGCGCATCAACCTCGATCGGCAGGGTTTGCTGAAATCAAATCCCTTCGGCCGCGGCATACAGGCCACCCTGCGCGCCATCGAGCGGCTCGGCTATGTGCAAATAGATACCATTTCGGTGGTCGAGAGAGCGCATCATCACGTTCTCTGGTCCCGGGTAGATAACTATCGTCCTGCTTATCTCGATCGATTGGTAAGCGAGCGCAAGTTGTTCGAGTACTGGTCGCACGCCGCCGCCTGGCTGCCGATGTCGGACTATCGCTTCGCGTTACCGCGAATGCGTCAGCTGAACGGCGAACGCAACTGGTTTGGCGACTGCGATAAAAAACTAAAACATGAAATACTGAAACGCATTGAAATCGATGGGCCGCTGCGGGCGCGTGACTTCGACGATCCGCAGCATCGCAGCAGCGGTTGGTGGCAGTGGAAGCCGGCAAAACAGGCGCTCGAACAATTGTTCATGCAGGGTGACCTAATGGTAAGCGCACGCCACGGTTTCCAGAAGGTTTACGACCTTCCCGAGCGCGTTTTACCCGACTGGGTCGACACCAGCCCACCGGACGTGGAAGAGTTTGCCGCGCATCTGATCGATAGCAGCTTGCGCGCACACGGCTTTACGACCCTGACATCCATCACTTATCTGCGCAAGGGACAGAAACTGCGCGCGGCGGTCAGGCGACAGCTCGACGCGCGCATCGAAAACAAAGTGCTAACCTGCGTTGATCCGGGAAACGGCACGCAGGTCTACATCGACCCGGAACTGCTGGAGCGGCGAGCACCTCACGGCAGGGCTCAACTGCACATCCTGTCGCCATTCGACAACGTCATTATCCAGCGCCAGCGAGGCCGTGAATTATTCGATTTCGACTACCAGATCGAGTGTTACCTGCCCGAGCCAAAGCGAGTACATGGCTATTTTTGCCTGCCTGTACTGTATCGGGATCGATTCGTGGGGCGCGTCGACTGCAAGGCGCATCGGAGCAGTCGCCGGCTGGAAATAAAAGCGCTGAACATCGAAAACCGGGTGGACGAAGCCTTCCCCGAACGCTTTGGCCGGGCGCTGGCTTCTTTTGCGGCGTTTAACGGCTGCGACCGGATCTTCGCCGCTACGGGCGTTTCGAACCGCTACCTCGGCGAGTGCTCAATCGATAGTTTATGAATACCACCGTGGCGCTGGCGGCCGATAACAACACCAGCGGTCCGACAATCCAGACGTCCAGCAAAACATTCAAAGACAACGAGGTTGACGCGCTGTAGATGACCTGGGCATAGACATATGACTTGATTGAAATGCCGAGGATCGCGGACAGGATAAAATGGCTTAACCTGGCCTCCAGCATGCCGGCGCTGTAATTGACCACCGAATGCGGAAACGCGGGAAACACCCGCATCGCGAACAGGGTAAAAAAATTATCCTGCGCATGCAGCAGTTTGTAGCTGTGGGAATTCTCGATTCTGTGCCTCCAGTCCGAGGTCAGGTATTCGGAGAAATAATAAGCACCAAGCCCACCCAGCGTGCCGCCGGCGGCAAGGATGAAGGTCGCGACCGGAGGCGGATACAACGGCGCCGCAATCCAGAGAAACAGCGAACCCGCAAGCGCAAAGGTAAACAGTATGCTCTGAGCCAGGATCAGGATCAGAATCAACCACCAGTGCTGCGCATAGCCGCGGGCAACCTCGAGTAGTTGCCTGGCGTCCAGCAATCCGGCGACCTCGAGGTACAGACCCAGCGAAACCAGCAATATGACCAGCAG
The DNA here is from genome assembly GCA_009937625.1 of Gammaproteobacteria bacterium. Taxonomy (GTDB): domain Bacteria; phylum Pseudomonadota; class Gammaproteobacteria. The sequence goes on along the minus strand of JAACFA010000022.1, from coordinate 11,371 downwards.
CAGTTTTGTACGATGCCGCTGAATCACCGTAACTTCTCGCTAACCAGCGGCATGTTGCTGATAGACCACTACTCCAGGTCCACGAGGCTCGCGGGTTTCCAGCTGGCATGCTGGAGCAGCCATTCGTCCTGCTTGACCAGGCGCAGCTCGAAACCGTAAATCCGGGCACGTAAAGCGGAGATCGCGTCGATATCGCTAATCACGCTTCCCGCCATCGCCACGTGCAACCAGGCTGTCGCCTGGTTGTCGCCTAGCAGTTCGATCTCACCGATACGAGTAAACAGATGAATATTCTTGTGGCGCAAAAAATAGACGCGCAACAGGCTCCTGACCTGTTGCTTGTTGTAGCCGCGCTGGTCGAGGTAGCTGTCATGGATCATCTGGGTGAGGTCGGCTGGACTGCGCCTTTCGGCCGCTTCGACGGCACCGGCGATGAAGTTACGGATTTCGTCTTCTGGCAAGTTCGTGCCGCCGCTGCAGCCCAGCAGCAGTCCCCCTGCCCACAACAGTAACAGCAGCCGACCTAAAATCCTGCTCACGGCGCTAGACGTCGTAGCGGGGTGGCGCGACCTTGAGCACTTCTTCGATCGTCGTCATGCCACGCGCCACCTTTTGCGCACCCGCCAGGTTCAACGGTTTCATTCCCTGCTGGATCGCCAGTTTACGAAACTTCACCAGGTCAAAATCCTCGGCGATTGCCCGTTTCAGGCTATCGCCCAGCGGCATCATCTCGTAAATGCCGACGCGCCCGATAAATCCCGTTTGCCGGCATTCGAGACAGCCTTCGGCGGCGGCAATTTTCTCGGGTGGAGACGTGGTCCAGGGGCTGATCAGAGCCTTCCAGTCGAGCATGTCGAATTCGGATTCGTGCTTGCAATGCGGGCACAGCGTACGCACCAGGCGCTGCGCTACGACCCCGATCAGGGTGGCGCTAATCAGATATGGCGGCACCCCGACTTCAGCCAGGCGCGCAATCGCCGAAGGCGCATCGTTGGTATGCAGGGTCGACAACACGAGATGCCCGGTAAGCGCCGCCTGTACCGCCATTTCGGCGGTTTCGCGATCGCGTATCTCGCCCACCATGATGATATCGGGATCCTGGCGTAACAGGGTTTTGACACCGGTGGCGAAATCCAGGTCGATATTGTGCTGCACCTGCATCTGGTTGAAGCTGGGTTCGACCAGCTCGATTGGATCCTCGATGGTGCACACGTTCACTTCGGGGGTGGCCAGGTGCTTGAGGCTGGTATACAGGGTCGTGGTCTTACCCGAGCCCGTCGGCCCGGTCACCAGGATAATGCCGTAGGGGCGCGAAATCATTTCGTTCCAGATTTCGGATTCCTTTTTTTCCAGCCCCAGCGCGGCAAAGTTCTTCACCAGGACCTCTGGATCGAAAATGCGCAGTACCAGCTTCTCACCAAATGCCGTCGGCATGCTCGACAGACGCAGCTCGATCTCGGCGCCATCGGGTGACAGCGTCTTGATACGGCCATCCTGAGGCTTGCGTTTCTCGGCGACGTCGAGGCGCCCCATGATCTTGATGCGACTGATCACCGCGGCAGTTATATTGGCGGGTATTTCATAAACCTGATGCATGACGCCATCGATGCGAAAGCGCACGTTGCCCTGCTCGCGCCGGGGCTCGATATGAATATCGCTGGCCCGCTGGTTGAAGGCATACTGCATCAACCAGTCGACGATACTGACGATATGCTGATCTTCGGCGTCTACCTTGCCGGTTTTCCCGAGCTCGATGAGTTGTTCGAGGTTCTGGATATTTCCGGGAAGCTCACCCAGGTTCTTGTTGCCCGCGCCTACCATCGCCTTGCTGACGCTGTAAAACTCTACCAGGTAACTTTTCAACTCCTGCGGATTGGCCAGTACCATCCTGATCGGTTTGTTGACGATACGATCCAGCTCGTCCATCCATTCCTGGTCGTAGGGGTCGGTCACCGCTATCACAACTTCGCTGTCGGTCACTTCGACGGGCAGGATACCGAAGCGAGAAGCGTAGGCATAAGACACGATCGAGGTACAGGAAGTGACGTCCATCTTGAGTGGATCGAAATGGTATCGCTCGAGCCCGGACTGCTCGCCCAGCCAGTTGGTCAGTACCTCGAGCGTGAGAATCTGTTCCGGCCGAGACTTGTTGACCCACTGCCGGTTAGCAATGATTTCCAGGGGGTGCAGGGATTTTCTGTCCTGGGAGGAAACCAGCGTGGTTATCATGCTGGCCTTGTCCTGCTCGATGATATCCTGCGATACCAATAGATCGAGCATCCCTTCCAGGGTGCAGGCGGGTTTAGTCACGGTTTAATCTTGCAATAATGCTTTACTGCATATTAGCAGGATTTGGTGGACTTGCATGGCGAATTACTGCGCCAGGGCTTGCTGCGGCTGCCAGTTCTCGATGAACTGCTCGATCATTTCACGCGTGACCGGCCCAACCTGGCGCGCGACGACCTCGCCCTCGGGGTTAACCAGGAAAGTCGTCGGCAACCCCGGAATCAATCCGAGCTCAGATTGCTGGGTAGGGCCCGACATAAAAACCGGGTAGGTGATGAAATAGTCCTCCAGAAAACTCTGCAGCTGCTGCTTGCCGATATATTCGGCATTAATACCGATAACCATTGCATCCTTGTCGGCATGTGCATCGTGAAACGACTGCAGCTCGGGCATCTCGACAATGCAGGGGGGGCACCAGGTTGCCCAGTAATTCACTACCAGCCACTTCCCCTTGTAGCTACTCAGGTTTACCTTGTTTCCATGGATGTCATCCAGCGGCATGTCGATCGCCGTTGCCGCAAGCGGAACGGACAGCAACAGCAGTAGTGCGAGCAATAGTCGTTTCATGCGTTTAGCCATAATTATAATCGAGTTACCTATTGTAGGAGAAACCAGCCGTGGTTTAGTTCAATAATTCTGAATTCGAAGGCCGCGCCGGCAGTCGAGTTCAATCCGACCTTACCTGGAGTGTAGCCGCTATCGAGGCCACCGGCTGGAAGCAGGAATTCGGCGGGGGCGAGCCTGACCCTCGGCGATGAACGATTCACAAAAAAAAAGCCCGCTATCGCGGGCTTTTTCCGGTTTGCTTAACGCTATTGCGCCAGGTAATCCAGGTCCGAAGCCTCGGTTTCACCCAGGGTCCATGCGCCACGGTTCCTGGCATGCTCGATGGCTGCCCCGCGCTCGGCACCCTTGGCTTTCGGGATATAGAAATACTGGCCAGGGTAGATCAGGTCTGCGTCCTTGATCTGACCGGAGTTAGCCTTGTAGATCAGCGGCCACATGTAAGGATCGCCGTAGATCGTGTCCTGCCCGGAAATGTTCCACAGGTTGTCACCCGAGACAACCAGATAACCGCCCATGTAGGGAGACTCTTCCGTTGCCATCGCGGTTTCGGGTTCGACCGCCGTGGTCTCAGCGCTCTGCAGGGCAGCGATTGCTTCCGCTGCTGCATCCTCGGCCTTGTTAGCCAGGATCTTGGCGCGAACGTTTTCACAATCGGCGGCCGCCTGCTCGGCTTCCTCGATAATCTTCGCGTTTTCTTCCCATTCCGCACCTAGGTTTCTGGCGCGAGCATTCTTCAACTTGGCCGCGTAGATCGCATTTCGAACTTCAGGCGTCGCGCCCTGGCATTCTTCTTCTGCCGCCATGTCAGTCGCCATATCGTCGCTGGTTGTTTGCTGACAGCCGACGATCATGCCTGAGGTCAGAACAGCGATAGCCGCGACCTTTAGGAGTTCTGTTGGTTTCATCTATTATATTCTCCGAGAACTTTATCGAATTATTGCTTAGCTAATTACTTGGTGAATTTCAGGTAGCCCATTTTGCCAAGAAGACTACATTGATCAACCCCTTAGAGCAAGTTTTTAATGTAAATATTACTCAATCTTGATGGATTATAGCCTAGTTTTCGCCAATTTCATGCCCGCGTCGTGTCGACCCTGTCCGGGGCCCTCCGCGATTCCGCTGGAAAGCCTATTGCCAACACTGCAGCGTTATTGTAAAACAGCGGCAGTTTCGTTCGGCAGGGGGCCATAATGAGCCAGGATAAACTTGTCATCTACCACAATCCAAGGTGCAGCAAGTCACGAGAGGCGCTACAGCTGCTGGAAGAAAACAAGATGTCCCCGGAAATTATCGAGTATCTCGAGGAGCCCCCGACGGCCGCCGAGCTGACTCGCATATTAGCGTTGCTCGGTATCGGCGCACGCGAACTGCTGCGCAACACCGAGCAGGTTTACAAGGATGCCGGGCTCGATGACGATAGTTTATCCGACGAAGAAATCATCGAAACGATTTGCGAGTATCCGGCTCTGATGCAGCGACCTATTGTAGTCCGGGGGAACCAGGCGATTATTGGCCGGCCTCCGGTCAAGGTGCTCGACCTCATTGCATAAAATACTGATCGTTTATTACAGCCGTCACGGCAGCGTTGCTCGCATGGCAGAGCAGATCAGTATCGGGGTCGACTCCAACCAGGCCTGCGAGGCGGTGCTACGCTGCCTGCCCGAGGTTTCAGCAAACAACGAGCAGTGCGAACCGTCCATTCCGGCAACCGGTGTACCCTATGCCCAAATTTCGGATCTTCAGGACTGCGCCGGCCTGATCATCGGCAGCCCCGGGTACTTCGGCAACATGGCGGCACCCCTGAAGTACTTCCTCGACCAAACCAGCCCGCTATGGCTGGGAGGCGGCTTGATCGGAAAACCGGGCGGCGTTTTTACCGCGACATCGAGCCAGCACGGCGGGCAGGAAACCGTGCTGACCAGCATGATGCTGCCGCTGCTGCATCATGGCATGCTGGTTACCGGAATACCCTATTCCGAACCGGCGCTGAACCAGACCAGCACCGGGGCCACGCCCTACGGCGCAAGTCATGTCGCTGGCCAGCAGGGCCAACCCCTCAGCGAGCACGAGACCTCGGCCTGCAGGGCACTGGGTAAACGCATCGCCGATCTCAGCTGTCGGATTGCCTGACCTTGCACCCGCTTAAAATGGTCAGCCTGCTATCCTGGATCAGCCTGCTCGCGTTTCAGTTAAGCCTTTTCTGGCCCGCTTCGGGCTTCAATCGCTACCTGGCATCCTGCCTGGTTATCCTGCTGCTGATTCCTTCCAGGGGATTGCTAAGTTCTAGAGTTTACACCTACAAGTGGATCGGCTTTCTGACGATGGCTTACTTCTGCCTCGGTATCAGCGAACTGATGTTTAATGCCGATCTGCGCGTCTACGGCTTCGGCACCACGGTTTCAAGCATGCTGCTGTTTATGGCGAGCATCTACTACGCGCGCTACCTGAAACTACAGGCGCGAAAAACCTAGCCGGGATTTTCCAGCAGGGCAGTTTTGACCAGTGGGATGGTAATCTTGCGCTGATGCGATAATGAAGTTTCGTCGAGTCGCCGCAGGATAGCCATTTGCGCCGACAGGTCGCGTGCATAATGTCGCATCAGGTAAGAAATCACGTCATCCGGCAGTTCGAAACCCAGCAGTCCGGCCCGCCGCCGCATGATTTCACGAATTTCCGTATCGCCGCTGGCAGGCAGTTGCAGCATCAGTCCCCACTGCAGGCGGGAACGAAAATCATTCAGCCTGGCCGGCACATCGTCGGGTTTGTGCGACAGCGCAAACAGAAACCGGAAATCGCCGTCGCGACAGCGATTGATCACCTGGTAGAAAAATGCCTCCCATTCCGGAAACCCGGCAATCGCGTCGAGATTGTCGATCGCGAGCACTTCGCAGTCGGCGTAGCCTTCAAATTCCGATGCCGCGCAGTGCCGCAGCTGGGCGGCGTCATAGATCTGCATCACGGTTGCGTTCTTCCTGGCAAAATCGGCGCTGGCGTTCAGTAAATGGGTTTTACCGCTAGCCGCGGCACCCCAGAGGCCGATCTGAATTTCACCATCGCCCATAATCAGCGCTTTCAGGCTCGCTACGATTAACTCGGCCTGGTCGGAAACGAAATTCTCAAAGCTGAACTGTCGGTCGAGTGAAAGCGGTAACGCAATCTGTTTAATTGCCCACCCCGCGGTCGATATAGCTATAGTTCAATATGATCTGTTCCTCGCCCCCGGTACTCACTTGCGGAAAGTCTTCCTGTTCCAGAACTTCCCCAAACTCGATCAGGCGCTGTAAATCCTCGGGCTCGTTACGCAGCTCCAGACGATAGGTCACCACGTCCCGATTGATCATCGCGATGCGCACACTGTCCACGGCATTCAGCGATTGCAGGTACTTTTGCACGGAGACCAGCCGGTCGATGCCCTCCAGCGCCGACACGCTGAGCAGCAGCGACTGTTCCACACGCCGGTGATCCTCCAGCGCATACTCGAGCGCCAGGATTCTTGCGAGGTGACGGATAACCTGGTCGACGACCTCCTTTTTCGACGAGGCCTCGTGCTGCCACTTGAAAATCTGGTCGGCAAAGCGCACTTCCCAGTCACCCCGCCAACCGCTGCCGCTGCGGCCGATGATTTGCCCCACCAGCAGCGCATCGGGCTGATAGCGTTGCGCCATCGTTTTAATATTGTCGTATTCGCGCGCGACGATATCGCCGATTCGTACCAGCGAAATATCCTGGAGATCCATTAGCGGGAACAGTACCGGCACCGCGTGTATCGCGGCGGCCCGGTCCAGCGCCTCGATCAAATCAGGCGTCGCATCCTCTGACACCAGCTTGATTTTTTCGTTGACGTCGTAAGAAATCACCAACAGGCTGCTGGGGCGCTCCCGCCCCCAGACGGGAAAATTATGTTCCCGTAACAGGCTCTCGATCAGCTGCTGATCGAAATCGATGCGCAGATAGAGCCGCCCCGCTTCAATTTCCTCACCCTGCGCCTGGCTGCGGTTGATATAGCGGAATTGTTTGACGTAACGCGCGCTGCGTTCTATCGGCCGCTCGAAGGCCGCACTTTTGAGTGCATCGTCCGAACCACTCACCTTGACGATGACCTGCCTGAACGCCTGGCTGAAAGCTTCGAGGCGTAAACTCGTGGTCTGATCCGCGACCGCCAGCTCGACCGTAAACAGGTCATCCACAACCACCGCCCCGGCCGGTCGCCACGCGCCCGCGATGACGAGCAGCAGCAATAAAACTTTTGACAACTTCATTGTTTATCTATTCTCTGGCACGGACATTTAAATACAAGGCGTGTAAAATAGCACACCCATATTATTTCCTGAACTAACAAACCATGAATCCCGAGCGATCTTTGAATTATCGTGCAGCGGGCGTCGACATAGATGCCGGAAACGAACTGGTAGAACGTATCAAGCCGGCGATTAAATCAACCCACAGAGAGGGTTGCATCGGCAGTATCGGTGGCTTCGGAGGCCTGTTCGAATTACCGCTCGAGCGTTACCGGAATCCGTTACTGGTATCGGGCACCGACGGCGTCGGCACCAAGTTGAAACTGGCAATCGAACTCGATCGACTCGATGGCATCGGTATCGACCTGGTGGCGATGTGCGCCAACGATATCGCGGTACTCGGCGCGGAAGCCCTGTTTTTTCTCGACTACTACGCAACCGGTCGGCTGCAGGTCGATCAGGCCGCCAGGGTAATCAGCGGGATTGCGGCCGGCTGTCAACAGGCTGGCTGCGCATTGATTGGCGGCGAAACCGCGGAAATGCCCGGTGTCTATCAGGGACAGGATTTCGATCTCGCCGGCTTTTGTGTCGGCATCGTCGAGAAAGACAGCGTGATCGACGGTAGCCGTGTCGCGCTCGGCAACAAGCTCGTGGCGCTGGCGTCGTCGGGCGTCCATTCGAACGGATTTTCACTGGTACGCAAAGTCATCGAAGTCTCGAACGCCGACCTGTCGCAACCCTGCGGCACGCATACGCTGGCCGAGGCCCTGATCGAGCCCACCAGGATTTACGTCAAGAGCCTGCTGGAGTTATCCAGGCACTGCCAGCTCAACGCCATCGCACATATTACCGGCGGCGGCCTGATCGACAACATTCCGCGGGTGCTGCCGGCGCAACTCGCGGCAAGCATTGATCTGTCCAGCTGGGAGTTGCCCGCGGTATTCAAATGGTTGCAGCAGTCCGGCAACATCGATGACGAAGAAATGATGCGTACTTTCAACTGCGGCGCCGGCATGGTGCTGGCGATCGACGCGCAACAGGAGCAGCAATGCCTGCAGCAGCTGCGCCAACTGGGAGAAACTGCCTGGGTCATCGGTGAAATTATCGAGCGCTCGGGCGAGCCTGCGGTAATCCTTGCATGAGCCAGCCGCTCAAGCTCGCGGTCTTGATCTCGGGCAACGGCAGTAACCTGCAATCGATCATCGACGCCATCGAGTCAGGCCAGCTCGATGCCGAGATCAGGGCGGTAATATCTAACAACCGGGAGGCCTACGGGCTGCAGCGCGCCACTCGGCACGGTCTGCCTACCCGGGTTCTGGACCACCGAGAATACGAGGACCGAGAACATTTCGACAGGGCCCTACAGCATTATCTCCAGTCCATCGGTCCCGATTTCATCGTACTTGCAGGCTTCATGCGGATCCTGGGGCCCGGCATCGTCGACGCGTTCGAGAACAGGATACTGAACATTCACCCGTCGCTGTTGCCGGCATACAAGGGCCTGAATACCCATCAGCGCGCGCTCGACAACGGTGAGCAGAAGCACGGCGTCAGCATTCACCTGGTCACCGCAAAACTTGACGATGGCCCGGTGATCCTGCAGGCAAGTTACCCGATAGAAGCCGGCGATCGCGCCGAGGATTTACAGCACAAGGGACACCGGCTCGAGCACCGGATGTATCCACAGGTACTGCGCTGGCTCAGCAATCGCAATCTCGAAATCGAAGGAGGCAAGCTATTCTATGAACAAGCTCTGCTCGAAGAACCGCTTCAGTACGACGCTTAGCCTGCTGTTGCTACTTGCGTTCAGCCCGCCGGGTCTTGCGCTGGAGATTCCGTTACAGCCATTTAACGCCAGTTACAACCTTTACAAGGGCGGCATGAATATCGCGATCGCCGAACTCAGGCTCGAGCGCAGCGGCGAGCAATGGCGCTGGAGCTCATTGACCAAAGCGCGTGGCATCTATAAATGGTTTACCAGCAAACAGCCATACACGGAGACCAGTTTCAGCCGGATCGAAAACGGTTTTCGCCTGAGCGAAATACTGATTGCGGATCGTAGCAAGAAAAAGAGTCTCGAGTCGGCGCGTTTCGACTGGGTTAAAGGCGAACTCGAGGTCATGCGCAAGGGCAAACGCCGGCAATTGCAGCTCGCTGAAGGCGTTTACGATTACCAGAGTATACATCTACTGGCAGCCGCCATGGGTCAGCAGCAGTTGAAAGCCACGACTATCGATTTTTACCGCAAAGGCAAGCTGGTCAAATCCCGCCTGGTATTCAGCGGGCAGCAGGCGGTAGAGGTCAACGGCAAATCCGTCCAGGCAAACGTCTATGAGCAGGTAGTCGCCAGGTCCAATTCAAAGATCAAGTATTACTACGATGTCGATAACCCGCTATTGCCGCTGCGCATCGAGAGGCTCGAGTCGGGCGAAAGCCCGGCGGTCCTGACCCTGCGCCAGGTCGAATGGGATCTATAAGCGGGTAAAACCCTGTTCCTGCTGCAGGCGCTCGATCTCGGCCGGCGCGAACGGCACCTGCTCGATGAAACTGGGCAGCTCGTTCTGCTCTATCTCGAGCATTCGCATCATCGTCTGGCACGCCTTTATATCGATGATATTATCCTGGTCAAGCAGGCGTGCACGTTCCACCACCGACTGGTTCGACAGGTAGTTGTCCTTTTGAAACAGCTGCAACTCGTCGCCGTGTAACACGATCGCAATCTTGCCGTGTTCATCGGGGTTGAACAGTTCGCGTAAATCCTCGGCGCGGTTGAGCACCACGTCGAGCTGCTGCGGGGTGCTGACGGTTACGCTAAATACGTAACCGGGCGCCCTGGCGTTGTCCTGCGCGGCGAGCGGCGCCGGCGACAGGGTCGCCATGGACAGCAGCAGGAGCAGGTACTTGCCCAGCATGTCACTCGGTTCCGGCAATCGTCATGTTGTCGATCAGGATCGATCCGCAGCGCACGCTGCCGCGCAGGTCGATATCATTACCGATCTCGACGAGGCCCTTGAACATATCTCGCAGGTTGGCGGCGATGGTGACTTCCTCGACCGCATGTCCGAGCTCGCCGTTTTCGACCCAGAACCCGGCCGCGCCGCGCGAATAGTCCCCGGTAACAGTGTTAACGCCATGCCCCATCAGTTCGGTGACCAGGAATCCGCAATGCATCGCGGCCAGGCACTCGTCGAAGGATTTCCCGGTATCGTCAAGCACCAGGTTATGTACGCCGCTGGCGTGCCCGGTCGATTGCAGCCCCAGCTTGCGCGCCGAGTAACTGTCCAGCAGGTAGTGCTGAATCACGCCATCCGACACCAGGCCGGCAGCCCGCGTAGCGACGCCCTCGGCATCGAAGTTAGCCGATCCCAGCGCCTGCGGTATGAAAGGATCTTCGTGCAGCTGCACGAAATCCGGGAAAACCTGCTCGCCCTCGGCCCCCAGCAGGAAACTGGCCTTGCGATACTGCGCGGCACCACCGATCGCGGCGGTGAAATGCCCGATAACGCCACGCGCCAGTTCCGGCACGAACATTACCGGCGCCTGCTGGGTTTTAAGCTTGCTCGCGTCGAGCCGGCGTATCGTGCGTTCGGCCGCGGTTTCGCCAATACTGCGGGCGCTGGCGAGATGGTCGGGATTACGCCCGACGTCGTACCAGTAATCGCGCTGCATATTGCCGTTCGACTGGCCCACGACAGAACAGCTAATGCTATGCCGCGTTTTGTGCTGTGCCTGCAGAAATCCGTTTGAATTGCCATACACCGACACGCCGGCATTCAAATCGACCGAGGCACCCTCCGAATTGACGATGCGCGGGTCATAATCGAGCGCCGCGTTTTCGCACTCCAACGCCAGCTCTATAACCGACTGGGGTTCCAGGTTCCATGGGTGATACAGATCGAGCTCGTGGATTTCGGTTGCCATTAATTCGGCGTCGGCCAGGCCGGTGCAGGGATCCTCCGAGGTATGGCGAGCGATATCGCAGGCGGCGTCCACCGTTTTTCTGATTGCGTCGGGATCCAGGTTCGACGTGCTGGCGCTGGCTTTATGACGACCAAAATAAACACTGATGCCGAGACCGTTATCCTGCTGATGCTCGATGGTTTCGACTGTTCCCATGCGCGTGGCAACCGACAGGCCCTGCGATACCGACAGGCCGGCTTCAACCTGGGTTGCGCCCTTGTCCTGTGCCATTTTGAGCGCTTCGGCGACGATGTTTTTGAACGATTCCGCGTGCGGAAATGCTAACATGCTGTTTTTATCAAGTTTCATCCGCGCATTTT
>JAACFA010000187.1 GCA_009937625.1 Gammaproteobacteria bacterium | reverse complement strand
CGCACCAGTCCAACGGCCGCAGCCAGCTGTTTTCGCGCAGCTGGAATCGCATTTACGCGACGCTCGGCTGGGAACGCTGGCGCTGGGTGTTCGCATTTAAGGCCTGGTATCGCATCCCCGAGGACGACAAGGACGACCCGCTCGATGCCGACGGCGACGACAACCCGGATATCGAGGATTACATGGGTAATTTCGAATTCAATATCGTTTATCGACGCAACGACCAGGAATTCGGCACGATGATCCGCAACAACCTCGACACCGACGAAAATCGGGGCGCGGTTCAGTTCGACTGGACGTTTCCGATGCACCGTCGTTTCCGCGGTTACGTCCAGGTTTTCAACGGTTACGGTGAAAGCCTGATCGACTATGACGCCAATATCACCCGTGTCGGCATCGGCATCCTGCTGTCGGACCTGTTGTAGCCGTCACTTTTACCGTACTATTGCGTCATTAAGAGCCACAACAACCACGCATAATAATACCGGCAGGATAGAATGGGGATCACTAGACACTCGGCCAATGCCAGAAACCGGGGAATGCGGCACGGGTTTTACCTGCTGCTGACCGGGTTCGTATTACTACTCGGTAACGCCCCGGCCGCGGCACAAATGGTGCCGGGCACAAGCACCGAAACGCAGCCCCCGGCGGTGGAGATTCCCGAAAACCTGACCCGCGAGGAAGTGCGCGATCTCGTCGCGCGCCTGTCCGATGGCCAGGTGCGTGAATTGATCATCCGCGAACTCGATAAACACGCGCTCGCGTCGGGTCAGACTACCGACTCCGCGGCTTATTTGCAGCAACTGAACATGGGCGTCAGCGCCGCGGGCAGCGCGCTCAGGCGCATGTTCGATTCGCGCCAGCAGCTGCACTCGCTGCCGTCAATGATCTGGTCGAAGATCACCGAAAACGGCGACGTCAGCGGCGCATACCTGATGTTCCAGCTGATCGGGCTGATCGTGGCCGGCTTTGCGGCCGAGTGGCTCGCGCGACGACTGCTCGAGAAAGCGGCTTCCAAACCGGTGGAGTCGCAGCCGCTCAAAAGGCGATTCGACCTGGCCTGTTTCGGCACGACGATGGGATTGATCGAGCTCGGCGCCTTCGCGCTCGGCGCTCTCCTTTTCGTCAAAATTACCGGCCAGCATACCGAGGCCGCGGTCACGCTGTGGTACCAGGTTATCTGGTGCCTGTTACTGATCAAGCTGGTAATGCTCGGCGTAAGACAGGTCGCCGCACCTGCCAGCGCGGAGACTCGACTGATCTCGATGACCGATAACGCGGCGCGGAAAATCTGGGGCTGGACCCTGGTCCTGGCATCGGTGGTGATCCTGCCGAAGCCTATCGTCGAGGTGGCGCAGGATTTCGGCGCCAGCGGCGAAACCGTACTACTGATTAACGTGCTAACCGGCCTCGTTTTCGTGCTACTGCTGATCGCGCTCCTGATTCAACTGCGCGATTACGGCGCGCAGCTGATTGGCGGCGACGGCAATAGCGGCTTCATCCGCCAGAGCCTGGCGCGCATCTGGTGGATTCTGGCCATCGGTTACGTGCTGCTGATCTGGTTGATGTCGGTCGGCAAACGCGCCGCGACCGGGGAATCGACCCTGGTGCCAGGTCTCGTTAGCCTGATGCTGTTTGCTTCGATCGTCTATCTCGACAACGGCCTGAAGTGGCTGATCACCTGGTACTTCGCGAAACCGGAGGAAGAAATCGCAGCCGATGCCGGCATGGCCGGTGTCGACGTCGCGGCACTCGAAGCGCCCGCCCCGGCTGCAGAGTCCCAGCCCGCAATCGAAACCGCGAGCGAACTCGAGGAAGCGTCCGATTTCGAATCGGGTTACCACGCCACCGCGCTGCGCTATGCCCGCGTGTTGATGACGCTGCTGTTGCTCGGAATATTCGTGCGCCTGTGGAATATCGATCTCGAGGTGATCACGGGTCAGCTCGTCGGCGAGCGTTTCGCCAGCGCGCTGTTCGACATCGGCATCACGGTCCTGTTGGCCTGGGCGCTGTGGGGCGTAATTCGAATTTCGATCGAGCGCAAGCTCGAGAACGAAAAAGGTCCCGAAGGCGAATCCGACGAAGCCGAGGCCGGCGGTCTCGGCGGCACGCGCACCGAGACCATCCTGCCGCTGATTCGTATTTTCATCAAGATCACGCTGATCGTCATGACGGTGATGGTCTGCCTGTCGGCGCTCGGGGTAAACATCGGCCCGCTGCTCGCCGGCGCCGGGGTCGTCGGTATTGCGATCGGCTTCGGCGCGCAGACGCTGGTGCGCGATATCGTCTCGGGATTTTTCTACCTGGTCGACGACGCGTTTCGTATCGGCGAGTACGTCGTCATCGATCAGATTCGCGGCACCGTGGAGAAGATTTCGATCCGCTCGTTCCAGCTGCGTCACCATAACGGCCCGGTGCACACGATCCCCTATGGCGAAATCAGGAGCCTGACCAACTGGAGTCGCGACTGGGCGATCATGAAGTTTGAACTGCGCATCCCCTTCGAAACCGACATCGACATGGTGCGCAAGACTATCAAACAGATCGGAATCGATATGATGGAAGACCCGGTTTTCGGTCCCCTGATGCTGCAACCGGTCAAGTCCCAGGGCGTCAACCGTATGGACGATTCCGCGTTGATCATCCGTTGTAAATTCACCGCGATCCCCGGGCAGCAATACCTGATCCGGCGCGAGGCGTTTACCCGCATCCAGCGAGTGTTTGAAGAGAAAGGCATTCAATTTGCGCCGCGACGGGTGCTGGTGGAGGCCACTACGCCGCAGGAGGCAATCAAGGCCGCGGCCGGCGCGCTCGATCAGGAAACTCCGGAAGGCGGTGCGGATCAACCCAAACCAGATCAAATGTAAACGAGTCAATAGCAGGTAAGCTCCTATGGGAATCTTCGATAAATCGGTCATCGACGATAAGATCGTCTCCAGTTCGCTCCTCTCGTACGTGCAGTTCGGCGCTATCGTGCTGCTATTATGGTGGTGCCTGAACATCATCGCACCGTTTCTGAACCTGGTCGTCTGGGGCATCGTCATCTCGGTCGCGGCCTACCCGGGTCATCTCGCGCTAACCGCCAGGCTCGGTGGGCGCGCCAGGCTGTCGAGCGTCATCATGACGCTTGCGGGCATCGCCATCGTCGTGATCCCGGCCTGGATCCTGGCCGAATCGACGATCGGTGGACTGCAGGAGCTGGCGGCGGATTTCGAGGACGGCACGGTCAGCATACCGCCACCTGCCGAGGGCGTCGCCGAGTGGCCGGTTATCGGCGAAAAACTTTACGCTGCCTGGAACCTCGCGGCATCCAATCTCGAGGCCGCGGTCAACAAGTTCCAGCCGCAAATCAAGGCCCTGGGAGAGATTCTGCTGGGGCGCGCCGCTGCCGGCATCGGCGGTGTTTTGCAAATGATATTGTCGATGATTATCGCCGGCGCGCTGCTGGGGCAGGCAGCGTCCGGCCATCGCGTCACCACGCTGCTGTTTACGCGCCTGATGGGCGAAGCCCGCGGCCCCGCGATGACCGACCTGTCGATCTCGATCATCCGCAGCGTAGTCAAGGGCGTGCTCGGTATCGCGTTGATCCAGACCGTGCTGTCCGTGATCGGCCTGCTGGTCATGGGCGTGCCGGGCGCCGGCCTGATTGGATTCGCGGTGCTGGTGGTCGCGATCGTACAATTGCCGCCAATCCTGATACTGGGGCCGGTCGCGGCCTGGGTCTACAGCTTCGCCGACCCGGTGCCGGCGACGATATTCCTGGTTTACTCGCTGGTCGTCAGCAGTGCCGACGCGTTCCTGAAACCGTTGCTGCTCGGTCGCGGCGTCGAAGTGCCGATGCTGGTAATCCTGCTCGGCGCCATCGGCGGCGCGATTTCGATGGGCATCCTGGGACTGTTCCTCGGCGCGGTTATCCTGGCGCTCGGATACGAGCTGCTCAGAGCCTGGATCACGCCCGGGATCGAAGCGGAAAACAGCGAGACCGAGGCGGAACCGGTGGCCAGGGACTAGTGCAATTGTTTAAATCCCTCCGAGCAAAAAAATCGATCATCAACAAAAGGAGATTCACGATGAAGTTAACAAAAAAGCACGTTAACTCAGTCATCATACTGGCGGCATCGTCTTTGATTTGGTCTCCTTATGGCGCCCAGGCAGTCGAGTTTAGCCTTGCGGGGCAGGTGAACCGGTTAATCATGAATGTCGACAATGGCGAAGAAGACGGCATCGTGCACGCCGATAACTCGGTCAGCGGAACACGCTGGAGTATCCAGGGTAGCGGCGATCTCGACAATGACATGATGGTGGGATTTCTGTACGAAACTCAATTGCAAAGCAATCCTTCGAATCAAGTCGAGGCTTCCGAACTGGACAGCGACGGTGTCAATGGCGATGTCGGCTCCGGCGACGAGTTTTCGACCCGGCATTCCAATATCTGGCTCAAGGGCGACTTCGGCAAGGTCACCATGGGACAGGGCAGTGGCGCTGCCGATGGCTCCGCCGAAGTCGATAAATCCGGCACCACGGTGATCCAGTATTCGGGCGCGAGTGGAGATTTGCTGGGGTCGATGGAATATGGAACTTCGGGCGTAACCGTCGGCGCCGCCCGCTCGAATTTCGATGGTCTGGGTCGAAACGACAATATTCGCTACGACGCCGCCTACAACGATCTTACCTTTGCCGGCAGCCTGGGAAATGGTGACAAGATCGAGCTGTCGGCCCGCTATGCAATCAACAACCTGGAAATCAAGGTTGGCCTCTGGGACGAGGGAGATAGCGGCGGAGAAGACTCCGGTTACGCCGTGTCGGCAAGCTGGGAGAATGAGCGTGGACTTAATCTCACCGGCGCTTACGGCGGGGACGACGGCACCGGCGACCCGACGAATATTTACCTGAAAGCGGGTTTCAAGGATGGTAACTCCGCCTACGCGGTCGACTGGTCTGAAACCCAGGACCTGGGGCCGGGCGATGCCGGCTCGGTCAGCCTGGCCTGGGTTTTGAACCTGATGCAAGGCGTCCAGACCTACGTCTCGTACCGTGTCGAAAGCCTTGATGACGTCACTGGCGAGGATGATATCTCGGCCATTATTGGAGGGGCCAGAGTGAAGTTTTAGCGCGGGACCCAGTAATGTCAAATTCAAAGCTATCACAGGCTGTTTTAATGGCACTGTTGCTGTCAAGCAGTGCCGGCTGCAGTTCCGTAAACCTGGGCCAGATCGACGAAACCCCGGACGACCGGGAAGAAATGGCGGGGCCGGGCATCTTCGCGGATGATACGGGCGAAACCACCCTGAAATGGAGTAGCAAAGACAAACAGGCCGCATCGAATCCCGAGTCGTCTAACCAGACGGCAATGGATGAAAAAGCCGAGTTTGAACAGTTCAAGATATGGAACAAACTCAGGACCGAGGGCGCAGAGACCGCGGAGTACCAGGAATTCCTGCAATGGCTGGAATACCAGGAGTTCAAGGCCAGTCAATAGTTAGCGAGCATATTTCGGCTACCGCCGACCCGACAGGTAACGCTACTTTCGGCTTGGTCGATCTCTCGATCGGCCCTGCTTTCCAGTCTGGCGCTGGCGGGTGATTGCTATTGATCGGCAACCGCACATGCCCTAACCTAGCCGCAGTTCAACCCAGGCGGCTCTCCATGAAATATTCGGCGTTACGACACTCCATAGCAAGCCGATCGGCGAATGGCGCAGCGATGACTTTTCCGGAGCGCTGGATAATTTTCTGGTCATCGGCGTTACCTCGCAATCGGCCCGGCGGCGCGTGTTCGAGGATAACTTCGTCAGCGGACTCGCGGCCCTGGAGGTTAACGCAACCCCCAGCTACAAATTGCTTGCATCCAGCCTCGAACTGGACAAGGAAATTGTCAAAAAGGCGATCGCGGGCAAAGACATCGGGGCGGTGCTCGTCACGCGCCTCGCCGGCTTCTCTGAAAAAGAGGTTTACCGGCAATCGTCCGATCTGGACGAGAATCTCAGTTACTTCAGCATTTCCGGCGACGGGGTCAAGCAAATCGAAAGCGGGTCCTACGAGCAGCACGTGGTGCTTACGCTGGAAACCAAGGTCTACGATATCGCGTCCGAAGCGCTGGTCTGGTCGATGCAGTCCGAGGTTATCGACCCGACCCAATCCCGCCAGGCTATCCAGGATCAGATCAAGCTGACGATCGACACCCTGCGCAAACGCGGCCTCGTCGGCAACCAGTAAATTAAGGTGTCGGTGACAAATGAATCAATTTTCAATACAGGAAATCGCCGAGCTGGTATCGGGAAAATTAGTCGGTAAAAAAGATACTGTTATTACCGGCCTTGAACAAATAGAACAGGCAAAACCCGGGCAGTTAACATTCATAGGAAGTCAAAAATACGCGATATTGTGGGAGCATTCGCAAGCGTCTGCGGCCCTGGTAAACCAAAACCTGGAATTGACGCCGGGAGAGCGCAGCCTGGTGCAGGTCGCTTCGGCCGACCTTGCGATAGCGCAGGTACTGGAGTTGTTTGCGCCTCCGCCGCCCGCATTTTCGACGGGCGTACACGCTACGGCTAGCGTCGACCCCACGGCGGTTATCGGCAACAACGTTTCGATCGGACCAGGATGCTACCTGGGGCCTCATGTAAAGATCGGGGACGATACACTGTTGTACGCAAACGTTAGCGTCATGGATGAATCTACCATCGGATGTCGCACCACGGTCTGGCCAGGCGTCGTAGTTCGAGAAAGATGCCACCTCGGAGACGATTGCATTATTTACCAGAACGCGTCTATCGGAGCTGACGGGTTTGGTTACCGCCTCTCACAGGATAAGAAGACACTCGTTAAAATCCCGCAAATAGGCGGGGTGATTATAGGTAACGGCGTGGAACTGGGCGCAAACAGTTGTATCGACCGGGGCAAGTTTGGCGCAACTAAAATTGGCGATGGAACCAAAATCGATAACCTGGTACAGATTGGACATGCTTGTTCCATCGGTCGAAACTGCCGTATCGTCGCTGCTGCCGCCATTGGCGGTTCGGTCACCCTGGGAGATTTTGTCACGATAGCCGGAGAAGTCGCTATTTCGGATCACGTGACCATTGGAAGCCACGCCATGGTAGGCGGCGGTTCTATCGTCATTGGCGACGTCGAGGCGAATCAATTCGTTTCCGGGTATCCGGCCGCTCCTCACAAGACCACGTTGAAGCAATGGGCACATATCAGGAAACTACCCGATATTCTGAAAAAAATTAAATCAGCCGAAGAACCCGATCAATAAGCAAAAAAGGGATCGGTCACGCGCGTTATTTCGCGCTTGACGTCCTGGGCGAAAGCGCCGGGCACTATCCCGGCCAACATCAAAATCAGTATTATCTGCCTCATGGCTCTCCTCCTTTTGCTTGCGGTGTAAGTATACCCGTCTGGTAGCAGTAACAATAATCCCGGCAGCGCGACCAGTGTCGAAATCAGGAAAAAGTCGAACCAGCCGGTCAGTTCCACCATCCAGCCGCTCGACGCCGAAAGCAGCGTACGGCCGAAAGCCATGAAGGACGTGAACAGCGCGAACTGGGTACCCGTGTAAGCCGTGTTGCACAGCACCGACAAATAGGCGACAAAGGCCGACGAACCCATGCCGCCGGACAGGTTTTCGATGCCGATGGTGAAGTACAGGAACTGCACGTCGTGGCCTGCCAGCGTCTGGGCGGCATACATCAGGTTCGACAGCATCTGCAATATGCCGCAACCGAGCAGGCTTTTCATGATGCCGTAACGTTTGACGATCAGGCCGCCGACGAATACGCCGACCACGGTCGCAATGACGCCGAAGATCTTGCTCACCGTGGCGACTTCCGACTTGCTGAATCCCATTTCGTAGTAAAACGGGTAAGCCATGACCCCGGCATAAGCGTCGCCCAACTTGTACAGCAGGATAAACGCCAGGATGATGATCGCGCTGGTGGCACCGTTGCGCCGAAAAAATTCGACGAAAGGGTCGATGACCATGGATTGGAACCCGGTATCGCCCCGGTTATGCTGCAGCGAAGGCTGACGCCGATCCGGGTCCGGCGCGAAAATCGCCGCCAGCATGCCGACCACGACCAGCACCGCCATCACCACGTAAACCAGCGACCAGTCGAGCTGTTCGGCGAGAAACAGCGCGCCGGCCCCGGCCATGATCGCCCCGAGCCGGTAGCCCGCCTGGGTCATCGCGGCACCGGCACCCTGCTCGTCGGCATCGAGAATCTCGATGCGGTAGGCATCGATGACGATATCCTGGCTCGCGGAAAAAAACGCTACCGCCAGCGCACAGACCGCGGTCAGCAACGGAGTCGTCTCGGGCTCGCTGAAACCGAGCGTGGCGATCGCCAGCATCAGCCCGACCTGGATCATCAGCATCCACGAGCGGCGGCGTCCCAGCAGCCGAGTCAATATCGGCAGCGGCACCCGATCCACGAACGGCGCCCAGACGAACTTGAAGTTATAGGGCGCGCCGACCAGTGCGAACAGTCCGATTGCGGCCAGCGTAACCCCAGCCTCGGCCAGCCAGAAAAACAGCGTCGCGCTCGAAAGCGCGAGCGGCAGCCCGCTGGCGAAACCCATCACGAACACGAACAGCAGCCGCGGTTGCAGGTAAACCGATAACACGCGGACAAACCCGGAGCTGTTAACGACCGCTTTATTCATTCAACCCTGCCCCTTTAATAATTTACCGGCAATCCCACTCGTCCAGCGTTAGTTACCAAAAACAACGCGCAGACCAGCAACGCCGCCGGCAATCCGAGCAGGCTACGACCAGGTTTCATGTCTGCGTCGACCTCCCGGCTCGCCTGAGGCGAACGCCGACCAGCCACAGTAACACGCTAACGGCTGCAAACAGTGCTAAGACTTGCGACTGGCTTAAGCTTGTTATCAGGCCCTTGCTCACCGCGCTTTCGTACAAAAACGTTTTGTCGGCATTAGGCTCGACTTCACGCTCCGTTTCCGGGTTCCAGTCATGCCTGGAATGATTTAACGCGGTAGAAAAGTACTTTTTCAGGATCTGGTTTTCGCGGTAAGCGACCTGGTAATGGTGTTGTTTTTCAGGAGAATTTTCCCGAGCCCGGTCGAGGTGAAACTCGCGGCGAAACAAATGCACGCCGGCCTCGTGCGCGTAGGCGTCACGGGGCACGGTGTAGATCGATTGAAACTCCCGGTATCCGATTCCGCGTATATATCGATCGAGGATGCCCGCGACCTCGGCGCCGCGCTGCTGGTCCAACCGCTGCAGCTGAGCCTCGGAAAAGCGGGACCTGAAAATACCCGTATCGGGATCCTCGTAGCGATAACCGTATTCAACCATCACACTCTTGCTATCCATCAGGTAAGCCAGCGGCGGCAGGTTGGTCGCATACCAGGCAATGCGCTGCGGGGTATTCATGAAACCCAACGCCAGTAATGCCAGCGCGGCGATGCCAAGATAACATAACCGACTCCAATTTATAGCCGCCGGCATACCGTGGATTATGGAAGGCCTCAGGCCGAGGAAGATAGCGAGTTGCGACAGCGCGCCGGCAATCGCATTGGTCCTGATATCGCGCAGGTCGAAAACCCGCGACGGGGTGAGCCATTGTATGTATTCGTCGATCACGCCAATCATGGCGACCACAAGAGCCGCCATCAGGTAGATGCTGAAATCGCGAACCCGGTGCGTCAGCGCCCGATAAACCAGCAGCCCCAGTATTCCGTACTCGCTGACATGAATCGCTTCTTCCGGGATCTCGCGCAGCGTATATATATCCCAGGAAAGCGCCAAAAATAGCCAGCAGCCAAAGCCGGGCATTCAAAGGGAGCTTTCGATGAAGTACGTTTTTAATAGCGAAGTAGGCACCAAGCAACACCAGGGCGATAGCAAAATAGAGAAAGTACTGTAACCCGATTTGCTCACCTACCGTGTCGCGCAGCGCGCGCTACCGGAATCGTGCTAAAGACGATTACGACGCCCAGCGCGACATAACACCAGGACAGTTTTTCGGATTCTCTGGGTGGCGAGTCGAGCAAGCGACCTAACCTCCTGCCAGGGTTAAATTACTCCCGTCCAACCTGTACCGGCAGCGGGTTTCGGTTTATATTTGGCGGCATTCTAGCAAGCCATGAAAATAAAGAATCCTACACGTATCTCAATTCGCCAGCTATTGTCGGCCGCGGGCCTGGCATTGCTGTTGTTACTGGCGTGCCGGTCGGCGATTGCATCCGCGGACAATGCCTTCACGCTGGCGGTAATTCCGGATACCCAGAATTATATCGATTTCAGGCATCAGAAAGCCAAAGGCTTCGAGTTCGACGCGGCCGACCTGTTCATCCAGCAAATGCGTTACGTCGCCGGGCGCAGCGTTAACAACGGTGGCGATATCGCCTTCCTCGCCGCGGTCGGCGACGTCTGGCAGCACCAGACCAGGACCATCGACAAGGACCATTTAACCCGCGGCATCGGTATCGAGCCAAACCCCATACTGGGACGGCGCTCAAAGCGCGCCGATGAAGTGTTGAACATCGAACTGCCGCGGGCAACCGAGGGTTACCGCATTATCAGCGAGGCCGGGCTACCGTTCGGCGTGGCCCCCGGGAATCATGACTACGACGCCACCTGGAGCGTCATTGGGTATCCGCCCAACCGCCAAAAGAAGTGGTCAGAATTATCGCGCACGGTCGAAGACCTCGGCATCATGCACATCGGCGGGCTCGACAATTTTCGCAGTGTATTCGGCGCCGACAGCGACTTCTTCCGCGACAAACCCTGGTATATCGGGAGTTACAACGGCGGCAGTAGCAGCGCGCAGCGCTTCGACGCCGGCGGCTACGAATTCCTGCACATTACGCTCGAGATGCAACCCGGCGACGCGGTGCTGCAATGGGCGGAGTCGATTATTGCCGCAAATCCGGGCTTGCCGACGATCGTAACGACCCACGACTACCTGAGCACATCAGGCAAACGTCTACCCAATCCATTGATCGATCTGGCACGTATCGAGCCTGAAAATCACAACAGCGCCGAGCAGCTGTGGCGCAAACTGATCCGCCGGCATGACCAGATCTTCCTGGTGCTTTGCGGGCACCAGCACGGCCAGAGTTTTCGCGTCGACGACAATCTCGACGGTAACCCGGTCTACCAGATCCTGGCCGACTACCAGGTGCGGGGGGCAAGTCGCGGTGCAGGCTGGGCGCAAGCGGCGGGTCGGCATCGGCGATGGCTGGCTGCGCCTGATGACTTTCGACTTTGCCACCAGCCCGGCGACGATTACCGTCAGGACCTATTGGCCAGTACTCATCGGACATGGATCGCTATGCTGACTGGTACCGGGCTAAGGAGCAGCCGCGGATGAGCGACGCCGAGTTTATGGCCGCGGACGATTTCTTGATCCGGCTCGAGGGTTTCAAGCACCGATTCGCGCGCGCGCGTCAGGCCGAGTAAGTGAAACGATTAGAAGCCCAGCTGCGGCTCGCCACCGGCCTGATCCGGCATTGCCTCGATCGAAGCCGCCGAAGCCTACCGCAAGACGGTCGGCGCCCTGTTTCAGAATTTGCCGGGTCTGGTTCTGCTGTATGGATCGATCCTGTTTCACGCGCTGATCGCGCTGCGTTCGATTTATCGGCGCTCGAGCCTGCGCATGTCTTTGTGGCAATGGCTGCAACTGCTGCTCGGACTTTCGATCCTGCCGCTATTGGTCGGGCATACGGTCGGCAACCGCGGCTTCGATCTGCTCGGTGACATCGATCCTAATTACTATTACGTCGTGACCTCGTTCTTACTGAGTCCCGCGTTCCTGGTGAAGCTGGTTATATTGATCCCGGTAATATGGGCGCACATGGCCATCGGCCTGCATTTCTGGCTCAGGATCAAGGACGGCTATGATCGATTCGTGCCTTACATCTACGCGCTGGCGATACTGGTTCCCGCGCTCGCTTACGTCGGCCTGTTCCGCATGCTGCTGCAGGCCAGCGGCTGGCTTGACGATCAGGCACGGTTGGACCAGATTTATGCCGCCAACATCGCGATGAGCCGTGACGACGTCGAGTTTTTGCGCGGACTGGAAGCGCAAGCCTGGACGGTGATGGCGGCGCTGTTGATCCTGACCCTGGCTGCGCGCCAGTTCCGAATCTGGATACAGGCGCGCCAGGGCAGCTACAGCATCACCCAGGCCGATGGCAATAAGATCAGGGCCATGCAGGGAGTGTCCCTGCTCGAGGCGTTGCGCAACGCGCGCATTCCGCACGCCTCGGTTTGCGGCGGGCGCGCTCGCTGCACCACCTGCCGGGTGCGGGTCGGTAGCGGCCTGGACCAGCTCGACCCTCCGAATGAGCTGGAAGCGCGCGCGCTGGCGCGTATCAGGGCCGGCAAGGAGATTCGCCTGGCCTGCCAGCTACATCCGAAATCCGATCTCGCGATCACGCCGCTGGTGATGGCGAACCAGCCGCTCGCCAGCGCGCTGCATGCCGGCGGGGTTCAGGGGCACGAGGAATACGTGGTCGCCATGTTCGTCGATATGCGCGGTTCGACCAACCTCGGCGAGCGCGTACTGGCCTACGACGTGGTTTTCATCCTGAACCGCTTCTTCACCGAGCTCTCGAGCGCGCTCGGCGATTCCCACGGGCATTATGCGCAATTTGCCGGCGACGGCCTGATGGCGCTCTACGGCCTGGACCCGGCACGCAAGGAACGGGCCTGCCGCGACGCGCTCGACGGCGCGCGCGAAATGTTCAGTCGCATCGGTCGGTTGAACCAGCAGTTGCAGCAAGAATTCGGCGAGACCGTGCAGATGGGGATCGGCATTCACGGCGGCGAGGCCATCGTCGGCACCATGGGTCCGCCGAAAACCCCGCTGCTGACCGCGGTCGGCGATAACATCAA
>JAACFA010000186.1 GCA_009937625.1 Gammaproteobacteria bacterium | reverse complement strand
GCGATGTCGCCGATTCCGCTACTGGACTCGGTCTGCGAATACTCGACGATCCCGTCGCGTTCGTATTGAATATTTACTTTATCCTGCGGAAACTTGCCGCGATCGCCATTCGGCAAGCCGAACAGGTCGTGCCAGGTTTCGATCGTGCTATCGAGTTCGCCGCCGCGGGTAGCCATCAGGGGAATAGTGATATGGGTCAGCCAGTGATTTCTGCGATGGCTGACATCGAGCTCGTAGCGGTAGTTTTCGGCGTCAATGATCAGGCGCTCGCTGCCACGGTCCGTTTCCTGAAGGTCGTTGGTGATAAAAAGGCTGTGGTCCACGCGCCAGCCGTTTTCCGTGTTGACCGGGACCAGCGACGGGAGATAGATCGGTTGCAGCATGGGGTTGAGTTCGCGCGTGGCGAAGCCCGACGTGGCCAATAGCGGCTGGGTAATCCCATACAGGGCGATCGCGGCGCAAACTGCTGCCAGGCTATGCCGTTTCATAATCGCCATGTTCGCGCGTGGCGAGAAACTCGATTTCGGGCCAGCGTTCCTGGGTCATGGTCAGGTTGACTCGCGAGGGGGCGACGTAAGCCAGATCACCGGCGTGGTCGAGCGCGAGATTGCTGCGCAGCTTGGTCTTGAATTCATCGAGCTTCCTGTTGTCGTCACAGGCGATCCAGCGCGCGGTATTGACGTTGACTGCTTCGAACTGGCAATCGACACCATACTCGTCCTTGAGCCGGTGTGCGACCACGTCGAACTGCAGCACGCCGACGGCGCCGAGAATCAGGTCGTTGTTGGCCAACGGCCGGAACAGCTGGGTCGCGCCTTCCTCGCATAGCTGAGTAAGGCCCTTGAGCAGGGCCTTCATCTTGAGCGGGTCCCTGAGCTGGGCACGGCGAAACAGTTCGGGCGCAAAGTTCGGAATCCCGGTGAATGCCAACTGTTCCCCCTGGGAAAAGCTGTCGCCGATTCGGATCGTGCCGTGGTTGTGGATACCGATGATATCACCGGGGTAAGCTTCTTCGACGTGTCCCCGATCGGCCGCGAAAAAGGTCAACGCATCCGGGATTTTCATATCCTTGCCGATGCGCACATGGCGGACTTTCATGCCGCGCGTATACTTGCCCGAGCAAATGCGCATGAAGGCAATGCGGTCCCGGTGCTGCTTGTCCATGTTGGCCTGGATCTTGAACACGAAGCCGGTGAGCTTGTCTTCTTCGGGCTCGACGATACGGCTGCGGGTCGGGCGCGGCAGCGGTGGCGGTGCGTACTCGTTGAAGGCGTCGAGCAATTCGGCCATGCCGAAATTATTGATCGCGGAGCCGAAGAAGACCGGGGTCAGTTCACCGGCGCGGTAGGTATCGAGGTCGAATTCGCTGGAGGCGCCGCGCACCAGCTCGATTTCTTCCCGGAACTCGTCCGCCATGTTGCCCAGCACTTCGTCCAGCTTCGGATTGTCCAGGCCCTCGATTACTTCGCCCGAAGTGACCTTCTCGGCATCGCTCGCCGAAAACAGGTGCACCGAATCGTTGAGCAAATGAAACACGCCTTTGAGGTTTTTACCCATGCCGATCGGCCAGGTGATCGGGGCGCACCGAATCTTGAGGACGTCTTCCACCTCGTCCAGCAAATCGATCGGGTCACGACCCTCGCGATCGAGCTTGTTGATGAAGGTGATGATCGGGGTGTCCCGCAGTCGGCAAACGTCCATCAGTTTGATAGTGCGCTCCTCGACGCCCTTGGCGCAGTCGATGACCATCAGGGCGGAATCCACCGCGGTCAGCGTGCGATAGGTGTCTTCGGAAAAATCTTCGTGCCCGGGGGTGTCCAGCAGGTTGATGATGCTGTCGCGGTAGGGGAACTGCATGACCGACGATGTGACCGAGATGCCGCGCTGTTTTTCCAGCTCCATCCAGTCCGAGGTGGCGTGCCTGGCCGCCTTGCGGCTCTTGACGGTGCCCGCCATTTGAATAGCCTTGCCGTACAGCAGCAACTTTTCGGTCACCGTGGTTTTGCCGGCGTCGGGATGCGAAATAATCGCAAAGGTCCGGCGTCGACGCATTTCGTCAATATCTGACATGTTTTACTTCCGGGATAACTTAACTTGAGGTGGCTAACCGCTTAACCTGTCGGTGGCTGGCGTAATATGCCGCGCGAACAGCAGTGCATCTTCACGGCCGTTGGCCGCGGGATAATAGCCTTTGCGGCTGCCAATTTCATTAAAACCGGCCGCATTATAGCAACTAATCGCTGCCCTGTTGCTGGGCCTGACCTCGAGCAGCATGGTTTGCGCATCTTGTGCACGCGCCTGGTCCACCAGGAACTCGATAAACTGCCGGCCGAAGCCCTGGCGTTGGTACTCGCGACCGATGGAAAGGTTCAGGATGTGGCTCTCGCCCGCGGTCACGCTGATGACCGCGTGTCCGACTATGCGCTGCTTAACCGACGCCATCCAGCACTGGTAGCCGACGCGGATACAGTCGCTGAATATTCTTTCGGTCCAGGGAAACTCGTAAACCTCGCGTTCGATCGTCATTACCTGCTTGACGTCGGCCAGGGTCATGCGCCGAAATGACAGGCTGTCCTCGCTCATTGCAGCATCTGGTGCAGCAGTTTTAAATCCTGCCAGGCGATCGCCTTGGCCGGCGGGTTGCGTAGCAGGTAGGCGGGATGATAGGTGACCTTGACCGGGATATCGGTGCCCGGCAGGGTGTGCATCTTTTGAATCAGCTTGCCCACCGGCTGGTTGCTGCCGAGCAGGTTGTGCGCCGAAACGCGTCCCACCGAGAGGATGACCTTGGGTGAAATCTGCTTTATCTGCGCCTCGAGGTAGGCCCGGCATCGAGACGCTTCTTCCTGTTTCGGATCGCGATTGTTGGGCGGGCGGCACTTGACGATATTGGTGATGTAAACCTGCTCGCGAGCGATACCGATCGCAGCCAGCATGCGATCGAGTAATTGCCCCGAGCGCCCGACAAAAGGTTCACCCTGAATATCCTCGTCGTGACCGGGGCCCTCGCCGACGATCATCAAGTCCGCGTGGCGGTCGCCGATCCCGGGAACTTTCTGGGTGCAGTTTTGCGCCAGTTCGCAGGCCTCGCAGGCTTCAATGGCAGCGATGATCGAGTCCCATGAATCGAGAGCAAGCGGAGACGTAGCGACTTCGTTCGGCTCTGAAACAGGGTATTGATCACTGCGTTGCGCTACGGCATCGAGCGCGGTTTGATCGTTTTCGGAAAAATCCGGTCTGACCCCGGTTGCCGCGGCGGCGGGTGGGCGCGCGGTTTCGATGAACTGGTTCAGCGCCTCGATTTCGTCATCCGCAAGCACCACGGGAACGGACCCTGTTGTCGATCCGTCCCCGTGCCTGGTTTCGCGTTTGCTCCATTGCTGAATGCCTATCCCCCTGAGGCAGTGCTGTTGCCGTGCCGTTAACATCGAGACCTACACGTCTCCCAGCTGGGGATGGGTACGGCCGGAGCTGTTGATCACCTTGTTCAGGGCGTTGATATAGGATTTGGCCGAGGCGATGACGATATCGGTATCGGAACCCTGCCCATTGACGACCTGGCCGTCTTTTTCGACCCTGACGGTTACTTCACCCTGCGAATCGGTGCCCGTAGTGATCGCATTTACCGAGTAGAGTTGCAGTTCAACCCCGGTCTCGGTCAGCTTTTCGATCGCCTTGAAGCAGGCGTCGACCGGCCCGTCTCCGCTGGCCACGGCCTGCTGTTCCTGGCCATCGATATTCAATGTCATGGTCGCCTGCGGAACCTCGCCCGTTTCACAGCAAACCCGGAGACTGACCAGTTTGATGGTTTCATTCTCGGTTTCGAAGGTGGCCTCGTTCACCAGCGCCAGCAGGTCTTCGTCGAAAATATCGTGTTTCTTGTCCGCCAGGGTCTTGAAGCTGGAAAATACTTCGTTGAGTTCTTCCTCCGAATCGAACTGGATATTCAGCTCGGACATACGCGTCTTGAAGGCATTGCGCCCGGAATGCTTGCCCAGCACCAGCTTGTTGGTGCTCCAGCCGACATCCTGGGCACGCATGATTTCGTAGGTCTCGCGTGACTTAAGCACGCCGTCCTGGTGAATCCCGGATTCATGCGCGAAGGCGTTGGCGCCGACGATGGCCTTATTGGGCTGCACGTTGAAGCCGGTAATACCGGATACCATCCTCGAGCAGTTCATGATCTGCGTGGTGTCGAGGTGGGTGTCGCAGGGAAAAACATCCTGCCGCGTGCGCACCGCCATGACGATTTCCTCCAGCGACGCGTTGCCGGCGCGTTCGCCGAGCCCGTTAATCGTGCACTCGACCTGGCGCGCACCGTTCAGCACCGCAGACAGCGAATTACCGACCGCGAGCCCGAGGTCATTGTGGCAGTGCACCGAAAAAACAGCCTTGTCCGAGTTCGGAACGCGCTCGATCAGTTCGCGGATCAGCCCGCCAAACTGGTGCGGTACGTTATAGCCGACCGTATCTGGAATGTTGATCGTGGTTGCGCCCGCATCGATAACCGCCTCGATAACCCGGCACAGAAAATCGGGCTCGGAGCGGCCGGCGTCCTCGGGCGAGAACTCGATATCGTCGGTGTAATGGCGCGCCTGCTGCACCGCCGCGACCGCCGCCTCGACCACCTGGTCCGGCGTCATGCGCAGCTTGTGCTCCATGTGGATCGGTGAGGTCGCGAGGAAGGTATGGATACGGCCCGAATTCGCGGGTTTGATGGCCTCGCCGGCGCGCTCGATATCGATCGATTTGGCGCGCGCCAGCCCGCAGACCGTGCTGTCCTTGATGATTTCGGCAACGGATCTGACCGACTCGAAATCACCTTCACTGGCGATCGGGAATCCGGCTTCGATAATATCGACTTTCATCAGTTCCAGCGCGCGCGCAATGCGGATCTTTTCGTCGCGCGTCATGGATGCGCCCGGGCTTTGCTCGCCGTCGCGCAGCGTGGTGTCGAAAATGATTAATTTGTCTTTGCTCATGGCTATCTCGTATGTCTAAGCGTTTTAAAATGATGGATTGTTGCTTACGTTTGCCCTCGTCAGGAGTCTCTAGTCTGCCTTACGGCAGCAGGAGAACGAGCAGCAGAGATAGCAGCAGGTACGCAGGCAGGAGTTCCAGGCTAGCTGGAGACTTGATTTGAAAACTGGCGTGCTGCGTTTGCATGACTGGAAATATAGCCAACTATAGTCGGCTTGCCAAGCAAAAAGATCGCGCTTAGGATTCGGAGGTATCGTCGCTGACTGCTTCTGACTTGCGTGCCCGCTTGCGATTCCAGCGAAACAGGGACACGATCGGGCCCGACATCATGTAGGCAAAGAAGAACGAAAACAGTACGGTGGCCGTCTCTATCGACAGAAATACAAACACCAGTACCGCACCCAGCAGCGTTACGAAGGGCACGCGCTCGCGCAGGTCGAGATCCTTGAAACTGTAGTAGGAAAAACGCGAAACCATCAGCGCACCGGCGGTAGTGGTCAAAACCAGCGCCGCGTAGGTAACATCCTCTCCGATTATATGATAGGACTCGCACACCCAGACCATGCCCATCACGACCGCTGCCGCGGCGGGGCTGGCGAGCCCCTGGAAGTAACGTTTGTCCGCAACGCCGATCTGGGTATTGAAGCGGGCCAGTCGCAAGGCGGTCGCGGTGGCGTAGATGAAGGCCGCGAGCCAACCCAGCTTGCCCATGAAAGCAGACACTTCGCGCAGGTGGACCAGCGACCACAGGTAAACCAGAAACCATATCGGAAAGACTGTCGTACTCGGCGCCGAAGGCGGACTGGGTATTGGTCAGGCGCGCAACGCGCCCGTCCAGACCATCCAGCAGGCCCGCCAGGAAAATGGCGATGGCGGCGACTTCGAAACGTCCTGCCATCGCCGCGATAATCGCGTAAAAGCCGCAAAACAGCGCAGCCGTGGTAAATAAATTGGGCAACAGGAAGATGCCCTTACGCATATTCTTGCGAATCTCTTTCGGGTTGGCGTCGTCCATTTTGAAATTGCGGGCGCCGGGCACCCGCTGGAATCACTAGTTTTTGGACTTGTCGACCAGCGCGTTCGCGCTGAGCCAGGGCATCATCGAGCGCAGCCTGGCGCCCACCTGCTCGATTTCGTGCGCCGCATTATTACGTCGCTCCGCGGTCATGCTTGGATAATTGGATTGCCCTTCGGAAATGAACTGCTTGGCGTAACTGCCGTTCTGGATGTTTTCCAGGCACTCCTTCATCGCCCAGCGGCTTTCCTCGTTGATGATTGGAAATCGAGTAATTCATGTTGGCGATGCCGCCCTCGTGGATCAGGTCGACGATCAGCTTGAGCTCGTGCAGGCACTCGAAGTAGGCCAGCTCCGGCGCGTAACCGGCTTCCACCAGGGTTTCGAAACCTGCCTTGACCAGCTCGATAGTGCCGCCGCAAAGCACGGTTTGTTCGCCGAACAGGTCGGTTTCGGTTTCATCCTTGAAGGTGGTTTCGATGATCGCGGTGCGTCCACCGCCGATGCCCGCGGCGTAGGACAGCGCCAGTTCCCGCGCCATGCCGGAAGCGTCCTGCTGGATCGCAATCAGATCGGGGATGCCGCCGCCCTTGACGAACTCGGAGCGCACGGTGTGCCCGGGGGCCTTGGGGGCAATCATGATGACGTCGAGGTCGGCGCGCGGCACCACCTGGTTATAGTGGATCGCGAAGCCATGAGCAAAGGCCATGGCTGCGCCCTGCTTGATGTTCGGTTCGATCTCGTTGTCGTAAAGATCGCGCTGGAATTCATCCGGGGTCAGAATCATGACCAGGTCCGCGTCGCGAATTGCGTCTGCCGTGTTCTTGACCTTGAGGCCCGCGGCTTCCGCCTTGGCGGCGGAGGTGGAACCCTCGCGCAGAGCTACCGTCACGTCCACGCCCGAATCCTTCAGATTGTTGGCGTGCGCATGCCCCTGCGAGCCATAGCCCACAACGGTAACCTTCTTTCCCTGGATGATGGATAAATCGCAATCCTTATCGTAATAAATGTTCATAACTGCCTCGTATCGCAACTGGTTTGTGTGTTGTTATAAAAAATGTTCTGGCCGTGCACTGCTATAAGGTAAGCGCTTTCTCGCCTCGTAATATGCCCATCGAGCCTGAGCGCACGACTTCGATGATATT